>NZ_QUAL01000399.1 GCF_003579925.1 Jiangella rhizosphaerae | reverse complement strand
GCCGCCCCGCGCATGGGGCGGCGCCGCCGTCGTCGTCTGCCGGCATGCACAGTGGACGGCCCGGAGCGCAATGCGCCGGCTCGCGACCGCCGCTCTGAGAACGGTCTGAGAACCGTGTGAGAGCATGATCCGCATGGCCTCCCGAGTGCGTCGCGCCGGTCATCGCGATCGGGGACGCCGCCGGGCGCCGGAGTCAGCCTCCGGAGGCCGCGGCCGCCGGCTGGGCGGCCTCGCTCTCGGCCTGGCCGTGCTCGGCTTCGTCGGCTGGGCGGTGGTCCCCGACGGCGAGCCGGTCGCCGGCAACGCCGCCCTCGCGCCGCCTGAGCAGCGCCCGCCCAAGACCCTTGTCGTCCTGCCGGCCGCCCGGCCGGCGCCGGCGTCGTCGGCCACCCCCACCGCGCCGCCCACCCCGCAGGTCCCCGCCACCGGGCCGGGCACGTTCACCGTCACGCCAGGCCAGAGCGCCCGGGCCGGCACCCAGGGCACGCTGCTCACCTACACCGTCGAGGTCGAGACCGGGCTCCCGTTCGATCCCATCGAGGTGGCGGCGGTCGTCGACACGACGCTGGCCGATCCGCGCAGCTGGATCGCCGGCGGCCGCTTCTCGTTCCAGCGCGTGCCGTCGGGTGGCGACCTGCGGATCCTGGTCGCCACCCCGGGCACCACCGACGAACTGTGCGCGCCGTTGCGCACGCGCGGCCAGGTGTCGTGCCGCAATGGCGAGAACGTCGTGCTCAACGCGCTGCGCTGGGCGGTCGCCGTCCCGCACTACGACGGCGACGTCGCCGGCTACCGTCAGTACGTCGTCAACCACGAGGTCGGCCACGCGCTCGGCGAGGGCCACGTCGCCTGCCCGGGGCCGGGTCAGGTCGCGCCGGTCATGCTGCAGCAGACCTATGGCCTGGACGGCTGCGTGGCCAACAGCTGGCCCTATCCGTAGCGCCGCGTCTCAGAGCGACGTGCCGGTGCCGATCGGGCAGGAGACGCCGGTGCCGGCCAGCCCGCAGTAGCCGTTCGGGTTCTTCGCGTCGCTCAGGTACTGCTGGTGGTAGTCCTCGGCGTAGTAGAACGCGCCCAGCGGCTCGATCTCCGTCGTGATGTCGCCGTGGCCGGCCGCCCGCAGCTTCGCCGCGTAGGCCTCGCGCGAGGCCAGCGCCGTCTCGAGCTGCGCCGGCGACGTCGTGTGGACGGTCGAGCGGTACTGCGAGCCGATGTCGTTGCCCTGCCGCATGCCCTGAGTGGGGTCGTGCTCCTCCCAGAACGCCTTGAGCAGGCCCTCGAAGCTGATCACGGCGGGGTCGAAGACGACCCGCACCACCTCGGCGTGCCCCGTGCGACCGGTGCACACCTCCTCGTAGGTCGGGTTCGGCGTGTAACCGCCGGCGTAGCCCACCGCGGTGGTCCACACGCCCGGCAGCCGCCAGAAGATCCGCTCCGCGCCCCAGAAACAGCCCATGCCGAACACGGCCTCCTGATAGCCGGTGGGCGGCTCGGCCTCGATCGGCGTGCCGAGGACGGTGTGCGTTCCGGTCAGCCCGAACGGACGGGCGTCGCGGCCGGGCAGCGCCTCCTCGGGACCGACCTTCCTCGTCTTCGCCAAGCGATCGAACAGCGACATTCGCACACACCTCCGTTCAGTCGAACAACCGGACCGGCCCCGGCGTTCCCGGCGAGCCTCAGGCAACCGCGTCGACGGTGTCGGCGGCGGCCGGGCCGTCCGCCGTCACCGTCCGGAACGCCTGCTCGAGCGTGTCGACGGCGGAGCCGAGCACGTCGACGGGGTGGGTGTACGGCAGCCGCAGCCGCCGCTCGAACGCGCCGTCGACACCGAACCGGGGGCCGGCCGCCAGCCGGATGCCGTGCCGCTCCGCCGCCACCACCAGCCGGCTCGACACCGGGGCGCCGAGATCGCACCACAGCACCAGCCCGCCGGCCGGCACCCGCGCCCGCCACGACGGCAGCCGCTCGGCCAGCGCCGCCACGAGCGCGTCACGGCGGGTCCGCAGCTCCGCGCGGCGTGGCGGCAGGGTCGCGTCCAAGCCGCGGATGAGCTCGGCCACCGCCAGCTGCTCGACCACCGGCGAACCCATCTCGACGCTGGCCCGGACGGCGGCCAGCCGGCGGATCAGGGCCGTGCCGGCCCGCGCCCAGCCGATCCGCAGCCCGCCCCACAGCGTCTTGCTCGCGCTGCCGACCGTCACCGTCAGGTCGTCGGGCAGGTACGTCGCCAGCGGCGGCGGCACCGGCCCGTCCAGGGCGAGCTCGACCAGTGTCTCGTCGACGACGGTGAGGGTGCGGCTGCGCGTCAGGACGGCGCCCAGCTCGCGCCGCTCGGCGTCGGCGGCCAGCAGCCCGGTCGGGTTGTGGAAGTCGGGCATCAGGTAGGCCAGCCTGGGCGCCGTCTGCCGGACGGCGGCCGCGACGGCGGCGAGGTCCCAGCCGTCGTCGGCCAGCGGGACGGGGACCGCGGTGGCGCCGTGCCGGCCGATCGCGTCCAGGGCGTTCGGGTACGTCGGCTGCTCCACCAGTACGCGGTCGCCCGGCCCGGTGACCAGCTGCAGGACCAGCGTGAACGCGTGCTGCGCGCCGGACGTGACGAGCACCTGCTCGGGCAGCGTGGGCAGGCCGCGCGCCGTCAGACGGTCCGCGACGGCCGTCCGCAGCTCCGGCAGCCCGAACAGGTGGTAGCCCGAGCCCGGCAGGTGCCGGGGCAGCTGCTCGAGCGCGGCGTCGTAGGCTCGGCGCACGTCGGCCGGCGCCTCCGGAGCGGCGTGCGCGAGGTCGAGCAGGTCGGAGCCGTCGGCCGCCCACGGAGTCCACGTCGGCCCGGTCGCGCCGCCGGCGGATCCGTTCGCGCGCGACGGCGGCAGCGCGGTCCGGGTGCCCGAGCCCCGCCGGCTGACGGCGTAGCCGCCGCCGCGCAGCTCGTCGTAGGCCGCGGTGACCGTGGTCCGGCTGACGCCGAGCGCCGCGGCCAGCTCGCGCTCGCCGGGCAGCCGCGTCTCCAGCGGCAGCCGGCCGTCGAGCACCAGCAGCCGGATCGCCGCCGCGACGCGGGCGTACGCCGGCCCGCCGGCGTCGGACCGATCGCCGATCAATGCCGCCAGTTGCGGTCCTGTGACGGTGCGCACCAGGCCACTCTGGCACGATTGGCTATGGATTAACAGACCACTTTCGGTGAGGATGGTCGCGTGATGACGCGCCGCCTGTCCCAGCTCTTCGCCGGCCTGCTGCTCTACGGCTTCAGCATGGCCCTGCTCCTCGAAGCCGGTCTCGGCCTGGATCCCTGGGACGTGCTGCACCAGGGCATCGCCGAGCGCACCGGCCTCACCATCGGCACCGTGGTCATCGCGGTCGGCGTCGTCGTGCTGCTGCTGTGGATCCCGCTGCGGCAGCGGCCCGGCGTCGGCACCGTCGCCAACGCCCTGCTGATCGGGCTGGCCGCCGACGCCTCCATCTGGCTGCTGCCGTCGCCGGAGCCGCTGGCGGTCCGCATCGGCTTCATGGTCGCCGGCGTCGTGCTGAACGCCGTCGCGACCGCGGCCTACATCGGCGCCCGGCTGGGCCCCGGCCCGCGCGACGGCCTGATGACCGGGCTCGTCCGGCGCACGGGCCGTTCGGTGCGACTGGTCCGGACCTCCATCGAGGTGACGGTGCTCGCGACCGGCTGGCTGCTCGGTGGCACCGTCGGGGCCGGGACCGTGGTGTATGCGCTGTCGATCGGCCCGCTGGTGCACCTGCTGCTGCCGAAGTTGCAGGTCCGTGAGCCGATTCGCGTCGCTCCGGCTCCCGCGGCGACGTAGAGTCGCATCTCGTGCACGGATTCGAGACGCGAGCCATCCATGCGGGCCAGGAGCCCGACCCCCGCACGGGTGCGGTCATCACGCCCATCTACGCCACCAGCACCTACGCTCAGGACGGCGTCGGCGGCCTGCGCGAGGGCTATGAGTACAGCCGCACCGCCAACCCGACGCGCACCGCGCTCGAGGAGTGCATCGCCGCGCTCGAGGGCGGCGTCCGCGGTCTCGCGTTCGCCAGCGGCATGGCCGCCGAGGACACCCTGCTGCGCACCGTGCTCAGGCCCGGCGACCACGTCGTCATCCCGAATGACGCCTACGGCGGCACGTTCCGTCTGATCAGCAAGATCGCCGAGCGGTGGGGCGTCAGTTGGGCCGCGGCGCCGGTCACCGACGTCGCGGCCGTGCGGGCGGCCGTGCGTCCCGAGACGAAGCTGATCTGGGTCGAGACCCCCACCAACCCGCTGCTCAGCGTGGCCGACATCGCGGGCCTCGCGGCCGTCGCGCGCGACGCCGGCGTGCTGCTCGTCGTCGACAACACCTTCGCCACGCCGTACCTGCAGCAGCCGCTGGCGCTCGGCGCCGACGTCGTCGTCCACTCGACCACCAAGTACTGCGGCGGGCACTCCGACGTGGTCGGCGGCGTGCTGGTCGTCTCCGACTCCGCCCTCGGCGACGAGCTGGCCTACCACCAGAACGCCATCGGCGCCGTCGCCGGTCCGTTCGACGCCTGGCTGGTGCTGCGCGGGCTGAAGACGCTCGCCGTCCGCATGGACCGGCACTGCGACAACGCCGAGCGGGTGGTCCAGCTGCTCGAGCGGCACCCCCGGGTCTCGCAGGTGCTGTACCCCGGGCTGCCCGGGCACCCCGGCCACGACGTCGCCGTCAAGCAGATGAGCCGGTTCGGCGGCATGGTCTCGTTCCGCATGGCCGACGGCGAGCAGGCCGCCGTCGACGTCTGCAACCGCGCCCAGCTGTTCACGCTGGGTGAGTCGCTGGGCGGCATCGAGTCGCTGATCGAGCACCCGGGCCGCATGACGCACGCCAGCGCCGCCGGCAGCGCGCTCGAGGTGCCCGCCGACCTCGTCCGGCTGTCGGTCGGCATCGAGACCGTCGACGACATCCTCGCCGATCTCGGCCAGGCGTTGGGCTGACCCTTCCCCCGGCCGCCCGCTGCGGTTAGGTTGAGCCGACGCCGCACCGATCGGGGGAATGCATGAGCTCCTACGACCACCCGGACCAGCAGTGGGGGAACGCCCAGTGGGCGCCCCCGCCGCCGGCCGGTGAACCGTCCGGCCTGGGCGGCCTGCGCACCGCGCTCACGGTGCTGTTCGTGGTCATGTCGCTGGTCAGTCTGCTGTCCATCGCCGCGTACGCCGGCCGCATCGGCTACGTGAGCGACGTCCTCGAGTCCGGCGGCATCGACCCGAGCCGGGCCGAGGACGCCGACGCGTTCGTGGGCGTGGCCGCGGTGCTGTGGTTGCTGCTGTTCCTCGCGACCGCCGTGGTGTTCATCGTGTGGCAGTACCGGCATGCGGCGAACGCCCGTCTGCTCGGCGCGCAGGGCGGCGTGAGCAGCCCCGGCTGGGCGATCGGCGGCTGGTTCATCCCGCTGGCGAACCTGGTCATCCCGGCGATCAACGTCTACAGCAACGCTCAGACCTCCGACACCCAGGGACGGCACGGCGCGGCGGACGAGCGGCGCGGGTCGGCGATCGTCGTGGTGTGGGCGGTCTGCTGGGGCCTCGCCGCCAGCCTCGAGCGCGGCGCCCAGGCCAGCGTCCCCGACGAACTCAGCGCCGACTACCTCGACCGGCTGAAGAGCGCCGACGGGCTCTCCCTGGCCGCGAACATCGGCTACATCGCCGCTGCGGTGCTGGCGATCGTCATGGTACGTACGCTCACGAGGCGCCAGGAGGCGGCCCTCGCGGCTCGTCCGGCACTGGCCGGCGGGCAGCCGTACGGCGCCTGGCCGCCGCCGTACGGTCACGGCCAGCAGGCCTACGGCCAGCCGGGCTACGGCCAGCCGGGCTACGGCCAGCCGGGCTACGGGCCGCCGCCGTCGGGGTCGCCGTACGGTCAGCCGCCCGCGGGCGCCGGGTACGGCCCGCCGCCGGAGTCGCCGTACGGCCGGCCACCGGCCTCCGGGTCGCCCTACGGGCAGCCGCCCGCGGGCCAGAACCCGCCGCCGTCCCCGTTCGCCCGACACGACGGCGACCCGTCGCCTCGGGACCCCGACGGCCCGCCGAGCCCACCCGCCCCGCCGCCGGTGCCTCCGTCGCCGGCGCCCTGACGTGACTCCAACTCCATGATCATGTCCCCTGGCGGCGCCTCAGCGACCGCCAGGGGACATGATCATGAGAGTCCGGACGCTCAGGAGTCGGCGGCCTCGCGCAGCGCGGGCAGCACCTCGGCGCCGATGCGCCGAATGGTGTCGGCGGGGTCGGCGCTGGCCACCTGGATCGCGACGTAGTCGGCGCCGACGTCGGTCACCAGCGGCCGGTAGGCGTCGGTGAGCTCGTCGAGGTCGCGCACGATGGTGTACTTGCCGAGGATCTCCTGCCGGTCCATGGCGTCGGCGCGTTCCCGCAGCACCATGGGGTCGGCCACCTCCAGCCGGCCGGGTGCGCGCAGGCCGCGCATCGAGACCAGCGCCTCCCAGGCCTCGTCGTCGCTGCCGGCCAGGACGACCCAGCGCGTGGCCATCACCGTCGTGTCGGCGCCTCGGGCCCGGGCGGCCTCGCGGTACGGCGTGATGATGTTCGCGACGGTGTCGGCGGGGTCCTTGACGCTGGTGATGAGGCCCTCGCAGGTCTCGCCGGCGAACGTCGCGGACTTCGGGCCGCCGGCCGCCATCCAGACCGGCGCCCGCCCGATCGGCGGGCTGTACAGCTTCGCCGTCCGGGCCTGGTAGTACTCGCCGTCGAAGTCGAGCTTCTCACCGGCGAGCAGGCCGTGCATGATCGTCAGGGCCTCGCGCATGCGGGCGATGCGCTCGGCGTAGCCGGGGAACTCGTAGCCCAGCGGCGCCTCGTTGATCGCCTCGCCGGTGCCGACGCCCAGGATGAACCGGCCGTTGGAGAGCCGGTCGACGGTGGCGGCGGCCTGCGCGATCAGGGCCGGGTGGTAGCGGAACAGCGGGGCGGTGACGCTGGTGGCGAGTTCGACCCGGGACGTGGCCTGCGCGACGGCGCCGAACCACGCCCAGACGTAGCTGGCGGCCGACACGTCGTCGACCCAGGGATGGAAGTGATCGGCCCCGGTGACCACGTCGAATCCCACCTCTTCGGCGAGAACGGCGTGCTCGAGCAGAACCTCGGGCTGGTACGACTCATGGCTGCACAACCAGGCTAGTTTCACGGTCTCACTCTATATCTTGTATCTGATTTCGGCTAGATGCCCGGACCGGTCGTGAGGCGATCATAGGCAGCCGGGTGACAGGATCGGGGTCATGAGTACTGTCTCCATGGCGGACGTGGAAGCCGCGCGCGAGCTGCTGCGCGACGTCGTGCGGCCCACCCCGCTCGAGGACTCCCGCTGGCTGGCCGGACGCGTCGGCGGCCGGGTCCATCTGAAGTGCGAGAACCTGCAGCGGGCGGGGTCGTTCAAGATCCGCGGCGCCTATGTGCGCATCGCCCGGCTGTCCGAGCAGGAGCGGGCTCGCGGCGTGGTGGCGGCCAGCGCCGGCAACCATGCCCAGGGCGTCGCGCTCGCGGCCAGCATGCTGCACACGAAGGCGACGGTGTTCATGCCCGAGGGCGCCGCCATCGTCAAGGAGAAGGCCACCCGGGCCTACGGCGCCGACGTGCGCTTCGCCGGCACCAGCATCGACGACGCCCTGCTGGAGGCGCGCGCGTTCGCCGCCGAGACCGGTGCGGTGCTCATCCACCCGTTCGACCACCCCGACATCGTCGCGGGGCAGGCCACCGTCGGCATGGAGATCCTGGAGCAGTGCCCCGACGTCCGCACCATCGTCGTCGGCACCGGCGGGGGCGGGCTGACGGCGGGCATCTCACTGGCCGTGCATCATCTGAAGCCCGGCGTGCGCGTCGTCGGCGTGCAGGCCGAGGGCGCGGCGGCGTACCCGACGTCACTCGCGGCGGGCAAGCCGGTCGCGCTGGAGCGCATGACGACGATGGCCGACGGCATCGCGGTCGGCTGCCCCGGCGACGTCCCGTTCGGGATGATCCAGCAGTACGTCGACTCCGTCGTCACCGTGTCCGAGGAGTCGCTCTCGCGGGCGCTGGTGCTGCTGCTCGAGCGGGCCAAGCTGGTCGTCGAGCCGGCCGGTGGTGCCGCCGTCGCCGCACTGCTGGACGACCCCGGCGCGTACGAGCCGCCCGTCGTCGCCGTCCTGTCCGGCGGCAACATCGACCCGCTCCTGCTGTTGCGGGTGATCCGCCACGGCATGGCCGCCGCCGGCCGGTACCTGTCGCTGCGGGTCCGGGTGCCCGACGCGCCCGGCGGGCTGGCCCGGCTGCTGGCCGAGCTGGCCGCCGTCGACGCCAACGTGCTCGACGTCGTGCACGAGCGCACCGGGTCGACGCTGTCCATCGACGAGGTCGAGATCGCGCTGCAGCTGGAGACCCGGGGGCCGGATCACTGCGAGCGGGTGCTGGCCAAGCTGCGCGAGTCGGGCTATCCGGTTTCCATTTCAGGAGACTGATTTGTCAATCTGATAGGCGCGCTTGACGTTTTGGTAGTTCAGGCTCCACCATGGGGCCATGAACACCCTCAGCGTGCGTGAGATCCTCGAGCAGGTGGCCGACGGCCGGCTCGACCCCACCCGGGCGGCCGTCCTGCTCGACCAGATCGAGGACGAGAAGGCGGGCGCGCCCACCGGCGCCGACACCGCCGAGCCCGCCGATGCCGAGACGGCCGACCCCGTCGACGCGCCGGCCGGCGTCGCTGGGATGCCGGCCGGAGCGGCCACCGGCGCCGCGGGTTCCGGGTCCGCCGGTGCGGGAGCCGCCGGACGCTCGGGGTCGGCGGCCGCGGGCGGTGCGGTCACCCCGCAGCGCATCACCCGCGTGCAGGTGAGGGCCACGTCGCGGCGCGTGGTCATCGTCGGCGACCCCAGCGTCGCCACCGTGGCCGTCAACGGCCAGCACACGGTCCGGCGCGACGGCGCCATGCTGCACGTCACCGGCGAGTCCGAGCTGGTGCCGGGCGACGGCGCGTTCGTGCTGCTGGCGGGCGGCCGCTGGCGCGACTTCGCCAGCCGGCTGCAGAACCCCGGCCAGCTGCTCGACCTGCACGTGCGCGTCAATCCCGAGCTCGCCGTCGGTGCCGAGGTCATCGCCGGTTCGCTGCAGATCGACCAGGTGCCGGCGCTCGACCACGTCCGGGTCACGGCCGGCTCGCTGCGGGCGCGTGGCCTGGAGAGCCCGGTCGACCTGCTGGTCCAGGCCGGGTCCGCACAGGTCGAGACGCGTCAGCTGGCCGGGCACTCGCGCATGCGCTGCGAGTCCGGGTCGCTCCAGTTGACCCTGCTCGACGGATCCGACGTCCGCATCCGCTCCGACGTCCAGCTCGGCCGGTTCCGCACGGTGCCCGAGCGCACCGGGCGCGACCGCGACCGCGACATCGTCCTCGGTACCGGCGCCGCGGAGATCGAGGCCGAGGTCGTCATGGGCGACATCACCGTCCGGCTGCCCGAAGGCGCCCAGCGATGATGGGCGGCTTCCCGCAGCAGCACCTGCACCAGCCGCCGTCCGACTGCCCGGTCTGCGGGGTGAAACTGCACGTCACCCGCCTGGGCTGCGAGTCGTGCGGCACGGAGCTCTCCGGCCGGTTCGCCTCCTGCCCGTACTGCTCGCTCACCGCGCAGGACCAGAAAATCCTTGGCACCTTCCTGGTGTCCCGAGGCAACATGAGGGAGCTCGCGCGTGAGCTCGGGGTCAGCTACCCGACCGCCCGGCAGCGCTTCGCCGAGCTGCTCGAACGGCTCGGCCTCGAGGCGCCGGCCGAGGCGGGCGCCGGGAGCACCGGTGCCGTCGACCGCGAAGAGATCCTGCGCCGGCTGGCCGCCGGCGAGCTCGACCTGGACGAGGCGACCGCGCTGCTCGGCTGAGCGCTTGATAATAAAAGGCTTCGCTTATATAAGTAGTCACGGGCACTGGTAGCCGCCGGGCCGGGTGTGCGATCCGCCCGACCTTGTCGGGGGCACCTGCCACGATGCCTCCCAACCAACACGAGAGGACACCACCGTGAACGCCATCACCGCCGAGGGTCTGGTCAAGACCTTCGGCTCGGGGGAGAAGGCCGTGAAGGCCGTCGGGGGCGTCGACCTCGTCGTGCCCGAGGGCACCGTGGTCGGTCTGCTCGGGCCGAACGGCGCCGGCAAGACCACCACGGTACGCATGCTCACCACGCTCCTCGCGCCCGACGCCGGGAGCGCCGTCGTCGCCGGTCACGACGTCGTCCGCGAGCCGCAGGCCGTGCGGTCCAAGATCGGCCTGTCCGGGCAGTACGCGGCGGTCGACGAGAACCTCACCGGCCGCGAGAACCTCTGGCTGTTCGGCCGTCTCTACCAGCTGTCCAGCAAGGAGGCGTCGCGCCGGGCGGCGGAACTGCTCGAGCAGTTCAACCTCACCGACGCCGCCGACCGCACGCTGAAGACGTACTCCGGCGGCATGCGGCGCCGGCTCGACCTCGCCGGCAGCCTCATCGTCCACCCCCAGGTGCTGTTCCTCGACGAGCCCACCACCGGTCTCGACCCCGGCAGCCGGCTCGACCTCTGGGACGTCATCCGCGAGAGGGTGGCCGAGGGCGCCACGATCCTGCTGACCACGCAGTACCTCGAAGAGGCCGACGCGCTGGCCGACAACATCGTGGTCATCGACCACGGCACCATCATCGCCCAGGGCACGGCCGACCAGCTCAAGGCGCAGATCGGCGGCGAGCGCATCGAGGTCATCGTGCACGACGCCGAGGCGCTGGGGCGGGCCGAGCAGGTGCTCAACCTCGGTAGCGGCGGCCAGTGCATCCGCGACGACCACGTCCGCAAGCTGACCGTGCCCACGCACACCGGCTCCAAGGGGCTCATCCAGGTCATCCGCGACCTCGACGAGGCCGGGGTGGCCATCGACGACATCGCGCTGCGCCGGCCCACGCTCGACGACGTGTTCGTCAAGCTCACCGGCCGGCACGCCGAAGAAGTGACGCAGTCCGAGACGGCCCAGGGGAGGGCATCGTGACCACGGAGGTCGCACCGACCACCACCGCGGCGAACCGCGTCGGTTTCAACCAGGCGTTCAGCGACGCCATGACCATCACGTGGCGCAACATCCGGGCCGGGTGGCGGGTCCCGGACAACCAGATCTACATGTTCATCCAGCCGATCATGTTCGTGCTGCTGTTCGCGTACGTGTTCGGCGGCGCCATCCCGATCCCGGGCAACGACGACCCCGACGCGTTCCGCAAGTACGTCATGGCCGGCATCTTCGCCCAGACCATGGCGTTCGCGGTCGCGCCGGCCAGCGTCGGGCTCGCCGACGACATCCAGAAGGGCCTCATCGACCGCTTCCGCTCGCTGCCCATGGCGCGCTCCGCGGTCATCTCCGGCCGGGTCGTCGCCGACCTCACCAACCAGGCCATCGTGCTGGCCATCATGATCGTGTGCGGCCTGCTGGTCGGCTGGCGCATCGAGAACGGCGTGCTCGGCTTCCTCGGCGGCGTGGGCCTGCTGCTGCTGTTCGCCTTCGCCATGCTGTGGGTGGGCGCGCTCATCGGCCTGTCGGTCGGCAGCCCGCAGGTCGCCGCGTCGGCCGGGCTCATCTGGCTGTTCCCGGTGACGTTCCTGTCCAACGCGTTCATCCCGACCCCGACGCTGCCCGACTGGCTGCAGCCGGTGGCCGACTGGAACCCGCTCAGCTCGTTCGTGGCCGCCTCACGCGAGCTGTTCGGCAACCCGAACGTGTTCGCCACGGACGGCTTCCCCGCCGAGCACCCGATCCTGCTGTCGCTGATCTGGGTGGTCGTCATCATCGCGGTGTTCGCCCCGCTGGCAGTGCGCAAGTACAAGAAGACGGCCAGCAAGTAGTCCGCACACACGACGCCGTTTTCCGCTACCGCCTTGGCAAGTCTCACCGTCGCGCAGCATCGGTCATATCGGACACGTTGGCGACGGCCAGCCTTGCCGAGGGCGCGGGCCGAGTGAAGGTCCGCGACGTCGCACACAGCGCGAACGACGCCGCCCGCCCGGTCGTGGTGACCGGGCGGG
>NZ_QUAL01000400.1 GCF_003579925.1 Jiangella rhizosphaerae | reverse complement strand
CGCCGAGGGCCGCGCGCCCGCCGAGGGCCGCGCGCCTGCCGAGGGCGCTGCCGCCAGCCTGGCGCTGGCCGCCCCCGCCGTCACGTCCGCCGTCGTGCCGGTGGTGCGTGAGCAGCGGTTCCTGGCCGACGGCTCGGTGCATGTGCGCGAGACCCAGGGCGAGCCGCGGTTCCCGACCGCGGAGTGGAGCGAGGCCGACGACGCCGCCACCCCCGGCACCGTCCTGCTCGACGAGACCGTCCCCACCGGCGACCTCTCCCCGGCCTACCCGCGGCAGCTGGCCGCCGACCCCGCCGCGCTGCGCGATCAGCTGCTGGCCGTCTGGCCACAGGCCGACGACACGGCGGCGGCGCTGTTCCAAGCGCTGCACGAGGTCGCCTCGACCCGCGTGCTGGACGCGTCGGTCCAGGCCGCGGCGCTGACCATGCTCGCCCAGGAACCCGGCGTCGTGGCACTCGGCGAGACCACCGACCGTCGCGGCCGCACGGCCGTCGCGTTCGGCACCGACAGCGACGACTCCGGCCTCGACCGCCGCCACGTGCTCATGCTCGATCCCGGGACGGGACGCCTGCTGGGCTACGAGGAGGTGCTCACCGGCGACACCGGCGGACTGGACGTCGAGGCGCCGGCGGTCACGACGTACACCGTCTTCTTCTGACGCGCCAACGCTCCGCCGGTGACGACGGAGCTGGTGCGGGCAGGTGACGGGGTACGGTCCCCGCCCGGCTGGGAGGGAGTGCCCACCCTACGGGCGGGCACCGACACTCTCGCCGTCGCAACGCCCGCCGCACCGGGGCCGGGGCAGGCCGGCCGTGGTCAGGCGCTGGAGCAGGTCCAGTAGCTCATCCGGTTGTCGGCGCTGGAGCCGACGTAGGAGTCGCTGGTGCCCGGCGTCATGGTCCACAGCCGGGTGCCGCCGACGTAGTCGTAGGCGTGGTAGTTCCGGCTGGAGTTGCGGTTGACCCACGACGACGCGTTGTTGTCGAAGCCCCACGAGCTGGCGTAGCCCGAGCACGTGCTGGAGAACTGGTACCGGGCGCCGTCGAAGTTGGACGCTGTGTAGAAGCAGTAGTAACCCGACGGGCAGGTCGAGGCGCTCCCCCGGGCCTCGACGCCGCCGGAGGCCTGCCAGGGGTCGGCCAGCTCCGTCACGCCGAGCGCCTCGACGACGTCGGACCGGAGGCCGTCGCCCAGACCGGCCGGCGCCGCCTCCTCGCCCGGGCTCGGCCAGACCACGATGACCTCGCCGCCGCCCCAGGCCATGGCGTTGTCCGAGAGCTGGACGCCGCCCGGCTGCTGCTCGAGCGCGGCGGTCATCTCGGCCGCGAGCGGGCCGGCGGGCTCCGCCTCGCCGGTGACGGCGCCGCCGTACGCACCGCCCGCCGCCACCAGGACCGTCGTGGCGACCCCCGCGAGGGTGGCCAGCAGCCGTCGTCGCACCATCGGCGCCTCCCAGCTCTCGTGTCTTCTCCGGCGCGCCGCACGGCGACCACCGCGCTCACGCGTTCCGCCGCGTTCCGTAGGCTGAGCCCATGACCGACGAGCGACGAGCATGGGGCTTCGGCTTGGCCACCATAGCCGCGGATGGAACGATCTTGGATGTTTGGTACCCATCGCCAGCTCTCGGCAAACCGCCCATCTCCTCCGATGACGCCCTCATCGAGCTGCGCGACCTCGAGGGCGAGGACCGCGACCGCGCGGTCCGCCGGGCCGTCGTCGAGACGGTCGCCGACCTCGACGCGCCGCCCGCCGACGCCGCCGACGCCTACCTCCGGCTACACCTGCTCTCGCACCGGCTGGTCGCACCGCACGGGCAGAACCTCGACGGCCTGTTCGGCGTGCTGAACAACGTCGTGTGGACCAACCACGGCCCCTGCATGGTCGAGGGCTTCGAGCGGACCCGCCTGCGGCTGCTGCGCCGCGGGTCGGTCACGGTGTACGGCATCGACAAGTTCCCGCGCATGGTCGACTACGTCGTGCCGTCCGGTGTGCGCATCGCCGACGCCGACCGCGTCCGGCTCGGCGCCCACCTGGCCGCCGGCACCACTGTCATGCACGAGGGTTTCGTGAACTTCAACGCCGGCACGCTCGGCTCGTCCATGGTCGAGGGGCGCATCTCGTCCGGCGTGGTGGTCGGCGACGGCTCCGACGTCGGCGGCGGCGCGTCGATCATGGGGACGCTGTCCGGCGGCGGCAAGGAGGTCATCACCGTCGGCCAGGGCTGCCTCATCGGCGCCAACGCGGGCATCGGCATCTCGCTCGGCGACGGCTGCGTCGTCGAGGCCGGCTGCTACGTCACCGCGGGCACGAAGGTCGGGCTGCCCGACGGCCGCGTCGTCAAGGCGGCGGAGCTGTCCGGGCGCGACGGCCTGCTGTTCCGCCGCAACAGCGTCACCGGCGCGGTCGAGGCGCTGGCCCGGTCGGGCGACTGGGGCGGGCTGAACGCCGCCCTGCACGCCAACTAGCGGCCCGACCGCCCGGAACCACCCAGCCGGCCACGGACGTTCTCACGGTCAAATGAGTCGTGCTGCCCGCCTGACGGCCACCATCGGAACCCTGCTCGCCCTCGGCGGGTGCCTCGCCGCGCTGCTCATCTGGTGGGTGGGCGGCGACGGCGGCCCGCTGCAGCGCCGCAACGACTGCCGGGCCACCGTCGACGGCCGTACGGTCGCGCTGTCGCCCGAGCAGGCCCGGCACGCCGCCACCATCGCCGCCGTCGCGATCGACCGCGGCCTGCCGGCGCGCGCCGTCACCATCGCCCTGGCGACGGCGTACCAGGAGTCCGACATCTACAACATCGACTACGGCGACCGCGACTCCCTCGGACTGTTCCAGCAGCGGCCGTCGCAGGGCTGGGGCACGCCCGAGCAGGTACAGGACCCCGTCTACGCCGCGGGCGCCTTCTACGACGCGCTCGTGCGCATCCCGAACTACCGCGACCTCGAGATCACCGTCGCCGCCCAGGAGGTGCAGCGCAGCGCCTTCCCCGACGCCTACGCCGACCACGAGGACGACGCCCGGGTGCTGGCGTCGGCGCTCACCGGCAACTCCGAGGCGGCGTTCTCCTGCGCGTTCGAGCCGGTCGGCCACGCGGTGCAGGCCGAGGGCGAGGACGGCCTCACCGACCGCGCCCGCGCCGTCCGCGACGAGCTGGCCAGCACATTCGACGGCCTCGACATCGGCGGGTTCCAGCCCGGTGGCGTCGATTCCGGCCACATCGAGGGATCCGCGCACTACGACGGCCGGGCGCTGGACGTCATGTTCCAGCCGCACGACGACGCCGACGTGAACCGCCGCGGCTGGGCGGTGGCCCAATGGGCGGTCGCAAACGCCCAGGAACTGGGCATAGCGACCGTCATCTACGACGACAGGATATGGTCGGCGCGCCGGTCCGACGAAGGTTGGCGCGAGTACACCCACCCGTCCGGTGACACCACCGACGTCACCCTCCGCCACCTGGACCACGTCCACATCGACGTCGCCGAAGGGTCGTGAGCATGACGGGCAGTCCGGGCGGGGTCGTCTCGACGCCGCACACGCTGAGCACGCGCGCCGGCGTCCAGATCCTGCAGGCCGGCGGCAACGCCGTCGACGCCGCCATCGCCGCATGCGCCGTGCAGGGCGTGGTGGCGCCGGAGACCTGCGGCATCGGCGGCGACCTGTTCGCGCTGGTGCACCGCCCGGGCGAGACCGCCCCGCTGGCGCTGAACGCGTCCGGCCGCGCCGGGTCCGGCGTCGACGCGGCGGCACTGCGCGCGGCGGGGCACGAAGAGATCCCGCGCAGCCACCCGGCCGCGGTCCCCGTGCCGGGCTGCGTCGACGGGTGGGCCGAGCTGTCGTCGCGGCTGGGCCAGCTGAGCCTGGCGCCGGTGCTGGAACCGGCCATCCGGCTGGCCGAGGACGGCTTCCCGGCCAACGACGAGCTGGTGGCGGCGTTCCGGTCGTCCGCTGCTGCGCTGGCCGGGGTGGAGGCCGCGGCGCCCATGGTGGCGGCCTCCCGCGGCTCGACCGTCGTGCGTGCGCAGCTCGCGGCGACGCTGCGGCTGGTCGCCGACGGCGGCCGCGAAGCGTTCTACGAGGGCGCGCCCGGCCGCGCGATCAGCGCCGCCGTCGACGGCGTCATCACCTCCGACGACCTGCGGCGCGGCCAGGCCGACTGGGTCGACCCGCTGTCCGTGGACGTGTGGGGCGCCACCGGCTGGACCGTCCCGCCGAACTCGCAGGGCTACCTCGGCATCGGCGGCTGCGCCGTGCTGGAACGACTCGGCTGGGCCGACGACCCCGGCGACCCGCAGTCCTGGCACCTGCAGATCGAGGCGCAGCGGGCGCTGGCCGCCGAGCGCGACGACGTCGCCGTCGACCCCTCGCGGGTGCCGGTCGCGCTCGACCGCCTGCTCGACCCCGCCCGGCTGGACGCCGTCGCCGCCTCCGTCGATCCCGCCGCCGCCCGCGACCGGCACGCGCCCGCCCTGGCCGCCGGAGGCACGGCGTACCTGTGCGTCGTCGACGGCTCCGGGATGGGCGTGTCGCTGATCCAGTCGAACTTCCACGGCATCGGCTCGCTGCTCGGCGCCGGGTCGGCCGGCTTCCTGCTGCAGGACCGCGGCCGCGGGTTCTCGCTGATCCCCGGGCATCCGGGCGAGCTCGCGCCCGGCCGCCGGCCGCTGCACACGCTCTCGCCCACGCTGTGGACCCGCGGCGACCGGCTGGCGATGGTCCTCGGCACCCGCGGCGGTCACGTCCAGCCGCAGCTGGTCCAGCAGGTCGCCGCGTTCGTCCTGGGCGCCGGGCTGGACCCGGACGAGGCCCAGGCACGGCCGCGCTGGACGATCGAGCCGCCGTCGGGCCCCACCGGCGCTCCGGCGCCGTCCGGCTCCCGCGTGCGGGTCGAGCCCGACGTCTCCGCCCGGGTCGTCGACGGCCTGCGCCGTCGCGGGCACGAGGTCATCCCCGCCGACGGGCCGCAGTCCGGCTGGGGCCCGGTCTCGGTCATCCAGGTCGACGACGCCACCGGGTGGCGGCTCTCCGCCCGCGATCCGCGCGTCGCCACAACGGCGGTCGCGACGGCCTGACCGGCTGGTTTCCCTTTGTGACGTGGGTTGGGCTCCCCGTCCCCCTGCTGCCCCATTCTCTTGCCGCGCAACCGCGCCTCAAGTCCGCGCGCGCGGTGGTCGGGCTTCACTGTGGTCGGGGCGCTTGGACTTGACCCGCGGTTGCGCGGCCAAGAACGGGCAGCTATCTGGGGGACGGGGAGGATCTGGGCACGCCTCGGCGTTGGCGTGCCCGTTTCGCGCCCTTTGTCGAGCCCTGGATCGCCATGATCATCGGCGATCGCCGACATCACGAGGATTCCGCGAGCATCACCATGACTGTAGGCGTGTTGAGGCTGGGGTAATCCTCGTGATGGCCCCCCGAATCACGGTGAAAATCTCACCAGGTGGACGCCCGACGACACCAACGCCACACCGTAACGGGGCCAACGCACTCGGCGTCGTCGCCGCTCTTCCCCCGTCCCCCTGATAGCTGCCCGTTCTTTGCCGCGTGCGCGCGGGTCAAGCGGTCATCGCCGGCGCGAAGCGCCCAATAGTCCGCTTGAGGCGCGCGTGCGCGGCCAAGACAATCGGGCAGCAGGGGGACGGCCAACGTCAGGAAGGACCGGCGGTCCGACTCGAACAGTCCCTCCTCCGCGTGGGGCTCCGACGTCGGTGGGGCCCTCGCGGTCGACGGTCGCTAAGTTGGGGATCATGACCACGCCCACCCCGCCACCTCCCCCGCCCCCGTCGCAGGGCGGCGGCTCGCGCACCGCCGTCTGGCAGGTTGCCACGGCCGTCGCGCTGGCCGTCGGGCTGGTGCTCGCCGGCGTCACGTACCTGGTCATGGACCAGCGGGTCGACGACCTGCGGGCCGAGCGAGACGCCGCCCGCGAGGAGCTGGCCGCGGCGCAGGAGGAGCCGGAGTCCTCGGGCCTGGGCGGCCTCGAGGATCTGCTCGGCGAGGGCGGGCTCGAGGGGCTGCTCGGCGGTGAGGGCGGCGGCCTGGAGGACCTTCTCGGCGATCTCGGCGGCATGGGCGACCTCGACCCGATCCTGCTCGAGTGCCTCGGGTCCGGCGGGCTCGGCCTCGGGGGCGGCGGCGACTCGATCCCGGACGCCGACGTCGAGACGCAGGTCGCCGCCATCGCCCGGCTGGTCGAGGAGGAGCGCGGACTGCCCGCCGGCGACGACGTCGACATCGAGTTCGTCAGCCTCGACGAGGTGCAGCGCCGGGCGGTCGAGCTCACCCGCGACGAGCTCGACCCCGAACGGGCGGCCGTCGACTCCCGGCTGCTGGCCGCGCTGGGCGCCGTCGAGCCCGGCACCGACCTCGCGCAGGCCCAGCTCGACGCGCTCGACGCCGGCGTCGGCGGCTTCTACGACCCCGAGACGCGGCAGCTGGTCATCGGCTCGGAGGAGATGGACGGCCTCGGCGCGCTGATCACGGCGCACGAGCTGGTGCACGCGCAGGCCGACGCCGCCATGGGGCTGCCCGACCAGGAGGCCATCGCCGCCGAGTCGGGGTCCGACGCCGCGTACGCCGCGCTCAACGCCATCGAGGGCGACGCCTCGCTGTACAGCCAGCAGTTCGTCGGCCGGCACCTGCCGCTGGACCAGCTCCTCGAGCTGCAGTCGGCGTCGGGGCAGACGTCAGCCGACCTCGACGCCCTGCCGCACTTCGTCGCCCGTCAGCTGGAGTTCCCGTACGTCGAGGGCATGACGTTCACCTGTGACGTGTTCCTCGACGGCGGCTGGGAGGGCGTCGACTCCACCTACACCGACGTGCCGGCGACGACCGCGCAGATCCTCTTCCCGGACCGCTACTACGCGATGGAGGACGCCGTCGACGTCCGCGACCCGGCGGGCCCCGGCGGCGCCTGGCAGGAACTGCGCTCGGACACCTTCGGCGCCGCCGACCTGCTGTTCCTGCTCGAGGCTCCCGGCGACGACGAGTCCGCCGCGCTGTCCGACCCGAAGGACCGCGTCGCGGCTTGGGCCGGCGGCGAGGTCACCGTCTGGGGCGACGGCGACCGCACGGCCTTGGCGCTGATGCTCGCCGACCGCGGCGGCGACGGCGCCACACCGCTGTGCGACACCGTCACCGAGTTCTACACCGCCGCCTTCCCCGACGCCGAGGTCTCCGAGGACGGCGGCCGGACGGTCTTCACCGGCGCCGGCCAGTCGGCCGTCGTCGCCTGCTCCGGCTCCGAGGTGGCGCTGGGCATCGGCCCCGACGCGGCGACCGCGACGGCCGCCATCAGCTGACGCGCTCCGGAATGATCACGTTCAGCACGCGATTCCCTGTGTCACGAGGCTTGCAGCCCTCGTGACGTGGGGGATGTCCTCGTGATGCACCGGCCGCCGGCATCACCAGGATCTCGCGTGGATCACGCGGGCTGCAGGCCTGGTGTGGCACGGGATCAGGTGGTGAACGTGATCATTCCCGGTCGGTCAGGCGGTGAGCCGCTTGGCGGCGGCGTCGACGCGCTCGTCGGTCGCCGTCAGGGCGATGCGGACGTGCGAGCCGCCGGCGGCGCCGTAGAACGCGCCCGGCGCGGCGAGGATGCCGCGGTCGGCCAGCCAGCCGACGGTGTCCCAGCACGGTTGGTCGCGGGTCGCCCACAGGTACAGGCCGGCCGTCGAGTGGTCGATGCGGAAGCCGGCCTCGGCCAGCGCCGCCCGGAGCACGTCGCGCCGGCGAGCGTACCGCGACCGCTGCTCCTCGACGTGGGCGTCGTCGTCGAGGGCGGCCGTCATGGCGGCCTGCACCGGCGTCGGCACCATGAGGCCGGCGTGCTTGCGCACCTCGAGGACCTGACGGATCAGCGCGGGGTCGCCGGCGACGAACCCGGCGCGGTAGCCGGCCAGGTTGGACCGCTTGGACAGCGAATGCACGGCCAGCAGGCCGTCGAGCGAGCCACCGTTGACGGCCGGGTCGAGGATGGAGACCGGCCGCTCCTCCCAGCCCAGCTCGAGATAGCACTCGTCGGAGGCGACGACGGCGCCGCGCTCGCGCGCCCAGTCGACCACCTTGGCCAGATGCGCGGCGGGCAGCACGCGCCCGTGCGGGTTGGCCGGCGAGTTCACCCAGATGAGGCCGACCCGGCGGGGGCCGAGGGCGGTGACGGAGTCGCTGGCGACGGGGTCGGCCCCGGCCAGCCGGGCGCCGATGTCGTACGTCGGGTAGGCCAGCTCGGGGAACACGACGGCATCGCCGGGACCCAGGCCGAGCAGCGTCGGCAGCCAGGCCACCAGCTCCTTCGAGCCGATGCTCGGGATGACCGCGCCGGGGTCGAGGGCGACGGCGCCGGCCCGGCGGGCGAGCCAGCGCACGGCCGCCTCGCGCAGCGCGGGCGTGCCCACGGTCGTCGGGTAGCCCGGGGCGTCCGCCGCCGCGGCCAGCGCGTGACGGACGACCTCGGGCGTGGGGTCGACCGGCGTGCCGACCGAGAGGTCGACGATGCCGTCGGGGTGCGCCGCCGCCCGCTCGGAGTACGGGACGAGGGCGTCCCAGGGAAAGTCGGGCAGCTGCGGCCGCCGCGGTGGCACGCCCGGTGGCCTGCTCAATGCCCCTCGTGCTCCTGCGGGGGCAGCGCCGCGATCAGCGCGTGGTCCTTGTCGATGGCGCCGAGCTTCGCCGCGCCACCGGGCGAGCCGAGGTCGTCGAAGAACTCCGCGTTGGCCTGCGTGTAGTCCTTCCACTCGCCGGGCACGTCGTCTTCGTAGAAGATGGCCTCGACGGGGCAGACCGGCTCGCACGCACCGCAGTCGACGCACTCATCCGGGTGGATGTAGAGCATCCGCTCGCCCTCGTAGATGCAGTCGACCGGACACTCCTCGACGCAGGCGAGGTCCTTGAGGTCGACGCAAGGCTGCGCGATGACGTACGTCACGGCGGTGTCCTCCTATCGCAAGCCCACCCGGCACACACCGGTTCGGCTACTCAGTCGTGCTCAGCCCTAGTATCGCGTTGCCCGTCTTCCATCGTGCACCAAGGTCAGCCTATGAGACAGCCCAGCACGAATCGCGACGCGTCCGCCCTGGTCGGGCGGCGTGTCGTGGTCCGGTACCGCCTTCACGGCGAGGAGTTCGGCGCCACCGACGTCCTCGGCGTGCTCGAGTCGACCACGGGCGGCGAGCTGCGGGTGCGGCCCTCGCGCGGCGGCGACGCCGTCGTCGTGCCGGCGGGCGACATCATCGTCGTCAAGGAGGTCCCGGAGCTGACGGTGACCCGCCGCGACGTCCGCGACCTCGAAAGCGCCGCGCTGCACGGCTGGCGGGCCCTGGAGACGGAGTGGACCGGCGGGTGGCTGCTGCGGGCCGCCCGCGGGTTCACCGGACGGGCCAACTCGTGCCTGCCGCTCGACGACCCCGCGCGGCCGCTGCGCGACGCCGTCGAGCTCGTGGAGCGGTGGTACCGGGAGCGCGAACTGGTGCCGGCGTTCCAGGTGCCCGAGCCGCTCGGCCGGGCGCTCGGACCGATCCTGGACGCGCGCGGCTGGCCGGCCGCGGAGGACCGCACGTTCGTCATGGTCGCGCCGGTATCCGTCGTACGGGGCGCGGAACGGCCTGGGCTGCCGCCGGTCCGCGTTGACGACCGGCCCGACGACGACTGGCTGGCCGGCTACCACTACCGCGGCGGCGAACTGCCCGCGCACGCCGTCGACGTGCTCGTGAACGCCGCCACCGTCGGTTTCGCCTCGGTGGACGACGACGGCGCGCGGGTCGCCATCGCGCGGGGTGCGGTCAGCGACGCGCCGAGCGGGCGACGCTGGCTCGGTGTGACGGCCGTCGAGGTGGCGCCGTCGGCCCGGCGGCGCGGACTGGGCGGTCACATCGTCGCCGGGCTGGCGGAGTGGGCCGAACGGTTCGGCGCCACCGACGTGTACCTGCAGGTCGCCGAGCCGAACGAGCCGGCCCGCGCGACGTACCGCAAGGCCGGCTTCGCCGAACACCACGCCTACCACTACCGCCGGCTGCGCTGAGCCGGCGGTAGTGGCGAGCGTCAGTTGTCGCCCTCGCCGCCCTCGTTGCCGTTGCCCTCGTCCTCGCCGGGGTCGGGCCCGCAGATGACCCGGTGGTTCGGGTTGTAGGTCCACGGGTCGGCCTCGTCCTTAACGAGCGTGCCCTCGGGGTCCCACACCTGCCGGTAGGACGTGATGTCGAAGCCCTGGCTGCCGCCCTGTGCCTGGCAGTTGTCCGAGGTGTCGTAGATGGTCTGCGGCGAGGTGAAGTTGGAGCGCTCGGACACCGACGTCTCGACGCGGTAGTACTCGGTGCTCCAGATCTTCACGTTGAGCGTGCCCTGGTTGCCGGGCGTGCTCGGGGTGAAGCTGGTGTCGACGACGACGCCGTACGGGGTGTCGTTGGCAAAGCGCATGTCCTTCGCGCCCCAGGCGACGGTGGCCTCCTGGCCGACCGGATAGCGGTCGAAGTAGATCGAGTGCGGCCAGTGCTCGACGTCCTCGAGACCGGCCAGGAACGCCGCGTGGAACGTCGTCGTCGCCACCTGCGACACGCCGCCGCCCAGCGACTCCTCCAGCCGGCCGCCGTTGATGATGGTGCCGGCGGTGAAGCCGTTGGCCTCGGTGCGCTCGCCCACGATGCCGTTGAGGCTGAACTCCTCGCCGGGCAGCAGCAGCGTGTTGTCGATGCGCTCGGCCGCGGTGCCGATGTTGACGTTGCGGTACTCGGCGTGCGGGAAGCGCGTCGTGAACTCGGCCACGACCTCGGTGACGCCCAGCTCCTCGGCGGCCGCCGTCGTCAGCTCCGGGTCGACCTCGGTGAGCTCGACGGCGGCCTGCCGCGCGTCGCCCTCGGCGGTCAGCACCGGCAGCAGCGCCGCGCTCAGCGTCTCGGGCGCGATGCCCATGCCGCGCTCGGCCGGCACGACGACCGGCTCGCCACCCTCGATGGTGATGGTGGCGTCGCGGCCCTCCTGGCCGACCTCGGCCAGCAGGTCGCGGGCGACCTCCGTCAGCTTGGCGCCGTCGAGCGCGGGCTGCAGCGTGCCGGCGTCGTCGGGCGCCATGGTGAGCGCCTGGCCGACCAACTCCGGCGGCAGTTCGACGCTCTCTTCCCCCGCCACGACCGTCACGGGCGCCGACATCGCCGGCTCGGCGAACTCGGCGACGGCGCGCTGCACCTCCTCGGCGCTGACCGCGGGCTGCACCTCGTCGATGGCGAGCTGAACGTCGCCGATGGGCAAGCGCGACTCCGCGCCGAAGAACGCGCCTTCGAGTCGCTCGATGGTGGCGTCGACGTTCACCGCGCGGCCGGTCTGCGGCTCGCTGGTCACGACCTCACCGCCGTCGAACGCGACGGCGCCGTTGACCGGCTCGATGTCGGCCTGCGCGGCGATCTCGGTGAGCGTGGCCTCGAGTGCGGCGCGGTCGACGGACGGAACCGGCGTGGTCTCACCGCCGCCGAGCAGCGCCTCGAAGAGCGAGACCGGGTTCGCGCTGCCGCCCGGGATCTCGTCGATCGTCGCCGGCACGTCGACCGTCAGGCCGGCGGTCGACGGGACGATCTCGAACGACGTCTCCTCGTCGCCGATGGTCAGGTGGAACGGCTGGTCGACGAGCGCAGGCAGCTGCTCCTCGAGCGTCGCCCGCGCCTCGTCGCGCGTCATGCCGCCGACCTCGATGCCCGCGACCGTCGCGCCGCGCGCCAGCGAGCCGCCGGCGACGGCGTAGGCGACGCCGTAGCCGATGCCCAGCACCACGACCACCCCGGCGACGACGAGCGCCGCCACCTTGGCCTTGCTGCGGCCGCCCGAGTTCGTGCCCTCGTCGGAGCCGCCGTCGCCGCCGCCGTCGCCACTGCCGCCGTTGCCGCCGCGCTTCGGCGAGTCGAGGAGGGCGGCCGCGGTGGCCTGTCCGAAGGAGCGCTGCTGCTGCCGCCGCGAGGCGCGGCCCGCCGCATCGGCGGGAACCTGGCCGTCGCCCGGCTCGGCGGGCGCCGCGCCTG
>NZ_QUAL01000397.1 GCF_003579925.1 Jiangella rhizosphaerae | reverse complement strand
CAGCGGAGCCGGCGGCGACGGTGCCGAGCGTCCCGGCGGCCAGGGCCGCCGCGGCGGTGGCGGCGAGTGCGGCACGCCGGGTCGCGGCCCGCCTCCCCGGCGCTCTCGATGGTCGTGTCATCGGCGCTCCTCATTCAGTCGTACGGCAAGACAAGACCCCGCCGGTCGGACGGGGTTGCCCCGTAACCTATGGCCGATATCGCCTCGATTGGAAGCTTTGACGGCAAGTCGGCCGGTCTTGTCACTCTGAATCAGGAGAAATCACCCTCTTGTCACCGCTCGCCGGAGACGACAGGATGACCTGACCTCATCAGCCCGGCCGTTCCCCGGAGGTCGCCGTATGTGGACTCGCACGCTGCCCGCCGCCGGCCTCGCCGGAGCCCTGCTGACGGTGTCCGCGGCGCTGTCCGCGCCGGCCGCCCCCGACGACGGCGCCATCGCGCCGGTGGTGCGCGAACCCGAGGACCGCTCGACCGCCTCGTCGCTGACGCCGTCCGTCGATACCGCCGGCACCGACGCGCTGGTCTCGCCGTTCTCCGTCACGACGGCCGCGGACCTGCCCGGCAAGCCGCGGAACGACGTCATCGCCGACGTGCCGGTGAACCCGAACGACGCGTCGATCCCGCTGAACCTGACGCCGTACCACGCGATCCCGCCGGCGCTGCGGGCGCTGCAGGACAGCGACCGCGTCAGCGTCGAGATCATCGGCCAGTCCGCGCTCGGCCGCGACCTGCACCTCGTCGTCGTCACCTCCCCGATGACCGACGCGGAGTGGGCGGAGTGGCAGCGGCTGTCCGACCTCCGCACCGAGGACCCCGACGCCGCGATCGCCGCGCTCGAGGCCGGCGAGTACGACGACTGGAAGGCGCCGCTGTTCGTCAACAGCAACATCCACGGCAACGAGTGGGAGGGCACCGACGCGACGCTGCAGGTGCTCGACGAGCTCGCCTTCTCCGAGGACCCCGAGGTCGTCGACCTGCTCGACCAGCACGTCGTCGCGATGGTCGTCACGAACAACCCCGACGGCCGCGTCGCCGGCACCCGCGCCAACGGCAACGGGTTCGACATCAACCGCGACTACATCACCGCCTCGCAGCCGGAGTCGCGCGCCGTCCGCGCCCAGCTGATCCGCTACGAGCCGCTGACCATGCTGGACGAGCACGGCTACACCGGCACGACGCTGATCGAGCCGACCACCGGCCCGCACGGCGAGAACTACGAGTACGACCTCTACATCCGCCAGGCGATCCGCAACGGGCTGGCGATGGAGGCCGCGGTGCTGGCGCTCGGCGAGCCGCGGGTCACGGCCGTGAACATCCCGTTCCGCAACCAGACCGACGGCTGGGACGACTGGCCGCCGATCTTCACCCCGATGTACGCGATGTACCACGGCGCCGTCGGGCACACCGTCGAGGTCCCGCTGAACCCGCGCGGCATCGCCGACGTCGCCGACCGGCACGAGCGCACCCGCATCAACACCGCCGTGTCCCGGGCCACCATCGAGGCCAACTTCGCCTGGGCGCACGAGAACCGGATGAGCCTGCTCGCCGACCAGCTGGAGCTCTTCCGGCGCGGCGAGGCCGGCGAGTCGTCACGGCCGATCGACGACGAGCTCGCCCTGTCGCTCGCGCTCGGCGAGAACGGGAAGACGTTCCTGCAGGACTACCCGCGGGCCTACGTCATCCCGGCCGAGCGGCGCGGAGACGCGGCCGCCGCGCGACTGGCGCAGTTCCTCCTCGACAACGACGTCGAGGTGCACCAGGCGCGGCGGCCGTTCACCGCAGGTGGCGAGCGCTACCCGGCCGGCTCGTACGTCGTCGACATGTTCCAGGCCAAGCGCGGCCTGGCCAACACCATCCTCGACGTCGGCCGCGACGTCACCACGAACTTCCCGACGATGTACGACATCTCGGCGTGGAGCCAGGCGTACCTCTGGGGAGCGGACGTCGCGACGGTGCCGGCCGGCGGCTCGCTGGAGACGCGGGCGCTGTCGGAGATCGAGTCGGTCGCGCCGACCGGCTGGGTCGCGCCCGACCCCGTCGCGCACTTCGGGTTCCCGGCCGACACGCTGGCCGGGGTCCAGGCGGTGAACGCGCTGCTGGCCGACGGCTTGGTGGTGCGGCTGACGGCGTCCGGCGTCTTCACGGTGCCCGGCTCGGCGCGGCCGTTCGTCGAGGAGGCGGCGGTGACGTACGGCATCGCGTTCAGCGCGCTGCCGGCCTCCGCAGTCCGCGGCGCGGTCGCCGTCGACGTGCGCCGGGTCGGGACGAGCGCGCCGGCCGACGAGCTGCACGCGCTGGCCCGCATGGGCTTCACGACGACGAACGTCACCGCGGCCGGGTTCAACGCGGGCACGTACGCGTTCGCCGACTTCGACGCGCTGTACGTCTCCATGGGCGGTTTCAATCCGACGCAGCTGGACGCCGCCCAGCAGGCGGCGTTCGCGGCCTGGCGGGCGGCCGGCGGGACGATCGTCGGGCGCGGCAACGGCGGCGTGCAGTTCAACGAGCGCGCCGCGCTGCTGCCCGTGTCGGCCGTGGCGGCGCGCCCCGACGCCAACGGCATCGTCGCCGTGGAGAACGACCCGGCGTCACCGGTCACCGGCAACGCGCTGCCGTCGTCGTTCGTCAGTTCGCCGCGGCACTTCACCGGGCTCGGCGCCGGCGTGCGCGTCGATCAGCGCCTCGCCGGCGAGGGCTTCTTCCTGGCCGGCCACTGGATCGGGCAGGAGGCCGCGGCCGGCCAGCCGGTCGTCGTCAGCGGCGTGGCCGGCGGCGCCGACGTCACGCTGTTCGCCACCGAGCCGCTCTACCGCTCGCACCCGGAGGGCCTGTTCCCCCAGGTCGCCAACGCCCTCTGGCAGTAGCGCCCCGCCGCGGCGCGCGCTTCGCGATGAGCACCAATACGCACCACCCCGACGCCGGGCGGCGTGGAGAGGTGCTGTTTCGGCGTGTAGACGCTGCTGCCAACAGTTGGCGTCAGCGTCTACACCTCGAAACAGAACTCCCCCGCTCGGAGACCCATGCCGTACGCCCTACGCCGGGGTGGTGCGTATTGGTGCTCATGGCAAAGGGCCCGCCTCACAGGGCCTGGTCGCCGTCGTCACCGGCGGCAACAGCTGCCTCGGCCTCGAGACCGCCCGGGCGTTCGCCGCGGCCGGCCTGGGCGGCGGCGGAGCAGGCCGGCGTGGCGGCTCAGGCGCTGGCGGCCGGCTGGCCGCGCTGACCCGTCACGACGGTCGACTCGCCCTCGTCGTCGTGGTACTCGGCCGCGAGCAGGCCGGCTCCGGTGATGGCGTCGACGGCGCCCGCGGCCTGGCGCGCGCTCATCTCGATCAGCATGACGCCGTCGGGCGTCAGCCAGCCGGGCGCGCCGGCGGCGATCCGGCGGACGAGGTCGAGGCCGTCGCCGCCGCCGTCGAGGGCGGTGCGCGGCTCGTGGTCGCGGGCCTCGGGCGGCATCAGCGCGATCGCCGCCGTCGGCACGTACGGTGGGCTGGCCAGCAGCACGTCGACCCGGCCGTGCAGCTCCCGCGGCAGCGCGTCGTACAGGTCGCCCTCGTGGACGCGGCCGGACGGCTCGACGTTGCGGCGCGCGCACGCGACGGCGACCGGGTCGACGTCGGCGGCGTGCAGCTCGGCCCCGTCGATGCCGCGGACGACGGCCAGCCCGAGCGCCCCCGTCCCGCAGCACAGGTCGACGACCACCGACCTCGGCCGCACCCGCCGCCGCGCGAGCGCGACGAGCAGCTCGCTGCGGTGCCGCGGCACGAACACCCCCGGCCCGACCGCCACCCGCAGCCCGGCGAACTCCGCCCAGCCGACGACGTGCTCGAGCGGTTCGCCGGCCACCCGGCGGGCGACCATGTCCTCGACCTCGGCCGGGGTGGACGCGGTCTCGCCGATCAGCCGCGCCTCCTCCTCGGCGAACACGCACCCGGCGGCCCGTAACCGCGCGACGACCTGCTCATCCAGCACACCGCCACCCTAGTCCGCCCCGTTGATCTTGGAGTTCTTCGGCCATCAATCGGACATTTCACCCAGGAACTGCCGAACAACTCCACGATCAACTTCGGCGTCAGGGCAGGTCAGGTGACGGGCGCGGCGCCGGCCCGGTGCGGTCGGCGAGGGCGAGGACGCGGCGGGCCTGGTCGACCATGGCGACGTCGAGGAAGCGGCCGTTCGGCAGGACGGCCGTGCCGGAGCCGGCCGCGGCGGCGGCCTCGACCGCCGTCACGACCTCCTCGGCCCGCGCGACCTCGTCGGGCGCGGGCCGGAACGCGGCCTCGATGACCGGCAGCTGCTTCGGGTGGATGGCGGCCCGCCCGACGAAACCCAGGCCGCGGCCGCGCACGCACGACGCCGCGAGGCCGTCGGTGTCGGCGAGGTCGGTCCACACTGCCATCGCCGGCGCCGGCAGTCCGGCCGCTCGCGCGGCGACGACGAGCCGCTGCCGGCACCATGCCAGCCCGTCCTCGACGCCCTGGCCGGACAACCCCAGGTCGGACGCGAGGTCGGCCTCGCCCAGCCCGATCGACGCCACCCCCGGCGCCGACGCGATGGCGTACGCCGCCTCGACCCCGGCCGCCGTCTCGAGCAGCACATGCACCGGCCGGTCCCCCACCACCGACCGCACGGCGGCGACATCGGACGGCGAGGCCACCTTCGGCACCCGCACCGACACCGACGGCGGCAGCCCGGCGACCAGCGCGAGGTCGTCGGCGCTCCAGGGCGTCGACGGCGCGTTCACCCGCACCTGCACCTCGCGTCCGCCACCGGACGGGAACGACGACAGCACGGACGCCGCCCCCGACCGGGCGGCATCCTTCGCCGACGGCGCCACCGCGTCCTCGAGGTCGAGGATGACGACGTCGGCGGACGACGCCAGCGCCTTCTCCGCGCGGTCGGGACGGTCGGCGGGCACGTAGAGCAGCGTCAGGACCAGGCTCATACGACTCCTTCGGAGCGGAGCGACGCTATTTCATCCAACGAATACCCTAATTCGCTCAGTAAATCAGAGGTGTCGGCGCCGTGCGCCCGCCCGGTCCACCGCACCGCCCCCGGCGTCTCCGACAGCCGGAACAGCACGTTCTGCATCGCGACCTCGCCGAGGTCCGGATCGGCCGCCCGCAGCACCGTGCCCAACGCGTCCAGCTGCGGGTCCGCGACGAGGTCCGACGCGTCGTACACCGGCGCGACGGCCGCCTCGGCCTTCTCGAACTCGGCCACCACCTCGTCCCGCGTCCGGGCCGCGACCCAGGCGCCGACCGCGGCGTCCAGCTCCTCGACGTGCGCGGCCCGGCCGGCGCCGGTCGCGAACCACGGCTCGTCGACGACCTCGGGCCGGCCGACCAGGCGCATGACCCGCTCGGCGATGCTCTGCGAGCTCGTCGACACCGCGACCCAGCGGCCGTCGGCCGTCCGGTAGGTGTTGCGCGGCGCGTTGTTCGCCGACCGGTTCCCGGTCCGCGGCTGCACCGTCCCCAGCTGGTCCCACCGCGTGATCTGCGGCCCCAGCACCGACAGCATCGGCTCGATGATGGACAGGTCGATCACCTGGCCCCGCCCGCTCGACGACCGCGCGTGCAGCGCGGACGTCACCGCGAACGCCGTCGCCAGCGCCGTGATGCCGTCGGCCAGCCCGAACGGCGGCAGCGTGGGCGGGCCGTCCGGCTCACCGGTCATCGCCGCGAACCCGCTCATCGCCTCGGCCAGCGTGCCGAACCCGGGGCGCCGCCGGTACGGTCCGACCTGCCCGAACCCGGTCACCCGCGCGAGGATCAGCCCCGGGTTCTGCGCCGACAGCACGTCGTACCCGAGGTTCCACCGCTCCAGCGTGTCGGGCCGGAAGTTCTCGATGACGACGTCGGACTCGCGCGCCAGCCGCCGGAACACCTCCTGGCCGCGCTCGTGCGACAGGTCCAGCGTCATCGCCCGCTTGTTCCGGCCGAGCGTCTTCCACCACAGGTTCTGCCCGTCCTTCGCCGGCCCGTGCCCCCGCGACGGGTCCGGCCGGCGCGGGTGCTCGACCTTGACGACGTCGGCGCCCATGTCGCCCAGGTGCATCGCGGCGATCGGCCCCGCGAACAGCGTCGCGGCGTCGACGACGCGCAGCCCGGTCAGCGGCCCGCTCATGACGTCACCCCCGGAAGGTCCACGGCACAACGGAACCCGACGGACGGCGAGCGGTCCAGCCCGGCGCCCATCAGCAGGTACTTCGCCGAGAAGTGCGGCGAACGCCGGCCGCCGTCGAAGTACCAGTCCGACCCGCTCGGCACCCAGTCCGAGCCGCCCTTGAGGATGACGAACCGGGTGCGGCCGTCGGTGTGCTCGCTCTCCGTCAGGTTCCAGACGGCGGGCGCGCCGCGCTCCAGCAGGCCGGCCTCCCCGGCGACCTGCCATTCGTCCTCGGTCGGCAGCCGCAGCCCGGCCCACGCGGCGTACGCGCGGGCGTCGGTGAGGTCGACGTACGTGACGGGCTCGGCGCCGCGTCCGGCCGGCGGCGCACCGCCGGACCAGTGCGCCAGGAACCGTTCCGGACGCGCCGGCCGGTAGCCGGTGGCGGCGAGGAACACGGCGAACTCGTCGTTGGTGACCTCGGTCCGGCCGACGGCGTACGGCGTCAGCTCGGCGCGGCGGTGCGCGGTGCCGGCCGCGTGCAGCCGGGGCGGCAGCGGCTTCCACTCGTCGACGTAGGGCGCCTCGTCGTAGAGGCCGGTCTCGCGGACGCGGTACCGGACGACGAGGTCGTACCGGCCGCCGTCCACCCGGGCCATCCCCTCCGGCGCGTCGGCGGCCACCCGCGCGGGTGCTGCGACGCGCACCGCCGGACGCCGCGGGAACACCGGGTCGGGGTCGACGACGACGGCGCCGGGCGCGACGTCCGCGGCCAGCACCGCCGCGATGCCACCGGCCGGCAGCCGCCCTCCGACCACCGTCCGTCCCTCGCCGTCCTTGCCCACCGACAGCGCGGCGCCGGTCGTGAGCTCGGTGAACGGCGTCCCGGCCGGCAGGTCCACCGCCAGCCACGGCCCGTCCCACTCGGCGTCGCCGCGGTTCACCACCGTCCACAGCGGCACGCCGTCGTGCACCCACCGCGACGCGTACACCGCGGCGCCGCCGCCGGGGTGGTCGGCCAGCGGCGTCCAGTCCTCGCCCTGCAGCCAGGCGCGGTACTCGCGCTGCACCCGGCGCATGGAGCGCAGCAGCGAGCGGTCGCGCGCGCTCCAGCCGACCCAGACGCCGAACACCGTCTCCCACACCAGGATCCCCGAGCCGTTCAGCCAGGCCGACTGCAGCTCCTCCAGGTGGCTGTGGTTCCAGCGGCGGGTGTGATGCAGCACGTGCCGGCGCTCGAACCAGGTGGCCCGCAGCACGCCCGGCACCGGCGAGTCGGCGAACCACTGCGCCCAGGACATCGTGTGGTCGTGCACGCGGGCCAGCGGCAGCCGGGACTCCCCCTCCATCGCGATGCCGGGCCGCAGCGCGTCCAGCCGGGCCCGCACCTCCGCGCTGCCCTCCTTCGAGCTGTCCAGGAAGACGCCGTCGGCGCCGAGCCGGTCGACGAGGCCCACGACGGACTCCGGCGACGACTCCTCCCACGGGTAGTACGACACGAACACCCGCACCCCGGCGGCCTGGAACCGCGCGACGACGTCCGGCAGCTCGGGCACGTCGAAGTAGCCGAACTGGTCGCGCTCGTCGATGCCCTCGTTCGGGTAGGCGTGCCAGAGCACGACGCCGTCGAAGCCGCCGAACTCGCGCTCGGCCGCGGCGAGGTAGCCGTCGACGTCGAACCGGCCGGCCGCGTGGTCATACAGCAGCTCGTCCCAGAGCCAGGTCAGCGCGACGACGAACCCATCGGTGCGCTCGACGTCGTAGCGGGAACCTTCGTAGGCGACGCGTTCCCGAGCCTCGGTCCGCCAGCGGGTGAGCGCCGCCCGCCAGGCCGGCCAGTCGGCCGGGTCGTCGGGCGCGGCGAAGATCTTCGCCTCGTCCAGCACCGACAGGTCGGCGTCCGGATCCAGCGGCACCGTCGCGGGGCGGTCGATCGGGCGGGGAAGGTAGGGGCTGAACATCAGGCCTCCGTCAGGAACGCGTCGATCTCGGCGCGGTCCGGCATCGACGACGACGCGCCCGGCCGCCGCACGGACAGCGCCGCCGCCGCGGACGCTCGCCGCAGCGCGTCGTCCCAGTCCAGGCCGGCGGCGAGGCCCACGGCGAGCACCCCCGCGAACGTGTCGCCGGCCGCCGTCGTGTCGACCGCCTCGACGGCGAACGCCGGCACCGCCGTCTCGGCCCCGGCCGCGACCCGCAGCGCACCGCGCCCGCCCAGCGTGACCACAACGTCCCCGCCGCCGGCGGCCAGCGACCGGGCCGCGGCCACGGGGTCGGCGACGCCGGCGAGCAGGGCCGCCTCGTGTTCGTTCGGCACGAGGACGTCGACGGCGGTCAACAGCTCCGGCGGCAGCGGGACGGCCGGGGCCGGGGTCAGCATCACCCGCACGCCGCGCGACCGTGCGTACCGCGCCGCTTCGGCGACGAGTCCCAGCGGCAGTTCCAGCTGCAGCAGCACGATCTCGGCCGCGTCGATCGCGGCCCGGTGCGCGTCGGTCAGCGACGTGACGGTCCCGTTGGCGCCGGGCACGACGACGATCGAGTTGTCGCCGGTGGCGTCGACGGTGATGTGCGCGGTCCCCGTGGGCTGGTCGCTCACGGCGAGGCCGGACACGTCGACGCCGTCGCCCGCGAGGAGCGAGGTGATGCCGCGGCCGAACTCGTCGTCGCCCACGGCGCCGACGAACGCGACCTCGCCGCCGGCCCGGGCCGCCGCGAGCGCCTGGTTCGCGCCCTTCCCGCCGGGGACGGTGGTGAACGTGCGGCCGGTGACGGTCTCGCCCCGGCCGGGCGCGCGGTCGACGGTGACCACGAGGTCCATGTTGGCGCTGCCCAGGACGGTGATCACGGCGCGCTCACCGCCACCGTCCGCCGGGCCAGCTCGTCGAAGCCGATGCCGTCGAAACCGGCCAGCGTCGTGCTCAGCCGGTTGCGCAGCGGCGCGATCCACCGTTCCGGCAGCGCGGCGGCGCCGGTCAGCGCGCCCACGATCGAGCCGACGGTCGCGCCGTTGGAGTCGGTGTCCCAGCCGCCGCTGACCACCGCGGTGATGGACCGCTCGTAGTCGCCGCCGCCGTGCACCAGCGCGGCCACCACCAGGGCGGCGTTGTTCAGCACGTGGACCCAGTGCAGGTGCCCGTAGCGCGCCTCGACGGCGTCGACGACGGCCTCCCAGTCGCCGCCGTGCGCGGCCGGCAGCGCACGGGCGAACCGCACCGCCTCGGCGTACCGCGACTGAGGCGGCACCACGGAGAGGCCGGCGTCGAGCACCTCGTCGACCGACGACGCGACGAGGGCCGCCGAGCACGCCGCGGCCGCGAACAGCTCGCCGTACACGCCGTTGCGGGTGTGGCTGAGGACGGCGTCGCGCCAGGCCAGCGCCGCGGCGCCGGCGGGGTCGCCGGGCCGGGCCCAGCCGAACACGTCGCCGCGGATCTGCGCGCCGATCCAGTCGCGGAACGGGTTGCGCACCGTCGCGGTGGCCGGCGGCAGGTGGCCGAGCAGAAGGTTGCGGTAGGCGACCCGTTCGGCGGTGAACACGCGGCCGGCCGGCAGCGACGCCAGCCACGCCTCGGCGACGTCCTCGGTGGTGAACCCGGGCCCGCGGGTCTCCAGCAGCGCGAGGTTGAGCATCGGGTAGTTGAGGTCGTCGTCCTCGGGCATGCCGTCGATGTTCTCGGCCAGGCTGGTCGCCGCGCTGCGCCGGTTCCAGGTCCAGCGGGCGGCGACGTCGCCGGGCAGGCCCACGGCGGTGAACCAGTCGCTCAGCGGCCAGCGTCCGGTGGCCTCGAGGATCTCGCGGATGCCGGCCCGCGGGATCTTCTCCACGGGCTTGCCCAGCAGGCAGCCGGCCGCCCGGCCCAGCCAGGCACCGTGCACGCGGTCGAACGCCGCCGGGGCCGACGGCGCCCGCGTCTGGCCCGCCTCGATCGGGGCGAGGTCGGTCGGCTCCGCGGCGTCGTACGGCGACGGCCGCGCGTCGACCTCGTCGAGCAGCTCGGCGGCCAGCGCCCGCAGCTCCGGCGGCGCCGGGACGTCCGACGCCCCGCTGCGGACCGGCGCGTCGTCGCCGCCCGCCGCCGTCCAGCGCGCCCGCAGATCGGCGACGTCGACGCCGTCCTCGTCCGCTTGGGCGAAGGCGTGCCCGACCAGGTCCTCCGGCTGCACCCAGGTGAGCCTCATCCCCGCTCCCCTCCCGTGATCATCAACCTTTTGTGTCGTCATAGCAGCCCGAAAGGTTGATGATCACGGGGCGAGTCCGTCGAACGCCCGGTCGACGGCCGCGCGCCTGGCCGCGTCGGCCGCGCGCACCCGCGCCGTCACCGCGGCCAGCCGCTCACCGGGGCCGACGAGGTCGACCTTGCTGGCCGACGCCACCGCCGTCACCAGGTCCGCCGGCACCGCCGCGCGACCGCCCAGCGCGCCCGCGATCGCCCCGGCCATCGACGCGATCGAGTCGGAGTCGCGGCCGTAGTTGACCCCGCCGATGACGGCGTCGCGCCAGTCACCGCGGGCGATGGCCAGCAGGCCCAGCGCCACCGGCAGCTCCTCGATGGTGTGGACGCGGCTCGGCCGCCGGGCGCCCAGGCCCTGGTCGCGGTAGTCGTCGCCGACGGTGTCGTACGGAGCCACGGCGGCGCGCAGCTTGCCCGACTCGACGGCCTCGGTCCAGTGCCCGATCGACGCCGCGGCGTCGAGGACCGCCTCGATGCCGGCCCTCGTGCCGTCCTTGGCCAGCCGGACTGCCGCGGCCAGCACGTCGTCGACCGTCGCGCCGGGGGTCGCCGCCGCGGCCACGCAGGCGGCCATGACGCCGGCCGCCTCGCGTCCGTAGGAGGACTGGTGCGCGCCGGCGACGTCGATCGCCTCGGCGTAGGCGGTGTCGGGGTCGGCGGCGTTGACGATGCCGACCGGCGCGATGTACATCGCCGCGCCGCAGTTCACCGCGTTGCCGACGCCGGCCTCGCGCGGGTCGGCGTGGCCCCAGTGAAGCCGCAGCGCCATGAACTTCTCCGCGAGGAACACCCGCTGCAGCGGCAGCGCCTCGGCCTCGAGCTCGGGGATCCAGACCTTGCGGCCGATCATCAACGGCACCAGTCGCTCGGCGACGTCGTACGCCGTCAGGTGGGCGCCGGCCTGCTCGTACACCTCGACCATCAGGTGGGTCATGAGGGTGTCGTCGGTGACGTGGCCGTCGCCCTTGTGGTACGGCGCGATGGGCCGCGCGGTGCGCCAGTCCTCGTGGTACGGCGGCACGATGCCCTCGACCCAGCCGCCCCACCGTTCCCGGATCTGCTGCGGCGACCAGCCCTCCGTCGCACCACCGAGCGCGTCGCCGACGGCGGCTCCCGTCAGGCACCCGACCGCGGTGTCGATGAGTGCGTCACTGGTCAAGGCGAGTTTCCTTTCCCTTGTGGGACTCGCCGCCGCTTGAGACCTCGCGGTCGGCATCAGCGAGAGCCCTCTCCTCGATGGAGCCTGCCAGCTCGACCAGGTCGAGGCCGGCGAGTTCGGCCGCGCAGCAGCCGGCGAGTCGCCGGCACCGTTCGACCCAGGTGGTGGGCAGCGCGCTCAGCCCGTGCGCCGCGCCGGTGAGCGCGCCGGTCAGCGCGGGTGCGCTGTCGGCCAGCGCCGGCAGGCATGCGGCGGCGGTGACGGCGGCGATCGGCCGCTCGCCGCCCCGCTCGGCGGCGTG
>NZ_QUAL01000398.1 GCF_003579925.1 Jiangella rhizosphaerae | reverse complement strand
GGGCCCGTCCACGCGACGGGCCCGGGCCGGCCCGGGAGGAGAAGGCTCCATGAGACTCCGTTCGCTGCGCGCCGCAGGTCTCACGTCCGCCGCCGCGGCCCTCGTCCTCGGGCTGTCCGCCGCGGCGGTGCAGGCCGATCCGCCGGACTTCGTCGTCGAGCCGATCGACCCGCAGAACTGGCAGAACCAGTACGACATGACCTGGGACGACTGGACCGACATCCCGGGCACCGAGTGGAACGACCCGGACGTCAAGCCCAGCGAGCGCGGCCTGCGCATCGCCCTGGTCGCGGTCGACTTCAAGGACGTCCCGTTCGTCATCACGCGGCCGAAGGGCTCGGACCCGTTCGGCAACCCGCAGATCGACCCGATCGCGCGCGAGGACGTGCCGGAGTTCTACCGCGACTTCTACATGGAGCCGAACGAGCACAACCATGGCCGCACCATCCACGAGTACTGGATGGAGCAGAGCCGCGGGAAGCTCGGCGTCGACGAGATGGACACCTTCGGGCCGTACACGCTGCCGCGCAACCAGTTCGAGTACGGCCTGAACGAGAGCTGGATCCGCAATGCGCCGGGCGAGCACTGTCCCGAGGGCTACACCTGCAACGGCAATGTCGAGGGCGACGCCGACGCGCTCTGGAGGGCCGACCTGGCCGCCCAGGGCGTCCCGTGCCCCAACAGCCGGTGCGGCTACGACGTGGTGCTGCGGGTCTACGCCGGCTACGACCAGACCTCGGTCTGGCAGGAGTTCGGCGAGATGATGTTCCAGACCAAGGAGGACGTGCCCGACGAGTGGGGCCCGCCGGAGTGGCTGGACCCGGACGACTCGATGCCGAACTGGGCGCCCACGCGCTATGTCGAGTGGACCTCCTGGCTGGCGTCGTCGCAGCGCTGGGGGAGCGCGTCCATCCGGCAGGCGGAGAGCTCGGGCACCATCACGCACGAGATGGGGCACTTCTTCTTCAGCATCGGCGACAACAACAACAACCCGTTCTCGGACCGGCAGAACCCGCCGTCGCCGTTCCACCGGGTGGGGTCCGCGCCGTGGGACATGATGGACCGCGGCTCGTTCAACGGGCCGGGCGGCCACCACATGCGCTGGGTCGTGCCGCCGAACATGGGCGGCTGGTCGCCGTCGGGGCTGATGGTCCGCAACAAGATCCACGCCGGGATCCTGCCGGCCGAGAACGTCCTGGACGTCAGCCGCGAGGCGCTGGCGCAGACCGGTCTGGTCGTCGACGAGGTGACGGCGCGCGCCGTCGACCCGGGCCCCGAGGGGACGTCGGGCATCAAGGTGCGCCTCGACGGCCCCGGCCCGGTCCCGGACCGCACCCCGTTCTGCGACTACGACGAGGACCCGTTCTGCCACACCCACCCCGTGGACGTGGCGTCCGGGCCGGCGGTGAACCTGCAGACCGGCTGGGACAACTACACGCTCGAGGTCGTGGACCAGATGGGCTTCGACTCGTTCAACCCCGACAGCGGCGTCATCATCGCCAAGAACAAGACGAACGAGGGCCCGGCCCGCAACACCTGCGGCTACAACTGCTTCAACTGGGTCATCGACGCCAACCCCGACGACATCGGGCTGGTCGACTTCTACCGGCCGGACGGGACGCCGGTGATGGCGACGATCGCCGACCACCGGCAGCTCAACGACGCCGCGTTCCACGCCGGGACGAACTCCGGCTCGGAGTACGAGTACGTCGACGAGCACAACCGGCTGCACTTCTACGTCATCGACGTCGAGCGCGACGACGAGGGCGTGCTGTCGTACACGCTGGCCGTCCGGTCGCTGGACGGGTCCGGCTCGCAGGAGCGTGGCGTGGAGCTGGGCTCGGCAGAGGTCGAGGGCCTGCGCACCAGCCAGGCGGCGCGGTGCACGTTCCCGCTGACCAACACCGGCGACGAGGCCACGACCACGGCCGGCCACGTCAGCGACGTCGGCGAGAACCTGGACAACGACGTCTACCGGCTGTCGGTCGCGTCCAGCGACCAGGGGTGGACGGCGCAGCTGGACAACGCGCTCACGACGGCGCGGGCCGGCGAGACCGTCGAGGTCCCGGTCTACGTCACCCGCGAGACGCCGGCGGCCCGCGAGACCACCGTCACGCTCACCGCGACGTCGGAGAGCGACCCGGCGGCCACCCGGTCCGTCACCTGTACGGTCGCGGTCAAGGACACGAACCCGCGCCGTTGACCTCGAGTGGGAGGGGACCCAATCCCGTGCAAGCAGTGCGTGCCCGCACGGCTCTGACCTGCGCGCTGGCCGCCGTCGTGGCGGCGGCCGCGTGCGGCGGGCCGTCCGATGACTCGTCCGCCGGCGGTTCGGAGGAGTCCGGCGTCGTCCGGGTGCTCATCCCGGACGGCAACCTGCGCCGGCTCGGCGAGCCGTGCAACGGCGCGGGCGCGTTCCGCTCGATCCACGCCGAGGCCGCCTTCACCGTCGAGGACGGCGACGGCGTCGAGGTGGCGCGCGGCGAGCTGCCCAGCGGCAGCGCCGAGAAGATGATGGACGTCAGCTTCCGCGAGGGCATGCGGCAGCCGACGATGTGCGTCATGGAGGTCGACGTCGAGGGCCTGACCTCGATCGACGGCCGGACGTTCGTGGTGGGCGACGGTTTCGAGGCGCCCATCGAACCGAGCGAGGACGCGGGACTGATCGGAGAGGTGTTGATCTCGTGAGGCGTGGTGTGACCGCTGCGGTGGCGGCGGTGCTGGGAATGGCGCTCGTGAGCGGGTGCTCGGGGTCGGACGAACCCGCCGCGGTCTCCTTCGACCTGCCCGGCGACGTCCCCGGCGACGTGACGTTCATCGACGCGCCGCCGACCGCGCCGCCGGCGCCGTCGTTCGAGCTGGAACTGCTCGACGGCAGCACCCTCGACCTCGCCGAGCAGTGGGCCGAGCGCCCTGTCGTCCTGGTCTTCTTCGAGTCGTTCTGCGAGCTGTGCGCGCAGCAGCAGGCCGAGATCACCGAGCTGAGCGAGCAGTACCGCGACGCGATCCTGTTCGTCGGCGTCGGCAGCGCGTCGAGCCCGGAGGACGCGGCCGCGTACGTGCGCGAGCACGACATCGCCTACCCGGTCGGTCTCGACGCCAGCGGCGAGGTGTTCCGCCGCTACGGCGTCGACGAGCCGCCGCTGGTGGCGCTGATCGCCCGCGGCGGGCAGCTGGTCCGCGGCTGGCCCGGCGGGGTCGAGGACCTCGGCACCCAGCTGACGCAGTTCGTCATCGACGGCTGACATGTGCCCGACTCGTCCCGTTCATCCAGGTAACATGTGATATGGTACTGTCTCTTCACCCGTGAGCCACACTCATTCCTGCGGCGGAGGTGACCATGGAGCTCTCGATGCAGCAGATCCTGGAGAGCCTGGCGCAACGGGTGGGCCGGCCCGCCGTGCTCGAGGACCGCTTCATGCGGCTCATCGCGTTCAGCTCGCACGACCGGCCGATCGATGACGTGCGGGAGGACTCCATCCTGCGGCGGCACGCGTCGTCTGAGGTACGCGGCTGGCTGAAGCGGTTCGCGCTACCGAACCTGCGCCGGCCGCTACGGCTGCCGGCCAATCCCGAGCTGCACATGCTGCCGCGGGTCTGCGTCCCTGTCCTCTACCGCGGCAAGCTGCTCGGCCACCTGTGGTTCGTCGACGCCGACGGCAGCATGAGCGACGCCGACCTCGACGCCTGCATGCAGGGCGCGGCCGATCTCGGTGAGTGGCTGCACCGCGAGAGCGTGGCCAGCCTGTTCTCGTCCGCCCGGCTGGCCGACACCATGCACATGCTGCTCAGCAGCTCGCCGATGAGCGCCCAGGCCGCCCGCAGCCTCATCGACGCCGGGTACATGCCGGCCCGCGACGGCGTCGTCGCCGTGGTCCTGCAGGGCGTGCCGCGCCGCACGTCCGCCGTCGACATCGAGGACGCCCTCGCCCAGGGCGTCGCCGACTTCCGCCGCGTGGTCCGGCGCGGCCAGGCGCTCGACCTCATCAACCGCGACCACGCCGTGCTGCTGCTCTCGTCCGCCGGCGACCACGACATCTACGTCGACGAGCGGGTCGAGGCGCTGGTCGAGCTCACCCGGTCGGCGCTGGCCGGCGACGGCGGCGGCGCCGCTCTGGTCGTCGGCGTCGGCAGCCGCCGCGACGCGCTCGAGGACGCGTACTCGTCGTTCCGCGAGGCCCGCATGTCCGCCGACGCGGCTCGCCTGCTCCCCGGGCTGGGCGACGTCGTGCACTGGTCGCGGCTGGGCATCCACCAGATCGTCGTCAAGCTCGCCTCGCTCGGCGAGGAGGTGCCGACGGTCCACCCCGGCCTGGGGAACCTGCTCGACGACCCCGACGCGCTGCCGCTGCTGGAGACCCTCGAGACCTACCTCGACGTCGCCGGCAACGCCCAGCTCACCGCCGAACGGCTCAACCTGCACCGGACGTCGCTGTACTACCGGCTGCAGCGGCTGGAGCAGCTCGCGCACACCAACCTCAAGAGCGGCGCCGAGCGGCTGGCGCTGCACCTGTCGCTCAAGGTGGCGCGGATGACCGGCCAGTACGCGCCCCGCCAGGCCGGGCTGGAGCTGCCGGCATCGGCGAGCGCCACCGGCACCGACAACGTCACCCCCTTCCCGGCGGTCGCCTCCCGCTGAAAGGAACCGGCCACCGGGGCCGCCGCTGCGGATCGGCGGCACCCGGTGGCCGGTGGATGGAGCGGGTGGATCAGTCGGCCGGCAGCTCCGCCGCCAGCGAGACGAGCGCCGCGCTGACGAGGGTGCGCGCACCCGTGCCGGCGACGTCCTCCGACATCGAGGCGAACCGCTCGATCGCCCGCTCGGCCGCGCGGCCGTGGGCCGCCTCGGCGATGTCCAGCTGCGCCTTCAGCCGCTGGAACTCACCCTGCGTCAGGAAGCCGCCGGCGCGGTAGTCGGCCAGCAGGTCCTGCGCGTTGTCGTAGGCGACGTCCACCGAGGCGGACTTGAGCTCGACCTCGACGGTGAACGTGGCGTCCGGGTCGCTCTCGCTGGTGGCCGTGATGGTCACCGTGGCGGTCTCGGACGCGTCCTCACCGGCCGTGGCGTACGCCCAGACCGGCACGGTCTCGCCGGCCGCGGCCGCCTCGACCTCGTACGGCAGGGTCACGTCCCAGCCCTCGCCCTCGACGGAGGAGGAGATCCGGTACACGTCCGAGCCGTAGATGCCCTCACCGGCCTCGCCGGTGTTGGTCAGCGGGATGTTCACCAGGGCGGTCGAGTCGCCGACGGCGTACGTGGCGGCCTCGCCCAGGGCGACGTCGCGCTCGTACGCGGCGGCCGCCTCGGTGTGCCGGACGGCGACGTCGTAGAACAGCTCGCCGTCGTCGTCCCGGTAGGTGTCCAGGACGTAGAAGTGCAGCTTGTTCGGGGCATCGAGGTACTCGTACTCGCTGCCCGACGCGGTGCCGGCGTGGAACGTCGCGTCGTCGAGCTGACGCGGATCGCCCTTGACGACGGGGACCGGCTCGCCGCCCGGCTCGGTGGCGTTGCCCGGCCGGTAGAAGTCGATCCGGCCGATGTCCGCGGGCTTCGCGTCGACCAGGAAGACCCGGGGCGAGCCGCTGTTGCGGGCCTGCCCGATCAGCACGCCGTGGCCCGCCACGAACGAATCGTTCCCGACCCGCTCCACGACCTCGACGTTGAACTGGTTCCAGTTCTGGTTCCCCGTGGACGGCGCGACCGGCGTGCAGAAGAACTGGTCCTCGACCCGCGCCTCACAGGCGCCGCGGACGAACGGCGTGGAGAGCTGGACGTTCAGGCCGACCATGTCGCCGTCGGGCACGTACTCGCGGCCCTTGATCGGCGTGACGAGGACGCCCTGCTCGGCCAGTGCGGCGCTGGTGACGCTGACGAACTCGTCCGGCTTGACGACACCCAGCCGGCCCTGGCCCGTGGTCTTGAAGTACAGCGTGTGGTGCGGGCCGAGCGCCGAGCCGCCGGCGTTGGGGACCTGCCAGCGGTTGTGCGTGCCGCCGGGTCCGTTGAACGAGCCGCGGCTCATCATCTCCCAGTAGGCGGTGCCGGCCCGGCCGGTGTTCGGGTCGAACGGGTTGTTGTAGTTGTCCGGCAGGCCGCGCAGGTGGCTGAACTCGTGCGCGTAGACGCTGAGGCCGGAGTTCTCCGCCTGCGTCGACGTGCCGCCGCCGGCGTTCGGCCAGTGGTTGGCCGCGGACTGCCACGACGTCCACGGGACGTACCGGGTGGGGACGGCGTTGGGGATCGGGTTGCCGGCGGCGTTGAGGACCGGGCCCTCGGTCGCGCCGGGCGGGCCGAACTCGGGCGTCACGTCCGCCGGAGTGCGGAACATCATCTCGCCGAACTCCTGCCACGTCGACGTCTCGTCGTGGCCTGCGGTGACGTAGAAGCCGTTGTCGAAGCCGCACAGGCCGGACTCGCAGCCGATGTCGGCGCGCCAGAGCGCACCGCCGTCACGCCGGATGTCCTTGTTGCAGCTGTCGCCGGCCGGACAGATGGAGTTCGGGCCGGTGACGGGGGCGTTGGACTGCGCGCCGTACTCGTGCAGCTTGCCCGGCAGGGTGTACGGGCCGAACACCTCGACGGTGACGCCGATGCGGCCGTGGCTGGTCTCCATCCAGTAGCCGTGCAGCGTCTGGCCCTGGTTGTACTCGTTCGGCACCGCGTAGTAGTCGTAGTACCACTGGTTGACCTCTTCGGGCGACACCGGCTCCCACGGGGGCAGCGGGTTCCCGAACGGGTGCGACTCCGGCTCCTGGCTGATCAGGAACTTCTGGTCGCTGTACTCCAAGAGGATGACCGCGGTGCGGTACTGGCTCTCCGAGCCCTGGCTGGTGGTGTCCTGGTTCCACGCCTCCGGCCGGACCGGCTTGTAGTCGTCCCAGGTCATCTCGGCCTGTTCTTCCCAGACCTGCTGGTCGACGGGGACGATCGGGCTGGTGGCGGCGTCGTCGGCGACACCATCCTCGGCGTTGGCCGACACGACCCCCGCCGATGCCGAGAGCCCCAGCGCCGCCACCCCGACGATCGCTCTCGCCCGCCACGCTCTTCCGCGTCTCGCGGGTCGCCGTTCTGTACTCGCCGTCACTACGCCCTCCCATGGGTAGACGCCGGGCCGCGGGGGATAGCGGTCCGGTCCGGCGACCGTAGGCCGGGCGACGGCCCACGGTCACCGGACAGGTGCATGGACATCTGCCGCGTCAGTCGGACATCTGTCGGGTCACTCGCCGCGGCCGCGGTTGACGATCGTGATCGAGTGCGTCTGCTCCGTGTTGTCGTTGTGGTCGTTCGAGCGGTACTCGAGGGTGTGCTCGCCGAGGCCGACCACGCGGAACGGCTCGGTGTACGTGCGCCACGGACCGCCGTCCAGCCGGTACATGACCCGGTTCACGCCCGAGCCCCAGCCGTCCTCGGCGGTCAGCGTCACCGTCGGGTTGACGTAGGAGCCGTCGCGGGCCGGCCGCTGGTTGAGCGCCAGCTGCGTCGTCGGCGCGTCCACCTCGATGGCGCGCAGTGCCGCCCGCAGGTCCGGCCGCGGGCCGATGTTCTCGTGCGTGTTCGTCGTCTGCGGCGTGCCGGTCGACCGCAGCAGCTCGTTGATCTGCGCTGTCGTCCACGGACCCAGGCCGACGGACGTGACGTACGACTGGACGGCGACGACGGCGTTCGTGACGATCGGGCCGGCGCCGGACGTGCCGCTGAACGAGCGCGAGTACGCCCGGTTGTGGTCGTTGCCCAGCTCGGCGCAGAGGACGTTGCAGTAGCCGGTGGTGTAGATGTCCTGGCCCCAGGCCTGCAGGTCGAACCGCTGGCCGTAGTTCGAGAAGCTCAGCCGCGCCCGCGCCGGGTCGGTGGCCCGCAGACCGCTGCCGCCGGCGCCGACGAAGATCGAGCCGGAGTGCTGCACGGCCGGGTCGAACCACTTGACGCCGTTGAGCGTGTACATCGGGTCGTCGGTGTTCGTGTTGCCGTTGCCGCCGGTGAGCACCACGTTGGCACCCATCGCCGTCAGCACCTTGTTGGCCTCGAAGACCGACGGGATCCACTCCAGCGGCGCGTACCGGCTGCCGCCGAGCGGGCTGGCGGTCTGCTGCTCCAGGATCAGCGCGTCGCCGGGCCGGACGAAGGACTGCCCGTTCTCGTCCTTCAGCGCCGCGACGAAGGCCAGCGCGGGGCCGGGACGCCACGACGTCCGGCCGTTGCCCAGGTCCTCGACCGGCGAGATGCCGTAGATCTCGACGTCGGGCACGCCGCCGGTGACGCCGTAGCCGTTGTCCTTCGCCGCGATCTCGCCGAACACCGCGGTGCCGTGGTCGTCCCCGAAGGTCTCGATGCGCACGAACCGGCCCTGCCCGATGTCGCTGGACCAGTCCAGCTGCAGGTCCTCGTGGAACGGGTTCCAGTTGTACTCCAGGTCGATCACCCTGATGCCGGCGCCGCGCACGCGCGGGTCGCTGCGGACCAGCTCGGCGTCGATGCCGTTGTGGGTGTCCGACGGGCGCAGGTAGCCCTGCAGCGGGGTGAGGTCGGGCGTCGGCTCGGCCGGCGGCGGGGCCGGCTCCGGCGACGGGTAGGCGTAGACGACCTCCGGCAGCGCGGTCAGCTCGGCCAGGACGGCGTCGACGTCGGTGCCGCCGGGCAGCAGGGCGGTGTACCAGGACGCGAGGTCGGGCAGCGGCTCGGCCGAGCGGGCCTGGACCCGGCTGGTGGCGGCGGCCAGGTCGTCGGTCTGCGTGGGCTCGACGAACGGAATGAGAGCGCTCACATCATGGCGGTCGAGGACGGCGCGGACGTCGTCCAGGCTCTCGCCCGCGGTGCTGCGCAGCGTCGCCTCGCTGCCGCCGCGGACGCGGTAGCCCTCGGCGAACTTGATCTCGAGGCTGACCTCGGGCTCGACCGGCGCGGCGCCACCCACGTCGGCGCCGTCGCCGGTGCTCGCGGTCACCTGCAGGACGCCGGTCGACGGGGTCAGCTCGCCCTCGGCGGCCAGTTGCCGCTTGTCGACGTGCACGACGAGGTCGTCGGACCCGTCGCCGTCGACGTCGCCGACGTGGCTGATGACGGCGCCGGACTCCGAGCGGGCCGGTGCGACGTCGCCGACGGTGAGCGTGCGCAGGTCGATGTCGGTGACGTCCACGGCGGTGGAGCCGTGCACCGTCACCGGGACGAGGCCGGGACCGGCGAGGTTGACGTGGCCGGACAGCCCGGCCGAGACGTCGACCTCGATCTCGGGCCGGTCGGCCGGCCCGGCCTGCGCGGTCGGGGCGAGCAGGGCGCAGCCGGTCACCGCGAGGGTGCCGATCGCCGCGCCCGCTCGGAAGCGTCGTGTCATGGGGTCTCCTTGTCCGGGGCGGGAGGGATTGCGCCCGAACCTAGGGAAACCGGGATGAATGGTCACCAGGCATGTGTCTGAAACCCCGCCCGGGTGGGCCGACATCTGTCCTAGTCGCCGGACGATGAGAGGGGTCTCACCGCTGCCTCATCCGGGCTCCCGGCCGGCTCCGGAACGCTCGGACGCAGGAGAGCCGGCAGCTCCGGCCGGCCGCTGCGAAGGGACCAGACCCATGAAGCGCACCGCACTCGCGATCTCGGCAGCCCTGTGTGCCATGCTGCTCGGCGCGGCTCCCGCCCAGGCCGAGGAACGCACCTGCCGCGGCACGATCGGCGCCGTCACCGTCGACAACCTGCGCGTCCCGAGCAACGCCACGTGCACCCTGAAGGGCACGTACGTCAAGGGGACGATCAAGGTCGAGAACAACGCGAGGCTCTACGCCAGCCGCGTACGGGTGGTCGGCAACGTCCAGGCCGAGAACCACAAGCACGTGTCGCTGACGTCGTCGACGGTCGGCGGCAGCGTCCAGGTGACGCAGGGCAAGACCGCCACCATCACGTCGAACCGCGTCACCGGCGACATCCAGTCCTTCACCAACCGCGGCAAGCAGACGATCTCGTCCAACCGTGTCAACGGCAACCTGCAGTGCAAGGAGAACGTCCCGGCGCCGACCGGCGCCGGCAACGTCGTCCAGGGCGACAAGGAGGACCAGTGCCGCCGGCTCTGACCCCGTAGCCGGCCGGCACGGTCAGGCGCCGCGGGCCTCCGCGACCAGCGCGCGGACCCGCGGCGCCGTCTCGCCGGCGAACCGCTGCACCGCCCGCGGGTCGCCGGTGAGCAGGATGAACGTGCTCACCCCGTCGGCCAGCGCCAGCTCGGCGAGCTGTTCCGCTGCCAGCTCGCCGCCGAGGTTGAGCAGCCGACGGATCTCGCCCGGGTCCCGCCCGGCCTCGGCCGCGGCCTCGTCGACGACGGCGTTCCCGGCGGCCAGCGCCCCCGGCTCCAGGGCGGGCAGCGAGGGCAGCCAGCCGTCGGCCAGCCGCCCGGTCATCCGCAGCATCCGCGGCCCGTACGCACCCAGCCAGAGCTCCATCGCGTGCGCCGGCCGCGGCCCGCGCGCCGTCCCGGCGACCCGGTAGTGCCGGCCGCCGGCCCGGACGACGCCCGGCTGGTCGACCGCCCATGTCGCCCGGACGATCGCGATCGCCTCCTCCAGCGCCTCGACCGCCTCGCCGGGCGTGCGCCGCGGCCCGCCCATCGCCTCGATCGCGTCCCAGTACCCGCCGGCGCCCAGTCCCAGCTCGAACCGGCCGCCGCTGAGCACGTCCAGCCCGGCCGCGGCCCGGGCCAGCACGGCCGGCGGGCGCAGCGGCAGCGGGTGGACGTTGCCGGCCAGGTGGACGCGCGAGGTGTGAGCGGCGACGAAGCTCAGCAGCGTCCACGTGTCGAGGAACCCCGGATGGTACGGGTGGTCCTGGAACGTGACGAGGTCGGCGCCCGCGCGCTCGGCCAGCCGCGCCAGTCCGACGACGGTGTCCGGACGGCCCGGCTCCGGCAGCACGTTGATGCCGAAGCGCAGCTCGTGTCCGTAGTCGGTCATGCGACGTCGCGCGCGGTCAGCTCGAACGGGTCCGAGTCGATGCCCCGGGACAGGATGCGCCGCGGGTGGATCCGGATGAACGCGGGGTCGAACGGCATGACGTCGGTGATGCGCGCGCCCAGCTCCTGGCCGCCCTCGTCGACCGTGTCGGCGCGCCCGCGGATCTCGAGGGCGCGCGGCAGGTAGGGGTCGACGCTGATGAGGTCGTCGACGAGGAAGGCCACGTCGGGGCGTGCGCGGGCGTTGCGGAACTTCCGGCTCGCGATCATGCCCGAGCCGGCGTGCCCGGCGACCACGATGGTCTCCGTCTCCGGATCGTAGAAGACGCCGACCGGGGTGAGCTGCGGGCGGTTGCCGGGACCGAGTGTCGCCAGCCGGCCGAGCCGCTGGCCGCGCAGGTAGTCGAGCTCGGCCTGGGTGAACCTGTTCGTCATGGTGACGATGCTCGGCCGGGCCGCGGCGCCGTGGGGAGGCCGCGGTGAGGCTAGGGCGCGTCTCCTTATTGGCGTAGCCAGATGGTGACGGCGGCGAGCACGACGCCTCCGCGATAGGTGAGGGCGAGC
>NZ_QUAL01000395.1 GCF_003579925.1 Jiangella rhizosphaerae | reverse complement strand
CGGCCAGATCGGGCCGTCCGCCGCGGGAGACGACGGCGCGGACCCGCCCGCCGGACGCCGCCGCGGCGACCAGCGCGGCGGCGGCGCCGGTGCTGGCGCCGAAGTAGCCCAGGGGGAGCCCGGTGGTCGACGGCTCCGCCGCCAGCCAGCGGGCGGCCTGCTCGAGCCGCTGCGACAGCAGAGCGATGTCGAACCGGTGCCGTCCGGTGGCGAGGTCGGCGCGCTCCTCGCCCTCGGTGAGCAGGTCGGCGAGCACGGTCGCGAACCCGCGTCGTTGGAGTGCCTCGGCGACCCGGCGGTTGCGCGGGCTGTGCCTGCTACTGCCGCTGCCGTGCGCGAAGAGCACGGCACCGCGTGCCGCGTCCACCACGGTGAGATCGGCGTCGATGGTGTCGCCGGGGACGGCGATGGTGACCGGCCGCTCGCCGGCCCCGTCCTCGCCGCTGGTCGCCGCTCGGGACCGGGACGAGGCGAGCAGGTCGACGACCTCGTCGTCGGTGGTCTGGGTGAAGTCGTCGTAGTAGGCGCCGATCGAGAACAGGTCCTCGGGGGCCGCCACGAAGACGATGTCGTCGGCGATGGCCGTCAGCCGCTGGGCGGAGTCGGGCGAGCAGACCGGCACGGCGAGCACGAGCCGATGCGGCCGGAACCCGCGCAGCGAGCGCAGCGCCGCCTCGGCCGTGACACCGGTCGCCAGGCCGTCGTCGACGAGGATCACGTCCCGCGCCTCGAGATCGGGCAGCGGCGCTGCTCCGCGGTACAGGTCGACGCGGCGGGCGAGCTCGGATCGTTCGCCGCGGACCAGCGTCTCGAGGTCGTCGGCGCCGAGGCCGAGGCGTCCGGCCGAGCTCGTCACCACCACCTCGTCGCTGCCCTCGGCGATGGCGCCGATGCCGAACTCCGGATGCGACGGAGCGCCGACCTTGCGGGCGACGAACACCTCCAGTGCGGCGTCCAGTGCGGCGGCGACCTGAGCGGCGACCGGGACCCCGCCGCGGGGCAGGGCGAGCACGATCGGGTCGCGGAAGGTCAGGGCGCGCAGGCGCTCGCCGAGCCGGCGACCGGCGTCGGCGCGATCGCGGAAGACCGGTGCGTCCGACACGCTCATGCGCCGTTCGTACCCGTGCCGCGGCGAGTCCACGCACGCGGGTCGCGGCGGCGGCGCCTGGCTGGTCAGCTGCTGTTTGGTGGCCGAGGGGCGCGGGTAAGCGGACGCGAGAGCCACCCATCGGTGGCGCCGATCGTGTGGGAGTCGCGATGACACAGGAGAAGCACTGGACGATCGAGGTGGTCATCGACGAGCACCAGGACGATCGCATGACGCATGCCGAGGCCCGGCTGCAGGCGCCGCGGCAGCCGGCGATGGCGGGAATCGGCCGCGCCCGGCGCAACCCCGAGGACCCCGAGGTGCCGCGCATCGGCGACGAGCTGGCCGTCGCGCGGGCACTGTCCGATCTCGCGCACCAGCTGCTCGACGTCGCCGCCGGGGACATCGAGGTGGCGAGGCGCGGGAAGCCCTAGCGGAGGTGCCCTCCCGGCCGGCCGTGACTGGATGTGACACCATCCTTTACAGGAAGGAAGCTTTCCAATAGTGTCACGGGCCAGGACCACGGAGGAGGGCTCGCCGCCATGAAGAAGCTCGCCAGCACTCTCGCCGCACTCGCGCTCGTCCTGGCCGGGTCGGCGGCGGTCGCGCCGCAGGCGCCGGCGGCCACCCCGGCCGCGCCTGCCGCTGCCGAGGTCATCCCGCTCACCATCACCAACGACTCCGGCCGCGCCGGCCCCGCCTACCTCTACGTCCTCGGTGAGCGGGACGGCCGGCTCGGGTACGCCGACGCCGCCGGCGCCTTCCACCCCTGGCCCGCGGTCGGCGGCGTGCCGGTCGACGCGCCGGACGCGTCGATACCGGGGCCGGCCGACGGCCAGTCGATGACCATCCAGCTGCCGCGGCTGTCCGGCCGGGTCTACTTCTCCTACGGCACCAAGCTCGCCTTCAAGATCGTCGACGACGGGCGGCTGGTGCAGCCGGCGGTCCAGAACCCCAGCGACCCCAACCGCGACATCCTGTTCAACTGGACCGAGTACACCCTCGACGACGGCGGGCTCTGGATCAACAGCACGCAGGTCGACTTCTTCTCCGCGCCCTACCAGACCGGCCTGCGGCGCTCGGACGGCACGGTGGCCGGCACCGGCATGCTGCGGCCGGACGGCTTCGGCGCCGTCGTCTCGGCTCTCGAGGCGACGCCCGGGTGGGGCGGCCTGGTGCAGCGTGCGGCGGACGGGTCCGTGCTGCGCGTCCTGTCGCCCGGGCACGCGGTCGGGACGGGACAGCTCGCCCCGGACGTGTTCGCCGGCTACGTCGACCGCGTGTGGGCCAAGTACCGCTCCGAGACGCTGACCGTCCGGCCCTACGCCCACGAGCCGGGCCGGGCGTTCTTCGGGCGCGTGACGGGCGACGTCATGACGTTCACCGACGCGGCCGGTGCGGTCGTCACGACGTTCAACCGGCCGTCCAGCGACTCCATCCTCGGCTGCCACCGCGACCTCGCCGCCCCGAACGACGACGTGGGCGCGATCGCGCGGACCCTGTGCGCCGGCTTCAACCGGTCCACGCTGCTGGTGAACTCGCAGCAGCCGGACGCCGGCGCCGACGCGTTCTACCAGGACGCCGTCACCAACCACTACGCCAAGCACATCCACGCGCAGATGGCCGACGGCAAGGCCTACGCGTTCGCCTTCGACGACGTCGGCCACCACGAGTCCCTCGTCCACGATGCCAACCCGGCCGCCGCGTACATCCAGCTGGACCCCTTCTCCGGCGCGGCGACCCCCATCGGCGGCGGGCCCGGCGGCACTCCTGCGCTGCCGCCGGGCACCGGGCCGGTGCACGCGGCCAACGGGATGTGCATGGACGTGCCGTGGGCCGACCCCGCCGACGGCAACCCGATCCAGATCGTCTGGTGCAGCGGCAACGCCGCTCAGACCTGGACCCGCTCCGGCGACACGCTCAGCGCGCTGGGCAAGTGCCTCGACGTCGCCGGTGGCGCCACGGCCGACGGCACGGCCGTCCAGCTCTGGACCTGCAACGGCACCGGCGCCCAGCGATGGAGCTACGACGCCGGCAGCCGGCGGCTGGTCAACCCGCCGTCGGGCAAGTGCCTGACCGTCGCCGGAGGCCTCCCGCTGCGCGACGGCCAGCGGCTGGAGCTGCGGACCTGCTCGGGCGCGGAGGAGCAGCGCTGGACGTTTTGACCGGGGTCGGACAGCCGCAGGCCGGGGGTGAGTGCGACGGTGACGGCGAGTGACAGGGCGGCCATCGTGGCCATGGCAACCCCGACCGGAAGAACCTGTGCGACCAGGCCGGCCAGTGTCGCGCCGGCCGCCTGCATCGCCTTCATGCCCGACGCGTGCAGCCCCAGCGCCTGTCCGCGCACGTCCGCGCCGGTCAGCGCGAGCAGGCGTTCCTGCAGCAGGAGTGTGGACATGAAGCCCACGGACGCCACGGCCGCTGCGACGGCGGCGACGGGAAGGCTCAGCGGGAGCACGAAGAGCAGGAACGGCGCCGCCAGCAGGTAGCGCAGCGGCGTGAGGTACCGCTGCCGTGTCGCCGGCGAGAGGAATCGTCCGGCGGCCAGGTCGCCGAGCAGCATGCCCAGCGCCGTCGCGACGAACAGGACAGCGGCGGCGTGCGGCGCGTAGGGGACGAACAGCGCCTCGCATCCGACGACCATGCCGTTGGGGACCCACATCGCGACGTAGACGGCCCGGCGTGCCGGTGCGGAGAGCAGGTCCCGGTTGACCCGCCAGGTGATCGCGAGGGACGGGCGACCCGACGCCCGGGCCGGCCGGGCGCTCAGACCCAGCCGGACGACCAGCAGCGATCCGGCGGCCAGCGCCGCGCCGACGAGCAGTACCGTCCGTGGCGACACCGCCGTGAGCAGGACGCCGCCGAGCGCGAAGCCCGCCACCTGCATCGCGCCGACCGACATGTTGAGCACCGACCGGCCCAGGACGTACCCGTCGGGCGGCACGATCTCGCCGAGCAGCCCGTACTGCACCCCGGACCCGATCGACGCCGCCAGGCCGAGCGCGAAGATCACCGCGAACATCGCCGGCAGCGGCACCCCCGGGGCCGCCAGCGCGAGGCAGCCCACGGCGGCAGCGAGGGCGACCAGGGTCATCGCCGGCCGCGGCGGCACCCGGTCGGCCACCGAGAGCAGCGTGATGGCGCCGATCACCGCGGCGAACGACGGGCCGAACATGCTCAGCGCCGACAGCAGCGGCGACTCCGTGCGGGCGTACACCAGCGTGGCGAGCGCGAGCCCCGTCAGCGTCGTCGCGGCGACCTGCGCGCACGACGCCGCGAACAGCGCGGTGAATTCCGGTGTGCGGAACAGTTCTCGGTAGGTGCGCATGGCAGGCAGTCTGGTCAGCGCCGTCGCCGGCCCGGTACAGTTTCGGGTGGAGGCGAAACGTGGGCATCTGGCTGGTCGACGCCGACGTCCTCGCCGGCAGCCGGTTCCACGTGTCGGCGCTGGCCGAGACCATCGCGGCCATCCGGGTCCTGACCGGCGAGCGGCCCAACCGCCCCGGTCAGCTGGCCCGCCCGGCCCAGGCGCGGGCGGCCTTCCGCGACCGGATGGCCGGCGACCCGGTGGGCCGGGCGTTCCTGACGGGCGCCCTGCTGCCCACCTGGCTGGCCGACTTCCTCTGCGCGCCGCCGCTCGACGACGAGCCCACCTTCGATGACGAGCTGCACCGCATCCGCACGACGCCGGCCGCGGCCCTGCGCGCCGACCTCGCCGGCGACGACCCCGCGCTCGATGTGCCGGACCTGCCCGACCGCATCGCCGCCGTGGTCGACTGGGTGTGGACCGAGACGATCGAACCGGACTGGCAGCGCCGGGCACGGGCCTTCGAGGCCGACGCCATCGCCCGTACCCGCCGGCTGAGCACCAGCGGCTGGGCATCCGCCTTGGACGACATGCGACCCGGAATGCGCTGGCTCGGTGAGGGACGCCTGCGGATCAACGCCTACGACTACCCGCCGCACGACCTGCACCACGGGCAGCTGCTGTTCATTCCCATCACCGGCGCCCGCGGCTGGGTCGGCTGGCGCCGCCCCGACCGCTACTCGATCGTCTACCCGTGCGCCGGAGTACTCGCCGAGGGACGCCGCATCGCACCAGGCGCGCTGAGCCGGCTGATCGGCCCGGCCCGCGCGACACTGCTCAGCCTGCTCGACCACCCGATGAGCACGACCCAGCTCGTCGCGGTGACCGGCTTCGCCCTCGGCTCCGTCGGCGACCACCTCAAAGTGCTGCTCGACGCCCAACTGGTGCGCCGCCGCCGCGCCGGCCGCTCGGTGCTGTACTACCGCACCCCCGACGGCGACCGCCTGGTCCGCGCCACCGCCGACGATGCTTGACCACGTGCGGAGGCGTCGTGCCCGCGGCGGGGGCGGTGCGAGCCGCCGGAGGGCTGCGTGATCGCAGGGGTGTAGACGCTGATGCCAATTGTTGGCGCTGGTGTCAACACTGCCGGGCAGTACTGCCCGCCTTGGCTCCGCCGGGCGACCGACGCCACCACCTGCGGCCGTGGTGCTACCATCGCCGTTAATGAGTTTGATTCTCGTTAGGAAGAGTTGCGGATGCGCACCACACCCGCGGTCCTGGTGACCGGTGTCAGCCCGGACGCGATGGCCTCGACGACCATCACCCTGCAGTGGGACCTGCCTGACGCCGTCGTCGTGCACCATCACATCGACGTCGAGCGGAGCCGGCTGCTCAGGACCGTCAGCGACGTGACCGGCGTGGTCGAGCGGGAGGAGATCGACCTCGAGCACGCGTGCGTCAGCTGCGCCGTGCGCGAGGACGTCGCGCCCACGCTGGCCCGGCTCGCGCACGCCGGGCGGTGGGGCGTCATCGTCGCTCAGCTGCCGGCCGGCGCCGAGGCGCAGCAGGTCTGCCGGGTCGTCGCCGGTGACGTGCGGCTGCGGCACGTGCGCATCGCCGGCGTGCTGAGTGCCGTCGACGGCGAGCGGCTGGTGGACGACCTGCTGGGCGACGAGCTGCTGTGCGAGCGCGGCACGCACACCGCCGCGGACGACCGCCGCGGAGTGGCCGAGGTCGGCGCGGCGCAGGTGGAGTACGCCGACGCGGTGGCCGTCGTCGGCGCCGCCGACGACGCGGAGCTGGAGCTGGTCCGTGCGCTCGCCCGGCCGGGTGCGGCGGTGCTCGCCGGCGGCGACGTGCTGGAGCCGGCGCGGCTGCTCGCCGGCCTTCACGACCACGCGGCCGCCGAGGCGTGGACGGACCGGCTGCGCCACGAGCCGCTGCCGCCACTCGCGGGAGGCCACGTCTGGCGGCTGGACCTGCGATCGGACCGGCCGTTCCATCCGGAGCGGCTGTACGAGGACATCGCGGCCGTCGGCGGCGGGCCGCGGCGCTCGCGGGGCTGCTTCTGGCTGCCGACGCGCGCCACGGTCGCGTGCGCGTGGGACGGCGCCGGCGGCCAGCTGAGCATCGGGGTGGCCGAGCCGTGGCGGAGGCGGCGGCCGTTCACCCGCATCGTCGTGACCGGCATGGACGACGGCCGCGACGAGGTCGCCGCGGCGTTCGAGCGCTGTCTGCTCAGCGACGCCGAGACCCGGGCGCGCGGCATGTACTGGGAGGCCGCCGGCGACGGCTTCGAGGCCTGGCTCGGCGACATCCACAGCCCACTCTGACACCCCGCGGAAAGAAGGGAACCCTGCATGTCCGCACGATGCCAGGTGACCGGCGCCCAGCCGGGCTTCGGCCACTCCATCTCGCACTCCCACCGGCGCACCAAGCGCCGGTTCGACCCCAACATCCAGCGCAAGCGCTACTGGGTGCCGTCGCTGGGGCGCAACGTCACGCTCACCGTGAGCGCGCGCGGCATCAAGACCATCGACAAGCGGGGCATCGAGGCGGTCGTGGCCGAGCTACTCGCGCGCGGGGAGCGGATCTAGGTGGCGAAGAGGAGCAAGATCGTCAAGAACACGCGGCGGCAGGAGATCGTCACCCGGTACGCCGAGCGCCGGGCCGAGCTCAAGCGGGTCATCGCCGACCCCGCCGGCACCGACGACGAACGCGCCGCTGCCCGGCGGGCGCTGGCCCGGCAGCCCCGCGACGCCAGCGCCACCCGGCTGCGCAACCGCGACCAGGTCGACGGCCGGCCGCGCGCGGTCTACCGGAAGTTCGGCCTGTCGCGCATCCGGCTGCGCGACATGGCGCACCGCGGTGAGCTGCCCGGCGTCACCAAGTCCAGCTGGTAGCCGTCGTGTCCACCGCCGCGACGGGGTACGAGCAGCTCGCCGAGTTCCACGACCTGTTCATGACCGAGCCGTGGGAGCGGCTGCGCCCGCACGTGCGGGCCGCGTTCGCCGGCCTCGACGAGGACGCCGTCGTCGTCGAGATCGGTGCCGGGACCGGCATGGGCACGCGGGTCATCGCCGGCGAGACCCCGGCGCGGATCGTCGCGCTCGAGCCCGCGCTGGTCATGCGCTCGATCCTGACCGCCCGGGTCGCCGACGACCTCGGCCTGGCCGAGCGGGTGACCGTCGTCGCCGGCGCCGCGCCGGCGGGCCTGGGCCTGCTACCGGACCGCGTCGACGGGTTCGTCTGCGCGCACATGCTGGGCCACCTCTCCCGGGACGACCGGCGCGACCTGTTCGGCTGGCTCGGCGCGCACCTGTCGCGCGACGGGGCCGGGCTGGTCACGACGCAGCGGCGGCCCGATCCCGACGGCGGACCGCGGGCCGAGATCGTCGAGTCGCGCCGGCTCGGGAGCTACGAGTACCGCGCCCGGCACCTGCCGCCCGGGCGCCCGGGCGAGTCCGTCAGCCGCTACGAGGTCTGGCAGGGCGCCACCCTGATCCGCGCCCTGGATTCCACCAGCACCTGGCTGCCGCTCGGCGCCGAGGACATCGCCGGTGACCTGCCGCCGACGCTCGCGCTCGAGCCGGTCGGCGACGCCGTGGCACTGGTGCGCCGGTCACGCGCGTAGCCGCGAACCGGACACAGCTAGCAAAAGTGAGAATCGTTATCTATATTGTCTCGCGTCATGTCGTCACTGACAGGAGCCGATCGCGTCATGCACCGTTCCCTGGTCCGGAAGATCGTGGGTGTGGCCGGCAGCGCCGGTCTGCTCGCCGCGGTTCCCGCCGCCGTCCCGACGGCTGTCGCGGAGCCGGGCACGCCGCCGCCCGCCGGCGAGCGGAGGGTGCTCACGACTGAGCACGTCGACGCCATCAACGTCGGCTTCGACGGGCAGCGGCTGACGGTCGACTCGAAGATCGGCCCGCCGGTCGAGCACGTGCCGGTGGACGACCTGGTCTTCCAGCTCTCCGACCTCGCGCGCATCGAGGGCCTGCCGGAGCCGTACGTGGAGTTCCTCGGCACCGACTCCGCGTGGGTGATCGAGCAGACGCAGAACCCGGAGGTCCTGTGGGCCGGGTGGAGCACTGAAGAGCTCGCCCCCGGCGTGGTCGACGGCGACGCCGTCGACATCACGCTCACCGACGTGCGCGGGCCCGGGCAGGTCGAGGTGTGGCAGACCGTCGGGTTCGGCGACATCGAGCGCATCTTCAGCTCCGACGAGGACCACACCACCCTCCGGCAGGGCGTCGGCGCCCACGTCCACGCGAACTGGGCGTTCACCCAGCCCGGCGTCTACACGCTGACCTTCACGGTCTCCGCGACGGTCGGCGGCGCGCCGGTCACCTCGGGGCCGGTCGACTACACCTGGGTGGTCGGCGGCGAGCGCGGCGCGCTGCCCGCGGCGGCGCCGTCCACCACCACCGTCCAGGCGCCGCAGAGCGCCGTCGTGGGCGAGGAGGTCGTGCTCGAGGCCGGCGTGACGACCGATCCCGGCTCCGGCGCGCCGCCGGCGCCGGGCGGGCACGTCCAGTTCCACGACGGCGACACCGCCCTGGGCTGGGCGCCGCTCACCGACGGCCGGGCCGCGCTGCCGGTGACCTTCGCCGAGCCGGGCGAGCATGCCGTCACGGCCACGTACACGTCGCAGGAGCCGCAGTTCTACGCGTCGTCGACCAGCGAGGCGGTCACCGTCACGGTCGAGGAGGGAGACGTCGAGCCGCCGGCGACCACGCTGACGGTCGCCGGCCCGGACGGCGCGGTGCCGGCGGGCGAGCCGGCGACGCTGACGGTGTCGCAGGACCCGCCGACCGGCCTCACAGCCTACCGGTGGTCGACCCGGGCGCCGGGCGCGTTGACGTTCGACCCCGTCGACGGCGCCACGACCGACACGCTCACCGTCACCCCGTCCGCCGCCGACGACGGCCGGCAGTACCGCGCGGCGCTCTCCACCGACGAGGGCGTGCACGTGGCGTACTCCGCCCCGTTCACCCTGACCGTCGAGGACGACGACCCGGGCACCGACCCGCCGGGGCAGTGCGAGGACCCGCGCACCATGCTCACCGACGAGCACGTGGACCTGCTCGCGCCGGTGCTCGACGGCGACCGTCTCGGCCTGCGTGCCAGGGTCGGGACCGCCGCCGACCACACCTACCACGACCCCGCCGACCTGCTCGTCCAGGTGAAGGACCCCGAGGCGGCCGGCACCGTGCCGGCGGGCGCGGACTACACGTTCCTCGGCACCGCGGGCGACCCGCTCTGGCTGATCCCGCAGACGCAGAACCCCGACGTCGTGTGGGCGGGGTGGTCCACCGAGGACCTGGCCGCCGGTGCGCTGCAGGGCGACTCGGTCACGATCACGCTGACCGACGTCGCGGGCCCGGGCGAGGTCGAGGTGTTCCAGACGGCGGGGCTCGGCGCCGCGCCGACGCGCATCTTCAGCTCCGCCGACGCGCTGCCCGGCCGGCAGCAGAGCGTGGGGCAGCACGTCCACGCCAACTGGGCGTTCAGCGAGCTCGGCGAGTACACGCTGACGTTCGAGGTCACCGGCACCCTCGCGAACGGCGCGACGGTGACCACCGGCGAGGTCGACTACGCCGTCGTCGTGGGCGATCCCGAGTGCGACCCGGGTGACCCGGGCGACGAGTCCGGCGGCGACCATTCCGGCGGTGACGCCTCGGGCGGTGACGCCTCGGGCGGCGACGAGACCGGCGGTGACGCCTCGGGCGGCGACGAGACCGGCGGTGACGCCTCGGGCGGTGACGCCTCGGGCGGCGACGACTCCGGCACGGACGGCGGGACGGCGTCGGGCGGCGGGACGGCGTCGGGCGACGGCGGCGATGCCGGCGGCGACGGCGGAACGCCCACGCCGACCACCGACCCCACGACCAGGCCCACCACCACGCCGACCACCGAGGTCTGCGTGCCGCGGCCGAGCGGCGGCCGCAGCCCGAGCAGCACTCCGTCGACGCCCGGCGGAGGCGGAGGCGGAGGCGGAGGCCAGTCCGCCGACCCGGTGGTCCTCACGACGGAGCACGTCGACCTGCTCGCGCCGTACGTCGAGTCCGGCCGGCTGGGCCTGCGCGCCAAGGTGGGCACGGCCGCCGACCACACCTACTACGACCCGGCGAACGTGCTGGTCAACGTGGGGCCGGCCGCGGCGAGCACGGTGCCCGACGGCGACACCTACGCCTTCCTCGGCACCGCGGGTGCGCCGCTGTGGCTGATCCCGGAGACGCAGAACCCCGAGGTGGTGTGGGCCGGCTGGTCGACGGAGGACCTCGCGGCCGGCGCGTTCGCCGGCGACGCCGTCGACATGCGGCTGGTGAGTGCGGAGGGCCCGGGCACGGTCGAGGTCTTCCAGACGACCGGGTTCGGCGCCATCAGCCGGATCTTCAGCTCGAAGGAGTCGTTGCCGGCCCGGGAGCAGAGCGTGGGCCAGCACGTCCATGCCAACTGGGCGTTCTCGGCCGAGGGCGGCTACACGCTGACGTTCGAGGTGTCGGGCACCACGGCCGCCGGCGAGACCGTCACCACCGGCCCGGTGGCGTACTCGTTCGTGGTCGGCGACGCGTCCGCGGCGCGCACCGCGCCGGTGTCGGCCACCACGACGCCCACCGCCACCACGACGCCCACCGCCACGCCGACCCCGTCGCCGTCGGCCACCACCCCCGCGACCGGCGAGGACTGCGACCTCGCGAGCACCGGCACGTCGGCGACAGCGGGGCTGACGGCCCTCGGCGGGCTGCTGGTGGCGGCGGGAGCGGTCGCGACGGCGGCGTACTGGCGCGATCGCCGTGCCGTCCGCGGCTAGGGCGGCGGCCGGGCTGGCCGGCGCCGCGCTCGCCCTCACCGGGTGCG
>NZ_QUAL01000396.1 GCF_003579925.1 Jiangella rhizosphaerae | reverse complement strand
GGACGGCGTCGCGGGCGGGCTCGGCGTCGCGGGCGAGCACCACCTCGCCGTCGTACTCGTCGACGCCGTCGGCCAGCGGGCGGCGGGTGGGTTGCTGGCGCCGCAGGCCGCGCCGCCGCCGGCCGGCCAGCGTGCGCTCGACGTCGCGCCAGGTGACGTCGGAGGCGTAGGCGATGCTGCGGCCGGCCTCGGCGACGCGGCGCAGCAGCGGGTCGGCGTCGGGTAGCCCGAGCGCGGCGGCCACGTCGTCCTGGTTCTCGAACAGCAGCCGGTCCTGCCGCCGCCCGGTGGTGCGGTGCAGTGCGTCGCGGACGGTGAGCAGCCACTGCCGGGCGAGGTCGACCTCGGGGGTGCGCGGGCGGTCGGCGATCCACGACGCCGTCACGGCCCGCAGCGCCAGCGTGTCGCGCAGCCCGCCGTAGGCCTGGACGAGGTCCGGCTCCAGCAGGTGGGCCAGCTCGCCGACGCTCGCCGCGCGGTCGCGGCACATGGCGGCCAGCTCCGGCAGCCGGGTCGCCGCTTGCTTGCGCCAGGCGTCGCGGACGTCGGCGCGCAGCTGCTCCGTCAGCGCCTCGTCGCCGGCGACGTGCCGGGCGTCGATCAGCCCGAGCGCGGCCTTGAGGTCGCCGGCGGCCACCTCGAGCGCCTGGCCGAGCGTGCGCACCGAGTGGTCCAGCGCCAGCCCGGCGTCCCACACGGGGTAGAAGATCGCGTCGGCGACGGCGCCCGGGTCACCGCGGCCGGTGACCAGCAGCAGGACGTCGAGGTCGCTGCCGGGCAGCAGCTCCTGCCGCCCGTACCCCCCGACGGCGACCAGCGCGTAGCCGCGGCGCGCGGTGGCCGGCACGTCCGCGAACAGACGCGCCAGCCAACCGTCGGCCAGCTCCGACAGCGTCCGCGCCCGCTGCGCCGCGCCGAGGCGGTCGTCGTCGACGATCGCCCGGCGCAGCGCGACGAACCGCGCAGTGGCGGTGCTCAGAGCGCGTCCGGCCCGGTCTCCCCGGTGCGCACCCGGATGACCGCCTCGGCCGGCGTGACCCAGATCTTGCCGTCGCCGATCTTCCCGGTCCGGGCCGCCTCGGCGATGACCCCCAGCACCTGGTCGACGTCGAGGTCGTCGACCAGCACCTCCAGGCGCACCTTCGGCACGAGGTCGACGGTGTACTCCGCGCCCCGGTAGACCTCGGTGTGCCCCTTCTGCCGGCCGTAGCCGCTGGCCTCGGTGACGGTCATGCCGTTGACGCCGAACGCCTCCAGCGCCTTGCGCACCTCGTCCAGCTTGAACGGCTTGATGACGGCGGTGACGAGCTTCATGTGGTCACGCTCCCTGCGTGGTCTCGGCGCGGGCGGGCGCCGGGGCGGGCACGCCCCGGGTGGGGCCGGCCGACGTCGAGGTCAGCTCGTAGCCGGTCTCGAGGTGGCTGTTGAGGTCGATGCCGTCGACCTCCTCCTCCTCGCTGACCCGGAACCCGACCGTGGCGTCGATGATCTTCCCGAGGACGAAGGCGACGACGAACGAGAAGACGATGACGACGGCCGCGGCCACCGCCTGGCGCCACAGCAGGTCCACCCCGCCACCGTAGAACAGGCCCTCGGGTCCGCCGGTGAACGACTCGGTGGCCAGCAGGCCGATCATCAGCGTGCCGACGATGCCGCCCACCAGGTGCACCGCGACCACGTCGAGCGAGTCGTCGTAGCCGAACCGGTACTTGAGGCCGACGCACAGCGCGCACACCGCACCCGCGACGACGCCGATGATGATCGCGCCGATCGGGCTGACGTAGGCACACGCCGGGGTGATGGCGACCAGGCCGGCGATCGCGCCGGACGCCGCGCCGAGCGTCGTCGAGTGCTTCTGCTTCACGACGTCCACCAGCAGCCAGCCGAGCACCGCGGCCGCCGTCGCCACCAGCGTGTTGACGAACGCCGCCGAGGCCAGCCCGTTCGCGCCCAGCGCCGATCCGGCGTTGAACCCGAACCAGCCGAACCACAGCAGGCCCGCGCCCAGCAGCACGAACGGCAGGTTGTGCGGCCGCATGGGCTGCTGCGGCCAGCCGATCCGCTTGCCGAGCACCAGCGCCAGGGCCAGGCCCGCCGCACCGGCGTTGATGTGCACGACGGTGCCGCCGGCGAAGTCCAGGGCGCCGAGCTCGAAGATCCAGCCGCCGCCCCACACCCAGTTCGCGACCGGCAGGTAGACGAGCGTCAGCCAGATCGGGACGAAGATCGCCCACCCGCGGAACGACGCCCGCTCGGCGATCGCACCGCTGATCAGCGCGACCGTGATGATCGCGAACACCGCCTGGAACGCGACGAACGCGAACTCCGGGATCGGCGCCGCATGCATGGAGTCCAGGCCCACGCCGTCGAGACCGAACTTCCCCAGCCCGCCGATCAGGCCGCCGTTGGTGCCGTCGAAGGCGAGCGTGTAGCCCCACAGCACCCAGATGACCGGCACGATCGCCAGTGCGAGGAAGCTCATCATGAGCATGTTGAGGACCGCCTTGGCGCGCACCATGCCGCCGTAGAAGAAGGCCAGTCCAGGGGTCATGAGCAGAACGAGAGCCGCGCTCGTGAGCACCCACGCGGTATCGCCCGCGCTGAGTTCGGGCATCGTTGGCTCCTAGCCGAGTCGGAACGCCGGCCCGTTCACCGGCCGGCCACGTCCCTGTGATCGTGGCGACCCGTCGTTACTCGGGCGTGCGGCGGCCATTACGGCCACGTGACATGGCCCACTCCCGCGTTACGAGTACGTGAACAGCTCCTCGGCGCGGGCTCCGGCGGCCGGACGGACGAGGGTCGTGCCGTCGGCCCGCGCCTCACCCGCCTGAGGGGCACCTCACTCGCCGGAAGACCGCGTGGGAGCCGGTGACGGGGGCCGTTCGGTCCCGCGGGCGGGTGAGGTGCCCCAGCGGCGCGTGACGCGCCGCCGCCCCCACGTCGTCAGCCCAGGGGTGCGGTGGAGGCGCGCTCGACGAGGGTGGTGGCGAGCTCGAAGTGGTGGGTCTCGGGGCGCTGGCCCTGCGCCAGCGACAGGAGCGTCCGCAGCGCGACCCGGCCCATCTCGCGCATCGGCTGCCGCACCGTCGTGAGCTGCGGCGACGTCCACGCGGCGGCGTAGGTGTCGTCGAAGCCGACGATGCTGAGGTCCTCGGGGAGGCGCAGGCCGCGCCGGCGGGCCTCCTCCATCACGCCCAGCGCCGACGCGTCGCAGCCGGCCACGATGGCCGTCGGCGGGTCGGCGAGGTCCAGCAGCCGCGAGGCCATCGCCCGGCCGTCCTCGTGACTGAAGCCCACCTGCAGCACGAGTGAGTCGTCGCTCCGGACGTTCCAGCTGCTCAGCGCCGCCAGGTGCCCGTGCAGCCGCTGCTGCGCCGGCCGCGACGCGGGCAGGCCGCCGGCGAACCCGATGCGCCGGTGCCCGAGTCCGAGCAGGTGCTCGGTGGCCTGCAGGCCGCCCGACCAATTGGTGGCGCTGACGCTGACCAGCCGATCGGTCGTGCTCGGATCGATCGAGACGGGGTCGACGGCGACCAGGCCGAGCCCGGCGTCGGCGCAGGCGCGGACCTGTTCGGGCCGGACCTCGGTGGTGACGACGATCAGCCCGACGTGGCCCTTGGCGGCCAGCCCGCGGAACCATCCCGGCGTCAGCGCCGACGACCCCGCGAGATGCGTCACGACGACGTCGACGCCCTGCTCGATGCCGGCGGCGACCACGCCCGAGAGCACCTGTGCCGAGTACAGGTTGACGAACGCGTCGAACAGCACGGTGATCGTCGGCGTGGTGTCGTGCACCCGCCGGCCGGTGCTGGGAACGTAGCCCAGCGACCCGATGGCCTCCTGGACCCGCAGGCGCGTCGCCGCCGCGACGTCGCCGCGCCCGTTGAGCACCTTCGACACCGTCGCCTTCGACACCCCGGCGGCTCGCGCGACGGTGTCGAGAGTCGGCCGCTCTCCACGCATGCGCCCGAAACTATTTCGAACCTGCGTCCGTTGTCAACCCGTGATTGACGCCTCACCCGCACCTGGTTAGGCTCGCGCCAACTCGAAACGTGATCGAAAAGGTTTCGGGCCCCGGCATCGGAGCCGCTGCTCCACGAAGGACAGGGATGGCGCAATGAGGCACACCAGACTCCGGTCCGTGACGGTGGCGACGGTCGCCGCCGCCACGGCGCTCACACTGGCAGCGTGCGGGGGCGCGAGCCCCGGCGACTCCACCGACGGCAGCACGGACGGCAACGGCGACGCCGGCGGCGACACCGCCGGAGGCGCGGCCAGCGCCTGGATCCTCACCGGCGGCGGCTGGCCCGTCACGGCCGCCTCGTTCGAGCGCTGGAACGAGGAGCACCCCGACCAGCAGATCGCCGTCGAGGAGTTCGAGAACGACGCCTACAAGGAGAAGATCCGCACCTCGGTCGGGTCCGGCGAGGCGCCGACGCTCATCATGAACTGGACCGGCGGCACGCTGGCCGACTACGTCGCGAACGACCAGGTGGTCGACATCGGCGCCGAGACCGCCGACCTCGCGAGCCGGGTCATGCCGTCGGTCGCCCAGAACGGCGTCATCGACGGCACCACCTACGCGGTCCCGATGAACGACGTCCAGCCGGTCGTCCTCTACTACAACGAGACCCTCTTCGAGCAGGTCGGCATCGAGGTGCCCACCACCTGGCAGGAGACGCTCGACGCCGTCGCGGCGTTCCGCGACGCCGGCATCATCCCGTTCTCGCTGGCGGGGCAGAGCGTCTGGCCCGAGCTCATGTGGATCCAGTACCTCACCGACCGCATCGGCGGTCCCGAGGTGTTCCAGGCGGTCCTCGACGGCCAGCCGGACGCGTGGTCCGACCCGGCGATCCTCGAGGCGCTGACGAAGATCCAGGAGCTGGTCGACGCCGGCGGCTTCGGCGACGCGTTCGCCTCCGTCGCCGCCGACCAGAGCGCCGACGCCGCCCTGGTGCACACCGGCCGGGCCGCCATGCTGCTGCAGGGCAGCTGGGTCTACGCGACCTTCCACACCGACAACCCGGAGTTCGCGACGTCCGCGCTCGGGTTCACGACGTTCCCGTCCATCGAGGGCGGCACCGGCGACCCCGCGAACATCGTCGGCAACCCGGCCAACTTCTGGTCGATCTCCGCGTCGGCGAGCGACGAGGCCCGGCAGACCGCCCTGGATTACATCAACCAGTTCGTCTACGACGACGAGCAGCTCACCGCGATGCTCGACGCCGGCAGCGTCCCGCCGGTCGCGGGCCTGGAGGACCGCATCGCGCAGAGCGACGACGCCGAGTACCTGGGCTTCGCCTACCAGCTGGTGCAGGAGGCGCCGCACTTCCAGCTCTCCTGGGACCAGGCGCTCCCGGCCGACCAGGCGCAGGAACTGCTGACGAACCTCAGCCAGATCTTCCTCGGCGAGATCACCCCGCAGCAGTTCGTCGACGCGATGAACGCCACGCTTTGATGACGATCGACCGACGGCCCGGTGCGGCGGCGACACACCGCACCGGGCCACCGTTCTGGCTGGCGGTGCCCGCCCTCGCGTTCTTCGGCCTCTTCGCCCTGCTCCCCCTCGGCGGCGTCGTCGTCCTCTCCTTCATGGAGTGGGACGGGCTCGGCACGCCCCGGTGGGCCGGCACCGAGATGTGGATCGACACCGTCACCGACCCCGACACCCGCGCCGCGCTCTGGCGCACCGTCGTGTTCGTCGTCGTGTCCTACCTGTTCCAGGCGCCGGTCGCGCTGCTGCTCGGCGTGTTCACCGCCGGACGGCAGCGGTACCGGGCGGCCTTCGCCGTCCTGTACTTCCTGCCGCTGCTGTTCTCGTCGGCGGCCATCGGCATCACGTTCCGGTCGCTGCTGGACCCGAACTTCGGGCTGTCGCGGGCCTTCTCCCCCGGCACGCTGACGACGAACTGGCTCGGCGACCCCGACCTCGCGCTCTACGCGGTGATCTTCGTGGTCGGCTGGTGCTTCGTCCCGTTCCACGCGCTGCTCTACCAGGCCGGCGTCCGGCAGATCCCCGCGTCGCTGTACGAGGCGGCGGTCCTGGACGGCGCCGGACGGTGGAAGCAGTTCCGGTACGTGACGCTGCCGCAGCTGCGCTACACGATCGTCACGTCGTCGACGCTCATGCTGGTCGGTTCGCTGACCTACTTCGACCTGGTGTTCGTGCTGACCGGCGGCGGGCCGGGCGACGCGACCCGGATCCTGCCGCTGGACATGTACCTGACCGGCTTCCGCAGCTACCAGATGGGCCCGGCCAGCGTCATCGCGGTCCTCTTGGTGGTCATAGGGCTGGGGCTGTCGCTGTTCCTCAGTCGGATCTCCGGCTCCGGCCGCATGCAGAGCCAGCAGGCGGGTGCGGCATGAGCGCGCGCCGGATCCGCGAGACGCCCAACGTGCTCGGCGCGCTCGGCGGCCTCGTCTGGGTCGTCGTCACGATCGTGCCGATCTACTACCTGGTGCTCACGAGCCTGCGCCGGCAGCAGGACTACTACGTCGAGAACCCGCTGCTGCCGCCGGCGGACCCGACGCTCGACGCGTACCGGCTGGTGCTGGAGAACGACTTCCTCCGCTACCTGAGCAACAGCCTGATCGTGACGGTCGCGGCGGTCGTGGTGATCCTGGCGGTGTCGCTGATGGCGTCGTACTACCTGGTCCGCGCGGGAACGCCGCTGTCGCGGGGCACGCTGCGGCTGGTGCTGCTGGGCCTGGCCATCCCGGTGCAGGCGACGATCATCCCGGTGTACTACCTGATCGTGCGGCTCGGACTGTACGACAGCCTGGTCGCGCTGATCCTGCCGGCCATCGCCTTCGCCATCCCGATCAGCGTGCTGATCATCGTCAACTTCGTCCGCGACATCCCGGCGGAGCTGTTCGAGTCGATGCGCGCCGACGGCGCCGGGCACGGGCGGATCCTGCTGGCGCTGGTGCTGCCGCTGAGCCGGCCGGCGCTGCTCACCGTCGGCATCTACCAGGCGCTGCAGGTGTGGAACGGGTTCCTGTTCCCGCTGATCCTCACCCAGAGCTCGTCGGTGCGGGTGCTGCCGCTGTCGCTCTGGACCTACCAGGGACAGTTCGCCGTCAACGTGCCGGCGGTGCTGGCCGCGGTGACGCTGTCCGCCCTCCCCGTCCTGGCCGCGTTCATCGTCGGCCGCCGCCAGCTGGTGTCCGGCCTGACCGCCGGCTTCGGCAAGTGACCCTCGACATCGAAGGACCTCGATGACTGCTGACACCTGGGCCGGCCCGCTCTCGGGCCCGTGGCACGACACCACGCTGCCCCTCGCCGAGCGGGTCGACGCCCTGCTGGCCGCCATGACGCCGGAGGAGAAGGCCGGCCAGCTCGGCAGCTTCTGGCACCGCCCCGCTGAGGAGCCGGACGGCGACGTCGCGCCGATGGAGAGCGAGATGGCCGGCCCGGGCTCGTTCGCCGACGCCATCGCCTACGGGCTGGGCCACCTCACCCGGGTGTTCGGGACGGCGCCGGTGTCCGTCGCCGACGGGATCGCCGATCTGCGGGCCCGTCAGGCGCAGGTCATGCGGGTGTCCCGGTTCGGCATCCCGGCCATCGCGCACGAGGAGTGCCTGACGGGGTTCACGGCGTACGGCGCCACCGTCTACCCGACGCCGCTGGCGTGGGGCGCCGCCTTCGACCCCGGCCTGGTCGAGGAGATGGCGGCGGCGATCGGGCGCGACCTGCGCGCCGTCGGCGTCGACCAGGGGCTGTCGCCCGTGCTCGACGTCGTCCGCGACTACCGCTGGGGCCGGGTCGAGGAGTCCATCGGCGAGGACCCGTACCTGGTCGCGACGGTGGCGACGGCGTACGTGCGCGGCCTGCAGTCCACCGGGGTGGTGGCGACGCTGAAGCACTTCGCCGGGTACTCCGCGTCGCGGTCGGCGCGCAACCACGCACCGGTCGCGATGGGTCCGCGCGAACTCGCCGAGGTGCTGCTGCCGCCGTTCGAGCTGGCGATCCGTGAGGGCGGCGCCGGCTCGGTGATGCCGTCGTACGCGGCCGTCGACGGCGTCCCGCCCACCGCCAGCCGGGCGCTGCTGACGTCGCTGCTGCGCGAGGAGTGGGGGTTCGGCGGCACCGTCGTGTCCGACTACTGGGCGGTGCCGTTCCTGCACAAGACGCACCGGATCGCGGGCGGCGACGACGACGCCGGCGTCCTCGCGCTGACCGCCGGGGTCGACGTCGAGCTGCCCGAGACCGTCGGCTTCGCCGGGCTCGCCGCGCTGGTCCGGGCCGGCGCCGTCCCGGAGGCCGTACTGGACGACGCGGCCCGCCGGGTGCTGCTGCAGAAGGCCCGGCTCGGCCTGCTCGACCCCGGCTGGGCGCCGCGGACCGACGACGGCGCCGACCTGGACTCCCCCGCCAACCGGGCGCTGGCCCGCCGGCTGGCCGAGCGGTCGGTCGTGCTGCTCGCCAACGACGGGACGCTCCCGCTCGCGCCCGCCGCCGCGCGGGTGGCCGTCGTCGGGACCACGGCGGTCGAGCCGCGCACGTTCCTCGGCTGCTACTCGTTCCCCAACCACGTGCTGGCCCAGCACGGCGGCGACGACCTCGGCGTCGCGGTTCCGACGCTGCTGGACGCGCTGCGGGCGGAGCTGCCGGACAGCGTGGTGTCGCACGCGCCGGGTGCCGCGATCACCGGGGAGGACCGGTCCGGGTTTGCCGCGGCGGTGGCGCTGGCCGCACAGGCCGACGTCGCGATCGTGACGGTCGGCGACCTGGCCGGGCTGTTCGGCCGCGGCACGTCCGGCGAGGGCTGCGACGCGCCCGACCTGACGCTGCCGGGCGTGCAGGCGGACCTGGTGGCGGCGGTGCTGGACACCGGGACGCCGGTCGTGCTGGTGGTGGTGTCCGGACGGCCGTACGCCCTCGGCGACCTCGCGCCCCGGTGCGCGGCCGTCGTCCAGGCGTTCTTCCCGGGTGAGGAGGGCGGCGCGGCGATCGCCGGCGTGCTGTCCGGGCGGATCGACCCCAGCGGCCGGCTCCCGGTCGCCGTCCCCCGCACGCCGTCGTCGTCCCTGCCCACCTACCGCGCGGCGCCGCTGGACCAGCGCACCGACGGGGTCTCGAACCTCGACCCCGCGCCGCTGTACCCGTTCGGGCACGGGCTGTCGTACACGACGGTGACCTACGAGTCGCTGGTGCTGAGCGCGCCGGCCATTCCGTCCGACGGGTCCGTCGACGTGACGGTGACGGTGCGCAACACCGGCGCGCGGCCGGCCGAGGAGGTCGTCCAGCTCTACCTCACCGACCACGCCGCGCAGGTCGTCCGGCCGGTGCGGGAGCTGATCGGCTACCGGCGGGTGCCGCTGGCGCCGGGCGAGGCGCGGCGCGTCACGTTCGCCGTCCACGCCGACCGCACCTCGTTCCCCGGCCTGGACCTGCGGCGCATCGTCGAGCCCGGCACGTTCACGCTGGCCGCCGGCCCGTCGAGCGACGACGTCCCGGTCAGTGCCGAGCTGGAGATCAGCGGCGCGGTGCGCGTGCTCGACGGCGCCCGCGTCATGACCACGCCGGTCCGCATCGACTGACTTCGCACCCCTCCCTCCCGCAACGTGGGTCGAGGGGGCCGTCAGCGGACGCCGAGGAGGCGGCGCAGCAGCTCCGGGTTGCCCGGCCACGCCTCGAACAGCGCCTCGCCCGGCACGCTCCGAGCGGCGTAGCGCAGCACCAGTGCGACCACGACGACGTCGTCGAGCGGCCCGATGACCGGCAGGAACTCCGGGATGAGGTCGATCGGCGAGAGCACCCACAGCAGCCCGAACAGCACCGCCAGCCTGGCGCGCCGCGGCACTCGCGGGTCGCGGCGCAGCCGGCGCGCGGTGGTGACGCAGTCGGGCAGGAAGGCGGCGAGGTCCCTGGCCAGGCCCGGCGGCAGCCGGCGGGCGAGCACGATCAGCACCAGCCAGGTGAGCACCAGCACGCCGGCCGCGACGAGGATGGCCTGGAGCCAGCCGGGCATCGCCACCTCCGTGCGGGACTTGCAACCGGTACCCGGGTACAGGTTTACCGTCGGGACATGGACATCATCGCCGACGCCTCGTTCGTCCCCGACTCGTGCCGGCTGCCGTCGGCGGACCGGCCGCTGCGGCTGGCCGAGTTCGCCGACCTGTTCGCCCGCTCCGCCGGACAGCCCGACCGCGTGTCGTCCACCCGGCTCCGGCTCACGCTGGACGACGACCCCGCCGTCCTCGCCGCGGCCCGCGACCTCGCCGCCCGCGAGACCGCCTGCTGCGCGTTCTTCACCTTCACGTTCGGGGACGGCGGCGCGCTGACCGTGGACGTGCCGGCCCCGCAGGCCGCCGTGCTCGACGGGTTGGAGCGGCTGGCCCGATGACCGGGCTGCGCAGCGGCGAACTGGCCGCCGCGGCCGGCGTCAACCGGCAGACGCTGCGCTACTACGAGCGACGGGGTCTGCTGGCCGCTCCCGGCCGCACGCTCGGCGGTCACCGCGTCTACCCGGCCGGCGCCGTCACGACCGTCCGCGTCATCAAGGCCGCCCAGCGCCTGGGCTTCACGCTCGACGAGATCGCCGACCTGGTCGACACCGGCCGCGGGCACGCCCGGTCCGACGCCGACCTGCGCGAGCGAGCCACGGCGAAGATCACCGAGATCGACGCGCGCATCGCCGACCTGACGGCGATGCGCGACACCCTCCGGGCGGCCCTGGACGCCAGCTGCCACGACCTGCGCGACTGCGCCGGCAGCCCGGACTGCCCGATCCCGTTCACCCACCTCGCCGAACCCGCGGGCAGCGCCTGACCCGGTGATCATCCGGGTCGGCTTGGTGTGGCGTTCGCTGGGGCTCCCCGTCCCCCTGCTGCCCCATTCTCTTGCCGCGAACGGGCAGCTATCAGGGGACGGGGAGGATGTGGGCACACCTCGGCCTTGGCGTGCCCGTTTCGCGCGCTTTGCCGGGTCGTGGACGGCGATGATCATCAACGATCGCCTACATCACGAGGATTACCTGAGCATCACCATGACTGTAAGGGTGTTGACGCTGGGGTAATCCTCGTGATGCCCCCCGAATCACGGTGGAATCTCACCAGGTGGACGCTCCACGACACCAACGCCACACTGAAGCCGGCCAGACGCCCCGGCAGCCGTCGCCACACTCCCCCCGTCCCCCTGATAGCCAGTCATGCCGGGCTGGCGCCCGCCGGGATGAAACTGGGGGTGTGGCTGAC
>NZ_QUAL01000394.1 GCF_003579925.1 Jiangella rhizosphaerae | reverse complement strand
CGGCCGCCGGCGCCGCACCGGCGTCCGGTGCCGTCCCGGGCGGCGGCGGGACCGCGCCCGCGGTCGCCGCATCGGCCGGCGGGGCCTGGTTGCGGTTGCGCGAGAGGAAGAACAGCAGGGCCGCGAGGCCCAGCACCACGACGACGATGAGGATCCAGATCCACGCCGGGATGCCGTCGCCGCCACCGCCTCCGGAGTCGGCGGACCGGGCGCTGATCTCATTGACCTCGCCGGGGACCGGCGTCCAGGTGACGGTGGTGCCGTCGAGCTCACCGTTGTGCTCGGTGACCTCGCCCGGGAAGGTGATGGCGACGCGCAGCTCGAGCGAGTCCATCAGCTGGTCCATGTCGCCGAACGGCAGCTCCTCGCCGCCGCCCAGCTCGCCCAGCTCGCCGGCCATGTCCTCGGGGTTCATGTCGGTCATGTCGAGGCTGCCGGTGACGACGATCTCCTCGCCCTCGTGGACGATGCTGAACTCCTGCCCCTCGGAGAACTCCGACAGCGGGACGTCCTCGAAGATGTAGCGCTGGCCGACGAACCGGTCGTCCTCGTAGTCCTCGACCTCGGTGCCCTCGGGGAGGTCGTCCATCTCGCCGAACATCGAGCTGGGATCCTCACCCATCGACTCCGCCATCGCCGACACGTCGCGGCTCAGAGCGAGCACCATCTCGCCGCCGACGGTGTCGTTCTCGGCTACGTCGAGCTGCATATCGATCTTGAAACACCCGGTCAGCAGCAGCGCCGAGGCCGCCACCGCCAGAGCGCGCACAGGTCTCGTTCGATTCATGGCCCGCAGCCTGGCACAACGATCACCGTTTCGGCACCTCCGGACGGGACCTGGCGGGTTCGACCGGTCTCAGGCCGCCGCGCGCAGGATGTCCAGTGCGCCGTCGGCATGCTTCTCCATGGTCAGCTCGCTGCGGACCACACCGAGCACGCGCGAGTCGGTGCCGATGACGAACGTGTGCCGCTTCACCGGAAGCGCGCCGAGCCGCCGCTTGACGCCGAACTGCGCCGCCACCGCCCGGTCGGGGTCGCTGAGCAGCGGGTACCCGAGGTCGTGGCCGGCGTCGAAGGCCTGCTGCTTCTCGACGGCGTCGGCGCTGATGCCCACCGGCTGGGCGCCCGCGGCCGCGAACTCCGCGGCGAGGTCGCGGAAGTGGCAGGCCTCGGCCGTGCAGCCGCGGCTCATGGCGGCGGGATAGAAGAACAGCACCACCGGGCCGGTGGCCAGCAGGTCGCTGAGCCGGCGCTGGGTGCCGGACTGGTCGGGCAGGACGAAGTCGTCGACGGCATCACCGACATCCATCGCACCATCCTGCCACCCTGCCGAGTCAGGCCAGGACGGCCGTCGCGACCAGCAGGACCAGCGACGCCGCCAGCACTCCGATGCTCGCGACGGCCGGCGCCACCGTCACCCCGCCGGACGGCTCGAAGCGGCACGCCTCCCAGCGCTGCCGTACCGCCAGCAGGGCCGGCGCCGGTCGCTGCCCGGCCCGCGCGACGGCGTCGCGCTCGAGCACCCCTCCGGGGGTGACGTGCCGGTCGTAGAGGGCGGACATGGACGCGGGACCCGGCGCCGCGAGAGCCCGGCAGCTGACGTCGCCGGCGCGCAGCCGCAGCGACCAGCCGAAGCCGGCCTCGTCGAGGGCCGACCAGCCGATGCGCACGTCGCGCAGCGGGTTGCGGACGGTGACGCCGGCGTCGTCGATGACCACCGCCGGCCGCCAGCACGTCACCCAGAGCAGCCCGCTCGTGGCGGCGGCGAACAGCAGGCCGGTGCGCTCCGGCGGCCACGACGCCACCAGCCAGCTCAGCGCGGCGATCCAGCCGGCGACGGCGACGGCCCGGCCGAGAGCGTGCCGCAGCACCACGACATTCGTCACGGCACGATCGTGGCACGTTGCCCTTCCCGGGGCCATGCAACCGTTCTGACCCGCCGATGCGTCATTCTCTTGTATGCGTCGGCGAGACGGGGCGGGTGATGCGATGCGGCTACGGTCCGGTGGGGCCATCCTCCTCGTGCTGCTCACCTGCTGCGGCGGCGACACCGAGACCGGTGGCGCGCCGTCCGGTGCCAAGGCCGGTGCGGCGCCGGGGGTCACCCGGGTCTGCGACCTGGTCAGCGAGGACGAGGTGCGTTCCATCTACGCCGGTGTGCGCATCGCGCTGGCCGACTACGCGGGCCCGGTCGGCGACCCCTCCTTCGACAGCTGCGAGATCACCGTCGATCACGGCACCACCACCAGCCCGCTGATCCCGTTCCAGCTCCAGGTCTCCATCGACCCCGTGACGCCCGCCGATCACCAGGAGATGCTGGACAAGTTCGTCGCCGACGGCCTCGGCCCGAGCACGGAGGTCCCCGGCCTGGGCGACGCGGCGCACTTCGTCGGAGCCGGCTTCCTGCAGGTCCTCGACGACGACCGCGTGCTGCGCGTCCAGGGCGGCGGCGACGAGAACGCCATCCAGCTGGCCCGGCTGGTGCTGCCACGGCTGCGTCACCTGGCGCCGGCGCCCGAGGCGGGCACCGAGCCGGCCTGCGACGCCGTCACCGCGCAGGCCGAAGCCGTGCTCGGTGCGCCGGCCACGACCCGCCGCGACCGGCAGACCGTCGACGAGCTGCGATGCGAGTGGTCCGGCGGCCGCGAGACCGTGTCCGCGACCGTGCGCGGCTACGGCGACGAGGTGGGCCGCATGTGGGCGATGGACCTGCCCGGTGCCGAGCCCATCCACGTCGGAGGGCTGCGCGACAACGGCGTCTACATGCCCACCGGTGGCATCTACTTCTGGATGGGCCACCAGCAGGTGACCATGTACCTGCGGCATCGTCCACACGTGTCGGCGGGCGACCGCGACGCGCTCATCGGGCTGGCCGACGCGTTCGCGCCGTCGCTGCTGGACATCGCGCCCCGGGTCGGCCCGCCCAAGAAGCCCGCCGAGGGCGTGTCGCCCGAGGCCATGCGGCCGCGTGCGCTCTGAGCGGCGGTGCCGCCGACACGCTCACCAGCGGTCGTGCACCAGCGGCCGGATCCGTTCGTCGTAGACCCGCCGGATGGCCGCGGCGGTCGACGCGTCGAGTGGGGCGAGCCCGGCGGCGGCCGCGTTCGCGACGGCCTGGCCGGGGTTGCGTGCGCCGGGGATGACGACGGAGACGCCGGGCTGGTCGAGGATCCAGCGCAGCGCGAGCTGGGCGGTGGTGGCGCCGGGCGGGGTCAGCGCCGCGATCTCGCGGGCGGCCTCGACGCCGACCTCGAACGGAACGCCCGAGAAGGTCTCGCCGACGTCGAAGGCCTCGCCCGCGCGGTTGAACGTGCGGTGGTCGTTCGGGCCGAACGTCGTCGACGCGTCGTAGCGGCCGGACAGCAGCCCGCTGGCCAGCGGCACCCGGGCGATGATGCCGACACCGGCCGCGGCCGCCGCGGGGAGCACCTCGTCCAGCGGCTTCTGCCGGAAGCAGTTGAGGATGATCTGGATGCTGGCCACCCCCGGCCGCCGCAACGCGGCCAGCGCCTCGGCGCAGGTCTCGACGCTGACCCCGTAGGCAGCGACGCGCTTCTCCTCGACCAGCGTGTCCAGCGCCTCGAACACGGCGTCGGTGGAATAGACCTCGGGCGGCGGGCAGTGCAGCTGCACGAGGTCGAGCCGGTCGACGCCGAGATTCTCGCGGCTGCGGTCGGTCCAGGCCCGGAACGCGTCGAGCGTGTACGCGCCGGCGACGTGCGGGTTCGCCCGCCGGCCCAGCTTCGTGGCGACGGTGAGGCCGGCGTCGGGACGGCGGCGCAGCAGCTCTCCGACGAACCGCTCGCTGCGGCCGTCGCCGTACACGTCGGCGGTGTCGACGAACGTCATCCCGGCGTCGACGGCCGCTTCCAGCGCGGCCAGCGCGGCGTCGTCGTCGACGGTGCCCCAGTCGGCGCCGATCTGCCATGCCCCGAACCCGACGATGCCGATCTGCCGGCCCGTCCGCCCCAGCTGTCTGGTCTCCACGCGTGCGAGCCTAGGCGCCGGCGCCCGGCGTCAGCGCGGCAGGTGCGCCTCGATGACCCCGACCAGCTCGTCGGACTCGGGCTCGACCCCTGGACGGAACCGGCCGAGCACCTCGCCGTCGGCGGAGACCAGGAACTTCTCGAAGTTCCACTGGACGTCGCCGGCCTCACCGGTGGCGTCGGCGACCTGGGTGAGCTCCGCGTACAGCGGCTGCCGCGACGGCCCGTTGACGTCGGCCTTCTCGTACAGCGGGAACGTCACGCCGTACGTGGTGGAGCAGAACTCCTGGATCTCCTCGGCGGTGCCGGGCTCCTGGCCGCCGAACTGGTTGCACGGGAAGCCGAGCACCGTGAATCCGCGGCCGGCATAGCGCTGCTGCAGCCGCTCGAGGCCCTCGTACTGCGGGGTCAGGCCACATTTCGACGCGACGTTGACCAGCAGCAGGAGTGACCCGCGGTGGTCGGCGAGCGAGGCGTCGGCGCCGTCGATGGTGTGTAGCGGAATGTCGTACAGGCTGGTCAACGCGGGACTCCTCACGCCTGGCTGGTGTCTTCCCCTCGAAGACAACCACACCCCTGATGCCGTTCTTCCGGCCGCATAGGCTCGCGACATGGAGATCAGGGATGCCCGGGTCGACGACTGGCCGGCCATCTGGCCGATCCTGCAGGCGATCGTCGCAGCGGGCGAGACGTACACGCTGCCGCGCGACCTCGACGCCGAGACGGCCCGGCGCATCTGGCTGCTGGAACCGCCCGACCGCACGGTCGTCGCCGTCGACGACGACGGGACGGTGCTGGGCTCGGCGAAGATGAACCGGAACCACCTGGGCCCGGCGTCGCACATCGCCAGCGCCAGCTTCATCGTGGCGCCGGAGCACTCCGGCCACGGCGTCGGCCGGGCCCTCGGCGAGCACGTGCTCGAGTGGGCGCGCGCCGCCGGCTACCGCGCGATGCAGTTCAACGCCGTGGTCGAGACCAACACCCGGGCGGTCGCGCTGTGGCGCTCGCTCGGCTTCGAGGTCATCGGGACGCTACCCGAGGGCTTCCACCACCCGGTGCACGGCTACGTCGGGCTGCACATCATGCATCGCCGCCTGTAGCTCCCCGGCCCGGGCGGCGCTACCAGTAGTGCCTGCGCCCGGCCAGCGGACGCCCGACGGCACCCAGGACGTACAGCACGGCACCGACGATCAGCAGGATGATGCCGATCGTCGTCAGGATGCCCACGCCGGTGAGCAATCCGATCAGCAGCAGAACGACACCCAGGATGATCATCCCAGCTCCATTCGTCCCCGTCATCGGACTTTCGTGACGTACCGGCACTTACCCGGCACCGCGCCGTCCAATCGGGGCGACGGGGCTACGGCGTCGCGTCGAGGTCGCGACGGCGCAGGTCGCTGAGCCAGGCGTCCACCCGCCCGGTGTCGGGACCGGGCGACAGGAAGGACACCGCGGCGGCCTCGTCGAGCTGCTGCTGCAGCTCCAGCCGGTAGGCGTCGACCTGCTCCCAGGGCAGCGCGCCGGCCCGGACGGCGGCCAGCCGCTCGCGATGCTCGCGGGACGGGGCGCCGACGTCGCCGGTGCGCAGCAGGGACTGCCCGTCGACCAGCAGGCGCAGCAGGTCGGCCGCGGCGGCCGCCTGTTCCTCGTCCGGGTCGTCGTCGCCGGCCAGCCGGGTGAACCCGGCCAGCACGTGGTCGGCATAGGCGGCGGAGATGGTCTGCGACAGGAATGCCGGACGCAGGTCGAGCAGCTCGCGGCCGATGTCGCTGACCCAGATGCGACGGGGCGACCACAGCAGCTCCAGGCAGACCGGGTCGGCGTCGAGGGCCAGCCGGCAGAACTGCTCGACCTCCCACGACAACCACGGCCCCGGCCCGGCCACCTGCTCCGGCGGCTTGCGCAACGACCAGAACGCCGCCGTGGGCGCCTGGAAGACCGCGCGCACCGTCAGCTCGGCGGCGGGGTCGGCGGGCTGGTGGCCGACGGCGGCCGCGAACAGCGTGCGAGCCGCCACCAGGTCGTCGGCCGCACCGGAGCGGACCGGCTCCGGCAGCTGCGTGGGCGGGTCGGCGAGCGAGCTCAGCTCGTCGGGTGCGACCTCGACCAGCCGGCCGTCGACCAGTGCGACGGTGTAGGTGCCGTCGGCCTCACGGACGACGCGACCGGCGAGACCGCGGCCGGTCCCCGGGCCGGCGGCGTCGACCGCGGTGCCGTGCACGGCGACCTGCGTGCCGACCGGGACTCGCGTGGGGGCGCTCAGGCGAGACATGACGACTATTCTCGCCCGGCCCGCGAGTGCCCGTCCGGCGATCCACCGGGTTTCAACCGTTTGGACCGGATCGTTGCGGCTCTCGGACCCGGTCCTGGGCCGGTCGCGCGTGGTTGGCCGGGCGTTCGGCACGCTTCTGGGTGGCGTTGCTGTCGCGAGGCGTTCTCCCGCTTCACGAGGGCATGCCGGCCTGGTGAAGCGGGAGACATCCTCGTGATGCAAGCGATCCTGGATGATCTTCGCTGTTCACGGCCCGACAAAGGGTGCGAAACGGGCACGCCAACCGGAGCTGAGAACCCACGGGCGTCGGCAGGCACCGTGCTGCCGGTAGGTTGCTGTCGTGAGCGAGCAGCAGTGGACGGCGGTCGACCGGTATCTCGGCGAGCACGTGCTCGCACCCGACCCCGTGCTCGACGAAGCGCTGCGGGCCAGCGACGCCGCCGGGCTGCCGGCCATCAACGTGGCACCCAACCAGGGCAAGTTCCTGCACCTGCTCGCGCTGATCGCCGGCGCGCGGCGGGTCCTCGAGATCGGCACGCTGGGCGGTTACAGCACCATCTGGCTCGCACGGGCGCTGCCCGAGGACGGCCGGCTGGTCACGCTCGAGGCCGACCCCACCCACGCCGAGGTGGCCACGGCGAACCTGCGCCGCGCCGGGCTCCTCGACCGCGTCGACGTGCGGGTCGGGCCGGCGCTCGACACCCTGCCGCAGCTGCGGGGGCCGTTCGATCTCGTCTTCATCGACGCCGACAAGCCGAGCAACGTCGACTACGTCGGCTGGGCGCTGCGGCTGTCCCGGCGCGGCACGGTCATCGTCGTCGACAACGTCGTCCGCGCGGGCCGGGTCATCGACGCCACCACCGGCGACGCGGCCGTCGACGGCACCCGGCGGCTGTTCGAGTACCTCGCCACCGAGCCCCGGCTCACCGCGACCGCCGTCCAGACCGTCGGCGCCAAGGGCTACGACGGCTTCCTGCTCGCGGTGGTGACCGCCGACCTCTGACGGCGAACGTGGCGCAACCGCCGCTCGACGGGTCGATGAACCCTCGATACGTCCCTTTCGCGGCCTTCTGAGCGCTCCCTACGGTGAGCTCCGACCATCCACCGGGCGGAGATCACGGAGGCCACGTTGGCGCAGCAACTCACCCGCCGCAGCATCCTGCGACTCGGCGGGGCGACCGCCGCCGTCCTGGCCGGCACCGCCGCGACCGGCGGCATCGCCTGGGCGTCGCCCACCCCGCCGCCGGCGAAGCTGACCGACGGCGTGTTCACGCTCGGCGTCGCGTCCGGCGACCCGCTGCACGACCGCGTCGTCATCTGGACCCGGCTGGCCGCCGACCCGGTCGCGCTCGACGGCTCCGGCGGCATGCCGTCGCGGCCGGTCGCGGTGTCGTGGGAGGTCGCGCACGACGAGCGGTTCACCCGGCTGGTCCGCCGCGGCATGACGATGGCCCGCCGCGAGGAGGCGCACTCCGTCCACGTCGACGTCGCCGGCCTGGAGCCGGACCGCTGGTACTACTACCGGTTCCGCGCCGAGGGCCAGCTGAGCCCGGTGGGACGGACCCGCACCGCCCCGGCGCCCGACGCGCTGGCGCCGTCGTGGAGGTTCGCCATCGCCAGCTGCCAGAACTACACCGCCGGCTACTACACCGCCTACCAGGACATGCTGGCCGGCAGCCCGGACATCGTCTTCCACCTGGGCGACTACATCTACGAGGGCGGCGGACAGGGCAACCTCGGACGCGGCCACCTGCCCGATGCGAAGCTCGCCACGCTGGCCGACTACCGGGTCCGGCTCGGCCAGTACCACAGCGACCCCGACCTGCAGGCCGTCCACGCGGCCGTCCCGTTCGGCATCACCTGGGACGACCACGAGCTGGAGAACAACTGGGCCGGCGACGACGCCGACCCGGACCGTCCGGCGGACCAGTTCGCCGCGCTGAAGACCGCGTCGTTCCAGGCGTACTGGGAGCACATGCCGTTCCGCGCGGCGCAACGGCCGAGCGGGCCGAGCATCCAGCTGTACCGCCGGCTGCGGTGGGGACGGCTCGCGACGATCAACATCCTCGACACCCGGCAGTACCGCACCGACCACACCTCCGACATCGAGGCCGACGGGCCGGAGGCGTGGGAGCCCGGCCGCACCATCCTCGGCGCGGAGCAGACCCGGTGGCTGCTCGACGGGCTCAACGGCAGCGCGAGCACCTGGAACGTGCTGGCCCAGCAGGTGCCGTTCTTCGACGACCCCGACGTCGGCGCCGAGAACGACAAGTGGGACGGCTACCGCGTCTCGCGCCAGCAGGTGCTCGAGGCGATGGCGTCCGGCCGGCCGCGCAACCCGATCGTGCTCTCCGGCGACATCCACGCCAACCGGGCCGCCGACCTCAAGCTCGACTTCGACGACCCCGAGTCGCCGACCGTCGGCGTGGAGTTCACCGGCACCTCGATCACCAGCGGCGGGCAGGTGGCGGCCTCGGTCCGGCACGACCCGGACCCGGAGAACCCGCATTTCCGGATGGCCGGGGCGGGCCGCGGCCACGTCCTCGTCACGGTGACGCCGGAGCTGGCCCGCGCCGACTACCGCGTCGTCGACACCGTCCGGCAGCGCACCTCGCCCGCGCGGACCGTCACGTCGTACGTCGTCGAGGAGGGCCGGCCCGGGCTGAGCCGGGCCTGAACGGTCAGACCGACCGGACGAACCGCTCGCCCATCTCCCGCAGGTAGTCGCGCAGCTCGGCCGGCTCGACGACGTCGAACTCGGCGCCGATCGAGCCCAGCAGGAACGCCGGCCAGTCGAGCGTGTCGACGTTCATCGTGAGCCGGCAGGACGCGGGACCGGCCGGCTCGGCCGTCCCCCACGTCCAGACCTGCTTCTCGACGTCGGCCGCGGGCGCCCGGACGTCGACGACGACGTGGTAGCGGGTCGGCACGGCAGCCAGCCGCTCGTGCACGAACGTCGCGGCGTCCTCGGCGGGCAGTTCGCGCGGACGGAACCGGGCTCCGGTCGCGACCGGCTCGGACAGGCGGTCGACCCGGAACGTGCGCCAGTCGTGCCGCTCGACGTCCCACGCGACGAGGTACCAGCGGCGTCCGCGCGACACCAGCCGGTACGGCTCGACCAGCCGGCCGGTGGCCGTGCCGTCGCGCGAGGTGTACCGGAACCGCAGCCGCTCGTCGTCGCGGCAGGCCTGCGCGATGACGGTGAGCGCGCCGGAGTCGACCCGCGGCCCGTCGCCGGGGATCGACGGGACGGTGTACGTGTGCAGCGCGTCGACCCGGCGGCGCAGCCGCGGCGGCAGCACCTGGATCACCTTGGCCAGCGCCCGCACGGACGTCTCCTCGATGCCGCTGACGGCGCCGCCCGCGGCCGTGCGCAGGCTGACCGCGATGGCCACGGCCTCCTCGTCGTCGAGCAGCAGCGGCGGCAGCGCGGCGCCGGCCTGCAGCTGGTAGCCGCCGGCGACCCCACGGGTCGCGTCGACCGGGTACCCCAGCTCGCGCAGCCGGTCGACGTCGCGGCGCAGCGTGCGCGGGCTGACGCCGAGCCGGCCGGCCAGTTCCTCCCCCGGCCAGTACCGGTGCGTCTGCAGCAGCGACAGCAGCCGGAGCATCCGGGCACTCGTGTTCGCCATGTTCTCCAGAGTCCTGCCTATTGAGGTCAGAAAGTGGCCTGAATGGACTCTAGCGTGGTTCCCATGAACGCCACCATGATTCAGACCAGCGGTCTGACCAGGCACTTCACCGTGAAGAAGCAGACCGTCGAGGCCGTTCGCGGGCTCGACCTGCGTGTGGAGGACGGCGAGCTGGTGGCCCTCCTCGGACCGAACGGCGCCGGGAAGTCGACGACGCTGCGCATGCTGACGACGCTGATTCCGCCGACCGCGGGCACCGCCTCGGTTGCCGGCTACGACGTCGTCGCCCAGCAGCGCGAGGTGCGCAGGGTCATCGGCTACATCGGCCAGGGCAACGGCGCCGCGCACAGCCAGCGCGGCCGGGACGAGCTGGTCAGCCAGGGCCGGGCGTACGGCATGAGCGTGCGCGACGCGAAGGTGCGCGCGGACGAGCTGATCGCGTCGCTGGACCTGGCCGCCGTCGCGGACCGGCCGGTGTCGTCGCTCTCCGGCGGCCAGAAGCGCAGGCTGGACATCGCGATGGGCCTCATCCACGCGCCGCGGCTGCTGTTCCTCGACGAGCCGTCCACCGGGCTGGATCCGCAGAACCGGGCCAACCTGCAGGAGCACATCCTGAAGCTGCGCGCCGAGCACGGCACGACGATCGTGCTGACGACGCACTACCTCGACGAGGCCGACGCGATGGCCGAGCGGGTCGTCGTCATCGACCACGGCACCGTCATCGCCGACGACACCCCGGCGCGGCTCAAGGCCGACCACGCGGGCGACCGGATCACCCTCGGCTTCGGCTCCGCTGCCGACGCCGACCGGGCGGCGAGGCGCCTGGCGTCGCTGGCCGGCGCGACCGTGGCGGCCACCGGCTCAGAGGTGGACGTGCGGGCCGTGGGCGGGCCGCGGCTCGTCCCGGGGATCATCCGCGACCTCGACGCGGCCGGCATCGCCGTCGAGTCCACCGCCGTCAGCCGCCCCACCCTCGACGACGTCTTCCTCAACCTCACCGGGCGCAGCCTGCGCGAGGGCGTCGTCAGCACGTCGACCGAGGAGGTCGCCGCATGAGAAGCCCTATGTCAAGCCGGCTCCGGTTGATCTTGGTTGAGGAGTTGTTGGAGGGCGCGGTGGCGGGTGGGGTCG
>NZ_QUAL01000393.1 GCF_003579925.1 Jiangella rhizosphaerae | reverse complement strand
GCCCCCACGGCCGCCCCGTCACCCTCGGTGACGGCCGCACCGCCGCCGGCCGCCCCGGCGCCCGCGGCGACGCCCGCGCCTACGCCGTCGCCGACCGGCTTCCCGCCGGTGCCCGGGTGCGACGCCACCATCCCCGGCGACGACGTCGCCAACGGCGAGCTGGGCGACGAGCACCTGTGCGGCATCGGCAGCGGCCAGCAGCTGCGTCCCGACGCCGCCGCCTCGTTCCTCGCGCTCGATGCGTTCTACCGGGCTGAGACCGGCGAGGGCCTCATCGAGTGCGTCACCGACTCCTATCGCAGCTACGAGGCCCAGGTCGACGTCGCGCAGCGCAAGCCCGGCCTGGCCGCCGTCCCGGGCACCAGCGAGCACGGCTGGGGCCTCGCGGTCGACGTCGGCTGCGGCGCCAACTCCTTCGACGGCGCCCTCTACGCCTGGCTCGACGACAACGCCGACGACTTCGGCTGGGAGAACCCCGACTGGGCCCGGCCCGGCGGCAGCACGCCGGAGCCCTGGCACTGGGAGTTCACCCCTGAGACCTGACCGGAGCGCCACACCGAGGGGTGGCCCCGCCGCATACCCTTGGAGCGTGTCCGAACTGCGCCAGAGTGCCTCCGGGGTCCTGCGTGTTCCCGAGGCACCCGTGGGGCTGTCCACCGCCGCCACCTACCCCCAGGGCGCGGCGACGGCGTTCGAGCTGGCCTCGTCGCTCGGGTACGACGGCGTCGAGGTCATGGTGTGGACCGACCCCGTCAGCCAGGACATCGACCAGATCGAGCGGCTCGCCGAGCGGTACGGCGTGCCGGTGCTGTCCGTCCACGCGCCCTGCCTGCTGATCACGCAGCGCGTGTGGTCGCCCGATCCCACGGTGCGGCTGACGAAGTCGCTCGAGGCGGCCCGCCGCCTGGGCGCGTCCACCGTCGTCGTGCATCCGCCGTTCCGGTGGCAGCGCGAGTACGCGCGCGGGTTCGTCGAGCTGGTGGCCCGGCTCGAGGACGAGTACGGCATCGCCGTCGCGGTCGAGAACATGTACCCGTGGCGGGCGGCCGGGCGTGAGGTGGCCGCCTACGCGCCCGACTGGGACCCCACCGACGAGGCGTACGAGCACATCACGCTGGACCTCTCGCACGCGGCCGTCGCCGGCCAGGACTCGCTGGTGCTGTCCGAGGCGCTCGGCGACCGTCTGGCCCACGTGCACATGACCGACGGCACCGGATCGGCGCGCGACGAGCACCTGATCCCCGGCCGCGGTAACCAGCCGTGCTCGGCCGTCCTGGAGCGGCTGGCCCGCATCGAGTGGTCCGGGACGGTGATCCTCGAGGTCAGCACGCGGCGGGCGCGCAACATGGCCGAGCGCGAGGCCGACCTCGCCGAGGCGCTCGCCTTCACCCGGCTCAACCTGGCGGCCTCGGTGGAGACGGCGTTCGCCGTGGGTCCGGACGGCACGGCCGAGGTGGTCGCGCGCGGCCAGGGCGGCTGATCGGGAGCCGTCCGAGGTGACGGCCGCGACCGGGCAGCCGTGGCGACATCCTGCCCCAAGTTCTCGTGCGTTCGCTCGATGGCGTCCAGATCGTCTTTCCCGACGGTGGCCAGCACTCGGGTCCGCCGCACCCGGGTGGGGCGCACCTCACCGCTGAGACGACCGGAAGATTCGCGGCGCTGACGGCATCGGCCGCGCGCTCGTTGGTCTTGGCACGCTGAAGCGCTCCACCATCGGGCATATCCGGCGCGGATGATCACTTTCGGCGAGCCAAGGGGTCACCGTTGGCGAGCCAAGCGCTGCGGCTCACACACGCCGCCGGACGGGCTCGTCCGTGCTGTCTCGGTGATCATCAAGGATCGACCACCTGATGGGGTGGTCGATCCTGGACGAAACCAAATGTGCCGGCGCGCGGACCGGTGAACGGCCGGACCGGCGGGCCGGGCGACCATGACGAAAGGCGCCGAGGGCGGATGCCCCCGACGCGGGTCGTGCTGCGAGAACCGAGCAGCACGGGGGAGATTGCCGCAGGAGAGACTGGCAATCTCCGTCCCGTGCCCTCAGCTCGAGAGTCAGCCCTGCGGCAGCAGCTGCGTGCCCTCGGGGAGCAGCTCGAGCAGCTCGGACTCGGTGAGGTCCTCGGGAACGACACCCTCGGGCAGCAGGCTCTCCAGCTGCTCCTGGACGTCGGCCGGGATCTCCTCGGAGCCGTTGCACGCCGCGTAGTCGCCGGCCTGGCTGCCCAGCAGGACGTTGAACGGGCCCTGCCAGAACCAGGGCAGGATGCACGCGTTGTCCGCGATGCTGCTGCCCTCGGTGTCCTCGGCCGCGCCGTTACAAGCCGAGTACGAGCCGTACTGGTCCTCGACCATGAAGTTGACCGGGCCCTGCCAGAACCACGGCAGGATGCAGGCGTTGTTCAGGATGTCGATCTCCGGAAGGGAGTCGGTACCCGGAACCTCCGGAACCTCCGGGACTGCGGTGGCCGTGGCCCCGACGCCCATGGAGGCTGCGAACGCCACACCAGCGACGAGGGCGCCGCGCAGTACGTTCTTCACCAGAATTCTCCTTGAATGGTCACGCGTTGTGTTGCGGTCGGTTGGTGCCTTGATGCGCATCAGCACGAAAGCTTTGACGGGCGGGCGAGGTATGTCAAGCGTGTTGTCGGAGAGTCACCCGATTGGTGTGACTGGCTGCCGCAGACCCCCTTGTACAGGCGTTTCCAGGCGGTCGTGGCGCGTTTGGCCCGAATTCTCGCCACTTCTCGTATATCGCCGAAAGAATGCGACAACAAGCCACATGTCAGGTCTAGGGCGCGGCGACCGGCGCGCCGGTGGATAGGATGCCGGAATTGTGGGAAAGGTTCTGAGGGGCCGGTCCGGGCGGCGTCGCGGCGCCCCGGACACCAAGGGCGAGATCCTGGCCGCCGCTCGCCAGGTGTTCGGAGAACGCGGCTACGACGGCGCGAGCGTGCGCGCCATCGCGGCGGCCGCGGGTGTCGACTCCGCGCTCGTCCACCACTACTTCGGGACCAAGGAGAAGCTCTTCCTGGCCGCGATGGAGATCCCGTTCGACCCGGCAGCCATCGCCGACGCGATCATGGACGACGCCGGCGGCGCCGGTGTGGGGGAGCGGGCCATCCGCACCTTCCTCGGCGTCTGGGGCCAGCCCGCCAGTCGTGCGCCCGTCCTGGCCCTGCTTCGCTCGGCCATGCAGCACGAGGCGGCGGCCCGGCTGCTGCGGCAGCTCGTCACCCGCGCCATCCTCGGCCGCGTCCTCGTCGTGTTCGAGGGCGTCCCCAACGGCGCGCTGCGGGCCGAGGCCATGGTGTCGCACCTCATCGGCCTCGCGATCGTCCGGTACGTCGTCAAGCTGGAGCCGATCGCGTCGGTGCCGGACGAGGAGCTGGTGCGGCTGATCGCCCCGGTGCTGCAGCAGTACTACGACGGCGCCTTCGAGTAGGACGGCTAGGCCGCAGGAACCCGCCCGGACTCTTGACGACGTCCGTTCGCGGTCGCACTATTCATCACATGATGAATTTCGCCGTACGGATCCGCGGCCTGCGGGTCGTGCGCGGCCCGGTGACCGTCCTGGACGATTTCGACCTGGACATCCGCCGGGGCAGCCTGACCGGCCTGCTCGGCCCGTCGGGCTCGGGGAAGTCGACGCTGATGCGTGCCATCGTTGGCGTCCAGAAGGTGGCCGGCGGGACGGTCGAGGTGCTCGGCCGCCCGGCCGGGGCGAAGGACCTGCGCGACCGCGTCGGGTACGTGACACAGGCGCCGAGCGTCTACGCCGACCTCACGGTCCGGCAGAACCTGCGCTACTACGCCCGGGTGCTCGGTGCGCCGATGAGCGACGTCGACCGCGCCATCGAGCAGGTCGACCTGGGGTCGCGGGCCGATCACCTGGTCGGCCGGCTGTCCGGTGGGCAGGAGTCGCGGGTGTCGCTGGCGACGGCGCTGCTGGGCACGCCGGAGGTGCTGGTCCTCGACGAGCCGACGGTCGGCCTGGACCCGGTGCTGCGGGTGCAGCTGTGGGAGCTGTTCCACCGGCTGGCCGAGAACGGCGTCACGCTGCTGGTGTCCAGCCACGTGATGGACGAGGCCGAGCGGTGCGAGCGTCTGGTCCTGCTCCGCGACGGCGCGCTGCTGGCCGACGACACGCTGCCGGGTCTGCTGACCCGCACCGGCGCGGCCGACGCCGAAGGGGCATTCCTGGAACTGGTCGAGAAGGCGGAGCGGGAGGCGTCGTCATGAGCCCGCGCATCACCCTGGCCACGGCCGCCCGCGTGCTCACGCAGCTGCGGCACGACCCGCGCACCATCGCGCTCATGCTGGTGGTGCCCAGCCTGCTGATGACCCTGCTGTGGTGGATCTACGACGGCGGCGTCGTCTTCGACCGCATCGGCCCGGCGCTGCTGGCGATCTTCCCCTTCCTGGTGATGTTCCTGGTCACCTCGATCGCGACGCTGCGCGAGCGGACGTCGGGCACGCTGGAGCGGCTGCTGTCCATGCCGACCGGCAAGCTCGACTTCCTGCTCGGCTACGCGCTGGCGTTCGGCGCCGTGGCGCTGCTCCAGGCGCTCATCACGGCGACGGTGGCGCTCGGGCTGCTCGACCTCGACACCGCCGGGCCGTCGTGGCTGCTGATCGCGGTGGCGGTGTTCGACGCGCTGCTGGGCGTGGCGCTGGGACTGTTCGTCAGCGCGTTCGCGTCGACGGAGTTCCAGGTCGTGCAGTTCATGCCGGCGCTGATCGTCCCGCAGTTCCTGCTGTGCGGCCTGCTGGTGCCGCGCGACCAGCTGCCCGCCGTCCTGGAAACGATCTCCGACGTCCTGCCGCTGTCATACGCCGTCGACGCGATGAGCGAGGTCCAGGCGAACACCGACCCGCAGGTGTGGGGGCAGATCGGCGTGGTGGTCGCGTTCTCCGTGGCGCTGCTGGCGCTCGGTGCGGCCACGCTGCGTCGCCGCACCCCGTGACCTCCGGTGCCGTACCCTGGCGGAGTCCGGCTACCGCGAAGTGGAGGGCACCGCCTTGGCAGTGGGGAAGGTCGGGGGCGGAACGCAGGGTCTGGCGCCAGCCCGGGGACTCTTGCGTTCGGCGTTGCTGGGCGCGTCGCGGAGCGAGCGGCTGCGGCACACCGTCGAGCGTCTCCCGCTGACCCGCGACGTCGTCGCCCGGTACGTCGCCGGCACCGAGCAGAGCGACGCCGTGCGGGTGGCCGGCGAGCTGGCCGGCGAGGGGCTCGCCGTCACCATCGACTACCTCGGCGAGGACACCCGCGACCGCGCCCAGGCCACCACCGTCGCGCAGCAGTACGTCTCGCTGCTCGAGGCGCTGCACAAGGCCGAGCTCGCCCCCGACGTCGAGGTGTCGGTGAAGCTGTCGGCCCTCGGGCGGACGCTGCCCGCCGACGGCACCGCCATCGCACTCGAGAACGCCCAGCAGATCTGCCAGGCGGCGGCCGATGCCGGCACCACGGTGACGCTGGACATGGAGGACCACACCACCACCGACGCCACCCTCGACGTCCTGCGCAACCTGCGCGCCGACTTCCCCAGCGTCGGCGTGGTGCTGCAGGCCCAGCTCAAACGCACCGAGGCCGACTGCCGCGACCTCGCCTACGAGGGTTCGCGCGTGCGGTTGTGCAAAGGCGCCTACGACGAGCCCGAGAGCGTCGCCTTCCGCGACCGCGGCGAGGTCGACCGCTCCTACGTCCGCTGCATGAAGGTGTTGTTCGCCGGCGACGGCTATCCGATGATCGCCACCCACGACGCCCGGCTGGTCGAGATCGCCGGGTCGCTGGCCGCCCGGCACCGGCGCGAGCAGGGCAGCTACGAGTACCAGATGCTCTACGGCCTCCGCTCGCGCGAGCAGCGCCGGCTGGTCCGGGCCGGCGAGCGCGTCCGCGTCTACGTCCCCTATGGTCCGGAGTGGTACGCCTACCTCGTCCGCCGTCTGGCGGAGCGGCCGGCCAACCTCGGGTTCCTCCTGCGATCGGTGGCGAGTTCGAAATGACCGTGGCGATCCTCGGCGCCGGCATGATGGGTGAGGCGCTGCTCGCCGGCATCCTCCAGGGCGGCCGGCCGGCCTCGGACGTGCTGGTCGCCGAGAAGCGGCCCGAGCGGGCGGCGGAGCTGACCGAGCGGTACGGCGTCGAGGTCGTCGGCAACGCCGAGGCCGTGAAGCGCGCCGACACCGTCCTGCTCGTCGTGAAGCCGCACGACATGGGGACGCTGCTCGACGAGGTCGCCGCCGCGGCCCGGCCCGGGCAGCTGTTCGTGTCGCTGGCGGCCGGCATCACGACGGCGTTCGTCGAGGCACGGCTGCCCGGCGGCGTCGCCGTCGTGCGGGTCATGCCGAACACCCCCGCGCTGGTCGGCGAGGGCATGTCCGCCATGTCGCCGGGGTCGCACACCGGCGACGATCACCTGCGCGAGGCCGAGGAACTGCTGCGCTCCACCGGCCGGGTGGTCCGGGTCGCCGAGAAGCAGCAGGACGCCGTCACGGCCGTCTCCGGCTCGGGTCCGGCCTATGTGTTCTACGTGGTCGAGTCCATGATCGAGGCGGGCGTCCACCTGGGCCTGCCGCGCGACACCGCCACCGAGCTCGTCGTCCAGACGCTGGTCGGCGCGGCCACGATGCTGCGCGAGACCGGCGAGCACCCGGCCGTGCTGCGCGAGCGGGTCACCTCGCCCGGCGGCACGACGGCGGCGGCGCTGCGGCAGCTCGAGGAGGGCCGGGTCCGCGCCGACTTCCTGGCCGCCTTGGAGGCCGCCCGCGACCGCTCGCGCGCGCTGTCGTCCGGCGACCCGGTCTGACCTCTCATGCACACCGTGCACGTGGCCTGGTCCGACGCCCTGACGGGCTACGACTTCGGGCCCGGGCACCCGCTGAACCCGGTCCGCGTCGACCTCACCATCCGGCTGGCCCGCGAGCTCGGCGTCCTCGGGGCCGACGGCGTGCACGTCGAGTCGCCCGAGCCGGCCGACGACGCCGCCCTGCGCACGGTGCACACCGCCGGCTACCTCGACGCCGTCAAGGCCGCCAGCGCCGACCCCGACACCGTCGACCCCCAGCACGGCCTCGGCACCACCGACGACCCCTGCTTCGCCGGCATGCACGAAGCGAGCGCGCTGGTGGCCGGCGGGACGATCGCGGCGGCGCGGGCGGTCTGGGAGGGACGGGCGCGGCACGGCGTCAACGTCTCGGGCGGGCTGCACCACGCGATGCCCGACAGCGCGTCGGGGTTCTGTGTCTACAACGACCCCGCGCTGGGCATCAGGGCGCTGCTCGACGCCGGCGCCGAGCGGATCGCCTATGTCGACGTCGACGTCCACCACGGCGACGGCGTGCAGGCCGTCTTCTACGACGACCCGCGGGTGCTGACGATCAGCCTGCACGAGACGCCGCGGACGCTGTTCCCGGGCACCGGCTATCCGACCGAGACCGGCGGCCCGCGCGCCGAGGGCAGCGCCGTCAACGTCGCGCTCCCGCCCGGGACGTCCGACGCCGGCTGGCTGCGCGCGTTCCACGCCGTCGTGCCGCCGCTGCTGCGCGCCTGGCGGCCGCAGGTGCTGGTCACCCAGCACGGCTGCGACAGCCACCTCGAGGACCCCTTGGCGCACCTCGCCCTGACGGTCGACGGCCAGCGCGAGTCCTACCGCGTCCTGCACGACCTCGCCCACGAGCTGTGCGACGGCCGCTGGGTCGCGACCGGCGGCGGCGGCTACGCGCTCATCGAGGTGGTCCCGCGCGCCTGGACCCACCTGCTGGCCATCGCCGCCGAGCGCCCGATCGACCCGGCGACCGACACCCCCGCCGGCTGGCGCTCCCACGTCGCCACCCGCTACCACCAGACGGCGCCCCGGCGCATGACCGACGGCGCCCGGCCCGCCCACGCCGACTGGTCCGACGGCTACGACCCCGCCAATGCCCTCGACCGCGCCGTCCACGCCACCCGCACCGCCGTCTTCCCCCTGCACGCCCTCGACCCCACCTACTGACGAAGAGAAGGGGCATCGGCCCGTACCGGGTCCGGGGCCGGATGGGTAGCACCCGTGACACCAGGGCGCCGCACCCAGCAGCGAAGAGAGCCGGTGGGAGGGGGATGCCGGCAGGGGTAGGCTCGGGCGTCCGAGCGAGGAACGAGCGAGGCGGGCGGGGCCGGCATCCCCCTCCCACCGGCGGTCACCGAGCGGAGAGCAGGCCGCCCAAACGTCACGAGATGGGACCAATCCAGCCGCGGGACCGATTCACTTCTCGATCCCCCTTTCCCTTCCGTCACATCCGCCACTAGCATCAATCAGATCACGTCGCCGAAGACGCGCGTCCAACCCAAGGGCGCCGCCGGCACGTCGTGGAGGAGCGATGACGACCAACGGGCCCGAAGCACCACTCGGAGAGGTGCGCTTCCTCACCGTCGCCGAGGTGGCGACGGCGATGAGGGTGTCGAAGATGACGGTGTATCGCCTCGTCCACGCGGGCACGTTGCCGGCGGTCCAGGTGGGCCGGTCGTTCCGCATCCCGGAGAGTGCCGTCCACGAGTATCTGCGCGACTCCTACGTCCGCGGGATGCAGGCCGGCTGAGACCGCCGCCCCGATTGGACGACGCCCCCGGTCAGCCGGGTAGGCTTGGCCGGTCGCGCGGCTGGCGCGCGTTCAATCGACCTGCGAGTGAGGGTGCCCTGTGGGCTCTGTGATCAAGAAGCGCCGCAAGCGGATGGCGAAGAAGAAGCACCGCAAGCTCCTGCGCCGTACGCGCGTGCAGCGTCGCCGCATGGGCAAGTAAGGCACGCCGGCGGCCGTGCGGGGTGGTGTCTCGCCCGGCCGTGCTCCAGGGGAGAGCGGGACACGATTGTCCAGGGTTGTCATGGTGGTGGGGGTCGCCCGGTATCTGGGCGCCCGGCTGGCTGAGCGCCTCGCGGCCGACGCGGGCGTCGATCGCGTGGTCGGCGTCGATCTCGTCGAGCCCACGCAGAGCATCGGCGACGCCGAGTTCGTGCGCGCCGACATCCGCACCTCCGACATCGGCCGGGCGATCGACCGGGTCGCACCCGACACCGTCGTGCACATGAACATCCTGGCGACGCGCGCCGACGCCGGTGGCCGCACTCCGCAGAAGGAGATCAACGTCATCGGCACGATGCAGCTGCTGGCGGCCTGCCAGCGCTCGTCGTCGGTGCGCAAGGTCGTGGTGAAGTCGTCGACGACGGTGTACGGCTCGGGCCCGCAGGCTCCGGCGCTGTTCGCCGAGGACATGGTGTCCGGGGCGCACGCGCGGCGCGGCTACGAGAAGGACGCCGGCGAGGTCGAGGCCTACGTGCGCGGCTTCTCGCGGCGCCGCCCCGACGTCGGCGTGACGATCCTGCGGTTCGCGAACGTGCTCGGGCCCGGCATCCGCACCGCCCTGTCGGAGTACTTCGTGCTGCCGGTGGTGCCCGTGGTGCTGGGCCGCGACCCGCGGTTCCAGCTGGTGCACGAGGACGACTGCGTCGACGCGCTGCGGGTGGCGACGGTCGAGCACCGGCCGGGCATCTTCAACGTGGCCGGCGACGGCTTCCTGGTGCTGAGCCAGGCGCTGCGCCGGGCCGGCCGGCCCGCGTTGCCGCTGCCGACGCTGGGGTCGCCGTTCGTCGGCGGCATCCTGAGGCGCGCGGGCATCGTCGACATGGACTCCGCGCTGGTGCGGTTCCTCACCTACGGCCGCGGCGTCGACACCACCCGCATGCGCACGCAGCTGACGTTCGACCCCGTCTACAGCACGGTCGCGACGTTCGACGCGTTCGCCGCCGCGCGCACCCGCGGCGGCCTGCTCGACCGCGACCGCATCCGCGCCGTCGAGCACACCGTCCGCGGCGTCCTGGCCGGGGAGGACGCCCGTGGCCGATAGCCCCCTGCCCGGCCTGCTCGAGCGCGTCGCGTCCGCGGCGGGGCGCGTGCTGCGCGACCACCTCGGCGTCGACGGCGAGCGGCTCGACGAGCTCGTCGCGTTCGCCGGGCGCCGGCTGACCGGTGACTTCGAGGTCGACCCGTTCGGGTTCGACCCGGAGCTGACCGAGACCGTGCTACTGCCGCTGCTGCGCCCGTTGTACAACCACTGGTTCCGGGTCGAGGTGCGCGGCATCGAGAACATCCCCGACACCGGCGCGGCGCTGGTGGCGGCGAACCACTCCGGCACGCTGCCGGTCGACTCCCTGATGACCCAGCTGGCGGTCCACGACACCCACCCGAGGGCCCGGCACCTGCGCGCGCTCGGCGCCACGCTGGTCTTCCAGCTGCCGGTGGTCGCCGACCTCGCCCGCAAGAGCGGCACCACGCTGGCCTGCAACGAGGACGTCGAGGCGCTGCTCGGCGACGGTGAGCTGGTCGGCGTGTGGCCCGAGGGCTTCAAGGGCGTCGGCAAACCGTTCTCGCAGCGCTACAAGCTGCAGCGGTTCGGCCGCGGCGGGTTCGTGTCCGCGGCGCTGCGCACGAAGGCTCCGATCGTCCCGTGCTCGATCGTCGGGGCCGAGGAGATCTACCCGATGATCGGCAACGCCGAGTCGCTGGCCCGGCTGCTCGGGCTGCCGTACTTCCCGTTGACGCCGACGTTCCCGTGGCTCGGGCCGCTCGGGCTGGTGCCGCTGCCGTCGAAGTGGATCATCGAGTTCGGCGAGCCGATCCGCACCGACGACTACCCGCCGGGCGCCGCCGACGATCCCATGGTGGTGTTCGAGCTGACCGACCAGGTGCGCGACACCATCCAGGCCACGCTCACCGAACTGCTCGACCTCCGGGGCCCGGCGTTCGGCTGACCCGCCGCCCCACGCCCGCCCACCCCGTCGTACGCCCCCGCCCCTTCGCCCCCGCCCTCGCCCCCCGCGCCGACGTTGATCTTGGAGTTGTTCGGGTATCTACCGGACAT
>NZ_QUAL01000392.1 GCF_003579925.1 Jiangella rhizosphaerae | reverse complement strand
GTGGTCGAGGTCGCCGCCGGCGCCCGGCGGCGCGATGACCGGCGGCCGGGGCGCGCCGAACAGTGCGGCCGGGCCATGCGCGGGCGGCACGGCGCCGGTGCGGGTCGCCGGGTCGACGCCGGAGTGCGGAGATGCGGTCACGGGATGCTCCTGTTTCCGTGAGCGGCGGTCCATCTCGGCGAGCCGGCCGCTCGGGCCACATGACGAGAGGCCCCAGGCCGATGCCTGAAGCCTCGTGAGCCGACTCGGAGGAAGGCCGCGCTACGCCTCGACGCGGCCGGCCACCCGGGCCGGCTCGATAAAGGCGAGATACGTGCGCATGACGGCGACGGTACCGGCCCGGCTCGCCGCCTGTCCACGACCCGGACCCGTCAGTTCACATGGCGAGACGGCCGCTCTCCGCCGGCCGCCTCGCCAGGACGGCGCGGGGTCACTGCGGGCGGAGGGCGTCGAGGGCGTGCTGGAGGTCGTCGGGGTAGGCGGAGGAGAACTCCACCCACTCCCCCGCCCCGGGGTGCTCGAAGCCCAGCCGCATGGCGTGCAGCCACTGGCGGGCCAGCCCGAGGCGGGCGGCCAGGGTGGGGTCGGCGCCGTAGGTGAGGTCGCCGACGCACGGGTGCCGCAGCGCGCTGAGGTGCACCCGGATCTGGTGCGTCCGCCCGGTCTCGAGGTGGATCTCGAGCAGGCTGGCGGCCGGGAACGCCTCCAGCGTCTCGTAATGGGTGACGCTGGGCTTGCCGCCGGCGACGACCGCCCACTTGTAGTCGTGGTGCGGGTGGCGGTCGATGGGCGCGTCGACGGTGCCGCGGGACGGGTCGGGGTGGCCCTGGACCACCGCGTGGTAGACCTTGTCGACCGTCCGCTCCTTGAACTGCCGCTTCAGCGACGTGTAGGCGCGTTCGGACTTCGCCACCACCATGAGCCCGCTGGTGCCGACGTCGAGCCGGTGCACGATGCCCTGTCGTTCGGCCGCGCCGCTGGTGGAGATGCGGAACCCGGTGCCGGCCAGGCCGCCGACGACGGTCGGGCCGGTCCAGCCGGGGCTGGGGTGCGCCGCCACGCCGACCGGCTTGTCGACCACGACGACGTCGGGGTCGTCGTGGACGATGCGCATGCCCTCGACCCGCTCGGGGACGACCTGGACGGGCGCGGGCGGCGACGGGATCTCGACCTCGAGCCAGGAGCCGCCGCGCACGCGGGTGGACTTCAGCGCGACGTCGCCGTCGACGACGACGTGGCCGTCCTCGACCAGCGCGGCGGCCCTGCTGCGGGAGAAGCCGAACAGCCGGGCCAGGGCGGCGTCCAGGCGCTCGCCCTCGAGCCCGTCCGGCACGGGCAGGCTGCGGTGCTCGCTCACGTCGCGACCACCTCGCGCCGGCGTGCCCCGTCGTGCGGGACGCCGCGCACGCTCAGCACCGCCACCAGCACGGCGCCGGTGACGATGGCGGAGTCGGCGACGTTGAACACCGGCCAGTTCGGCAGCTCGACGAAGTCGACGACGTGGCCGCGGAACGCGCCTGGCATGCGGAAGATACGGTCGGTGACGGTGCCGAGCGCTCCGCCCAGCACCGCGCCGAGCGCCACCGCCCAGCCCCGGTGCGCCACCCGCCGGCTCACCGCGACGATCACCAGCACGACCACGATGGCGACCACCGTCAGCACCGGTGTCATGTTCGTGGCCAGGCTGAACGCGGCGCCCGGGTTGCGGATCAGCCGGAACTGCACGACCTCGCCGAGGACGGGAACCGCGCGGCCCGGATCGAGCAGCGCGACCGCCAGGATCTTCGTCAGCTGGTCGGCCGCGAGCACCGCGGCGGCCACGGCCAGGAGGACGCCGGTGCGCCGGCGCCCTCCGTCCGTCAGCGGCGCTCCTGCTTCTGCTTGCACGTCATGCACAGCGTGGCCCGCGGGAACGCCTGCAGGCGGGCCTTGCCGATGGGGTTGCCGCAGTTCTCGCAGATGCCGTACGTGCCGTTCTCGATGCGCCCCAGCGCCCGCTCGGTCTGGATGAGCATGTCGCGGTGGCTGGCCGCCAGCGACATCTCGTGCTCCCGCTCGAACGTCTTGGTGCCGGTGTCGGCCTGGTCCTCGCCGCCGGTGTCGCTGCTGCGCAGCAGGTCGGCGATCTCGGCCTCGGCCTCCGCGATCTCCTCGCGCAGCCGCGTGGCGTCGGCGTTCAGCTGCTCGCGCACCTCCGCGAGCTCCGCTTCCGTCCACGGGTCCTCGTCCTCGCGGACCACCAGGGCGGCCGCCTCAGCGGCCTCGACCTCGCTGTTTCCGGCCACGGTGTCCACCTTCGCCTTCGCACCCGCCATCTGCCTCGCCACCTTCCAATTCCCCCGTCAGCCCCGCCCACCCACCCCTGCGCAAGAGCCAGGTGCCGTGAGAATAGATCGTGACCCGCCCGTCATCAATCCGCCTCGCGCATGAGATCTGCCAGGCGCGATGCCGCCGCGTCCGGGACCTCGACAGTCTTGGTCCTGCTGGTCGTTCCGGTGAGCAACGTCACCTCCCGCCGGCGTATTCCCAGTGCGCTGGCCAGGGCCTCCAGCGCGGCCCGGTTGGCGGCGCCGTCGACGGCCCGCGCCTGGACGGCCACCACGAGAGCGTCGCCGTACCGGCCGCCCACCGCCGTCCGGGAGGCACCCGGACGCACCCGGATCGTCACGCGCACGCGGCCAAGGGTAGTCGCGCGTACACTCTGTGGTACGCGAGCAGGCGTGGACGGGGACGAGTACCCCGCGTCGACGGTCAGGAGCGAGCCGGGGACGGTGCGAGCCCGGCGACACGGGCGCGGGCGAAGATCACCCCCGAGCCGCCGGAAGAACGGCGTCACGGCGCCCAGTAGACCCGGCCGCGCGAACGAAGAGGGTGCGGTTCCCGCCGGGAGCCGGCCAAGGAGGGTGGTACCGCGGGGTCCGCCTCGTCCCTCCGTCGGATCTGCTGACGGAGGATACGAGAGAACCGATGACCGAGCCGACCGGCTACCGCGAGGTGCCCGCCCAGGTCGACCTGCCGGCGCTGGAGCACGACATCCTCGCCTTCTGGCGCGACAACGACGTGTTCGCGCAGACGGTGAAGAACAGCGAGGGCCGCCCGCAGTGGACCTTCTTCGAGGGTCCGCCGACCGCCAACGGCATGCCCGGCACCCACCACATCGAGGCGCGCGCGTTCAAGGACGTGTTCCCGCGCTACCGGACGATGAAGGGCTACCACGTCCCCCGTCAGGCCGGCTGGGACTGCCACGGCCTGCCGGTGGAGATCGCCGTCGAGAAGGAGCTCGGCTTCGAGGCCAAGAGCGACATCGAGGCGTACGGCGTCGCCGACTTCAACCAGAAGTGCCGCGAGTCCGTGCTCCGTCACGTCGACGCGTTCGAGCAGCTCACCGAGCGGATGGGCTACTGGGTCGACCTCTCGCAGGCCTACCGCACCATGGACGCGTCGTACGTCCAGAGCGTGTGGTGGTCGCTCAAGCAGATCTTCGACAAGGGCCTGCTGGTCGAGGACTACCGGGTGTCGCCGTACTGCCCGCGCGACGAGACCGCGCTGTCGTCGCACGAGCTGGCGCAGGGCTACGAGACCGTCGTCGACCCGTCGGTGTACGTGCGCTTCCCGCTGACCGGCGGACCGCTGGCGGGCCGGGCGTCGCTGCTGGTCTGGACGACGACCCCGTGGACGCTGGTCTCCAACACCGCGGTCGCCGCGCACCCCGACGTCACCTACGTCGCCGCGCGGGCGGCCGGATCCGACGAGACCCTCGTCGTCGCCGAGCCGCTGCTGGCGTCGGTGCTGGGTGAGGACGCCGTGGTGGTGGCGTCGTTCACCGGCTCTGAGATGGAGCGGTGGACGTACCAGCGCCCGTTCGAGCTCGTCGACATCCCCGACGCCCACTTCGTGGTGGTCGACGGCTACGTCACCACCGAGGACGGCACCGGGCTGGTGCACCAGGCGCCCGCGTTCGGCGCCGACGACCTGCGGGTCTGCCGCCGCTACGACCTGCCGGTGGTGAACCCGGTGCGCTCCGACGGCACGTTCGCCGAGGACGTCCCGCTGGTCGGCGGCCAGTTCTTCAAGCGCGCCGACGCCGACCTCGTCAACGACCTCGAGCACCGCGGCGTGCTGTTCAAGCACGTCCCGTACGAGCACGAGTACCCGCACTGCTGGCGCTGCCACACGCCGCTCATCTACTACGCGCAGCCGTCCTGGTACATCCGCACGACGCAGATCAAGGACGCGTTGCTGCGCGAGAACGAGAAGACGAACTGGTACCCCGAGACCATCAAGTGGGGCCGCTACGGCGAGTGGCTGCGCGGCAACGTCGACTGGGCGCTGTCGCGGAACCGGTACTGGGGCACGCCGCTGCCCATCTGGCGCAACGACGAGGACCCCTCGCGCATGGTGTGCGTGGGGTCGCTGGCGGAGCTGTCGGAGCTGGCCGGTCAGGACCTCTCCGAGCTCGACCCGCACCGGCCCTACGTCGACGACGTCACGTTCACGCTGCCCGGCGTGCCCGGCACGTTCCGCCGCGAGCCGTACGTCATCGACGTCTGGTACGACTCCGGCGCGATGCCGTTCGCGCAGGTCGGGTACCCGTACGCGCCCGGAAGCGTGGAGGCGTTCGAGAAGACCTACCCGGCGCAGTACATCTGCGAGGCGCTGGACCAGACCCGCGGCTGGTTCTACACGATGATGGCCGTGGGCACGTTGGTGTTCGACCGGTCGTCGTACGAGAACGTCGTCTGTCTCGGGCTGATCCTGGCCGAGGACGGCAGGCGCATGAGCAAGCACCTGGGCAACATCCTCGAGCCGATGCCGCTCATGGACGAGCACGGCGCCGACGCCGTCCGCTGGTTCATGCTGGCCAGCGGGTCGCCGTGGCTGCCGCGCCGGGTCGGGCACGCCGGCCTGCAGGAGATCGTCCGCAAGGTGCTGCTGACCTACTGGAACACCGCCTCGTTCCTGTCGCTGTACGGGCGGACGGCGGGCTGGCGGCCGGGCGCCGACGCGGCGCCGCCGGTCGCCGAGCGGCCGGTGCTGGACCGCTGGGCGCTGTCGGAGCTGCACCGGCTGGTCCGCGACGTCGACACCGCGCTGGACGGGTTCGACACGCAGGCGGCCGGCGCGCGGCTCACGGCGTTCGTCGACGACCTGTCGAACTGGTACGTCCGGCGGTCGCGGCGGCGGTTCTGGGACGGCGACCCGGCCGCGCTGGCGACGCTGCACGAGTGCGTCGAGACGCTGACCCGGCTGATGGCGCCGATGGTGCCGTTCATCACCGAGCGGGTCTGGCAGGACCTCGTCGTGCCCGCCGTCCCCGGCGCCGCGTCGTCGGTGCACGCCGCGACCTGGCCCGAGGCCGACGACTCGCTGATCGACGACGCCCTGCGGGCGGAGATGTCGCTGACCCGCCGGCTGGTCGAGCTGGGCCGGGCCGCGCGGGCGGAGTCCAAGGTGCGCACCCGCCAGCCGCTGTCGCGTGCGCTGGTCGGCGCCCGCGGCTGGGAGACGCTGCGGCCGGAGCTGCGCGCCGAGGTCGCCGACGAGCTGAACGTGGCGTCGGTGCTGTCGCTGGCCGAGGCCGGCGCGGGCGAGGATCTCGTCGACGTGTCGGCGAAGGCGAACTTCCGGTCGCTGGGCAAGCGGTTCGCGAAGGACACGCCGCAGGTGGCGCGGGCGATCGCGGCGACCGACGCCGCCGCGCTGGCGGCGACGCTGAAGTCGGACGCTCGAGCGACGCTCGACGTCCCCGGCCTCGGCACGGTCGAGCTGGCGCCGGACGACGTCGTCGTCACCGAGACGCCGCGCGAGGGCTGGGCGGTCGCCCGCGAGGGCGAGACGGTCGCGCTGGACCTCACGCTGAGCGACGAGCTGGTGCGGGCCGGTCTGGTCCGCGAGGCGGTCCGGCTGGTCCAGGAGGCGCGCAAGTCGTCCGGGTTCGAGGTGTCCGACCGCATCGAGCTGGCGTGGTCGGCGTTGGACCAGATGGCGGCCGCGCTGCGCGAGCACCACGCGCTGCTGGCCGACGAGGTGCTGGCGACGGCCGTGCACGAGGGCCTGGACGCGCTGCCCGGTCTGCCCGACCACGGCGACGCCGACCTCGGCCTGACGTTCCGGGTGCGCCGGGTGCAGGCCTGACGCGCGAAGGGGCCCGGCCGGCGGATCACCGCCGGCGTCGGGCCCCTTCCGCGTGCTCCGTCAGCGCTGTTCGTCGTCGAGCAGGCTGGCGACCGACCGGAGCGAACCGCCGGTCTGCGCCGCCTGGGCGTTGCCGCCGCTCGGGCCGGCCGGCTGCGGCGCACCGCCGCCGCCCGCCGCCGCCGCGGGGACCTGCCCCACGCCGGTGTCGGCCTCGTCGACCCCGCCGGTCTCGAGCTTGCGCAGCTCGCGCTCGAGGTAGGACTTGAGCCGGCTGCGGTACTCGCGCTCGAAGGCGCGCAGGGTCTCGAGCTCGCGTTCGAGGTCGGCACGGTCGGACTCGAGCTTGCCGAAGACCTGGGCCCGGCGCTTCTGCACCTCCTGCTCGATCGAGTCGGCCCGCTGCCGGGCGTCCTGCTCGATCTTCGCGGCCTTGGCCTTGGACTCGGAGTCCAGCTTCTCCGCACGGGTGCGGGCCTCGTTCATGAGGCGGTCGGCCTCGGCCTTGGAGTCGGCGACCAGCTCGTCGGCCGTCTTCTGGGCCAGGGCGAGCACCTTCGCCGCGGCGTCGCTCGGCTGCACGCCCGTGGGGACGGCGGCCGCGGCCGACGGCGGGGCCTCGGGGGCCTTCGGCGCCTCGGGCTGGCGCGGAGCCTGGATGGGCTCGGCCGACGCGGCGACTCCGCCGCCACGGGTCACGGCGGAGAGCTTGTCGCGCAGCTCGTCGTTCTCCCGCTGCATGCGCGCGAGCTCGGCCTCGACCTCGTCCAGGAACTCGTCGACCTCCTGCATGTCGTAACCCTCGCGCAGGCGGACCGTCGTGAACTCCTTGTTCTGGACGTCCTCGGGCGTCAGTGGCATAGCGTCACCTCGGATGTGGGCATAGGCAGAATGTCACCGTACCGCGTCATCCTAGGGATCCGACAACAACAAGCAGAATCTGGACCAGGATGATGAGCACGATGAACGCCAGGTCTAGGGCGACCGAGCCGATCCGCAACGGCGGAAGGACGCGACGAATCGCCCGCAGTGGCGGGTCGGTCACCGTGTAAATGGCCTCCAGCACGACGAGCACCAGCCCCTTGGGCTGCCACTCGCGCGCGAAGACCTGAATCCAGTCGACCACGAGCCGGACCAGCAAAGCGATGAAGAACAGCCACAACACCGCGGAGAGAATCTGACTCACAGCCGACACAACACCTGAACTTACCTGACGTCGGCTCGGAACGATGACTTGGACACGGCGAGCCGGGCGCGAGTTCGCTCAGTTCGCGGCTCACGCCCGGCCCAGGTCAGCTCTGGTTGAAGAACCCGCCGCTGACCATGCGGGCCTTGTCCTCGGCCGTCACGCTGACGTCCGCGGGTGTGAGCAGGAACACCTTGGCCGTGACGCGGTCGATGCTGCCGCGCAGGCCGAAGATGAGGCCCGCGGCGAAGTCGACCAGCCGCTTGGCGTCGGCCTCGTCCATCTCGGAGAGGTTCATGATGACGGGCGTGCCGTCGCGGAAGTGCTCGCCCAGTGTGCGCGCCTCGTTGTACGTCCGCGGGTGGAGCGTGGTGATCCGTGCCTCGCGCATGGCGGGTGCCCTTCGTACTGCCGCGACGGGCCGGCGGTCGGCGAGCGAGGCCACCGTCGCGGTGTGCTCGCGCTCGCGTTCGGGTGCCCGCTCGCGACGCGGTTCCTCGACGGGCTCGTCGTCGAACTCCTCGACGTACGCCTCGTCGTCGGCTTCGTACTCGTCGTACTCGTCGTCGTAGCGGTCTCGGTCCTCCACGAGGCCGAGGTAGACCGCAACCTTGCGCATTGCGCCGGCCATTCAAGTCCTCCGCGCTAGTGGGTGGACGGTCCCCTGTTGATCCAGACACTAGACCCGGGAATCGCCGGATCCGGGGATTGTGAGCGCGACACGCCCACGTGTCGCAGCAGTCACACCAATCACGCCTGACTCATCCACGCCAGCCCGGCGAACCGTCCGGTGACGCCGTCGCGCCGGTAGGAGTAGCTGTGCGGGTCCTCGAACGTGCAGGTCGCGACGGTCTCGACGGTGGTGCCGGCGGCGCGCAGCTGGGCGACGACGCCGGCCGGGACGTCCAGCGCCGGCGTCCCCTGCCGGGTGACCGCCCACGCCTCCGGGACGACGGCGGCGACCTCGGCCCGCATCGCCTCGGGCACCTCGTAGCAGCGGCCGCAGACCGCCGGCCCGACCCGCGCGACCAGTTTGCGGGCGCCGAGGTCGCGCATGGCCGAGATGGCCGCCGGGACGACGCCCGCCGCGAGCCCGGGCCGGCCCGCGTGCGCGACGGCGATCACCCCGGCGTCCGGGTCGGCCAGCAGGACCGGCACGCAGTCGGCGACGAGGACGGCGAGCGCGCGACCCGGTTGCGTCGTCACCAGCGCGTCGACCTCAGGAGCGGGTCCGGCCCACGGCCCCTCGACGACGGCGACGGCGTTGCCGTGCACCTGGTTCATGTAGCTCACCGCGCCCGGCGCGAGGCCGATGGCCGCCGCCAGCAGCTCGCGGTTGCGCCGGACCGCAGCGGGGTCGTCGCCGACGTGCCCGCCGAGGTTCAGTTCGTCGTAGGGAGCCGCGCTGACGCCACCGTGCCGGTCGGTGAAGGCGAACCTGACCGACCCCGCGGTGCTGGTGTCGCGGAGCACTACTTCAGGAAGTCCGGCACGTCCAGGTCGTCGCTGGGCGTGGCCGGGACGATGCGTCGCTGCTCGCGGGGTGGGGCGGGCGGCGCGGCGGGTGCGCCGTCACCGTCGTCGCCGCCCGTGTCCCCCTGGTCGCTCGGCTTCGCGGCGGCCGGGGTGGCCGTCGCGACCGAGCCGATGCCCCCGGCGGCGGCCGGGCCCGATGCCCCGGACGCCGATTCGGGCTTCTTGACGGTGCCCAGCTCGCGGCGGACCGGCTGGCCGCCGTCGAACCCGGCGGCGATGACGGTGACCCGGACCTCGTCGCCGAGCGCGTCGTCGATGACGGCACCGAAGATGATGTTGGCGTCGTCGTGTGCCGCCTGCGCGACCAGGTTGGCCGCCTCGTTGATCTCGAACAGCCCGAGGTCGGAGCCGCCGGACACCGACAGCAGGACGCCGTGGGCGCCGTCGATGGACGCCTCGAGCAGCGGGCTGGAGATGGCCATCTCGGCGGCCGCCACCGCGCGGTCCTCGCCGCGGGCGGACCCTATTCCCATGAGCGCCGAGCCGGCGTTGCTCATGACCGACTTCACGTCGGCGAAGTCGAGGTTGATCAGGCCCGGCGTGGTGATGAGGTCGGTGATGCCCTGGACACCGGAGAGCAGCACCTGGTCGGCGCTCTTGAACGCGTCGAGCACGCTGACCTGGCGGTCGCTGATCGACAGCAGCCGGTCGTTCGGGATGACGATCAGAGTGTCGACCTCTTCCCTGAGCGCCTCGATGCCGGCCTCGGCCTGCAGCGCGCGCCGTCGCCCCTCGAACATGAACGGGCGGGTGACCACGCCGATGGTCAGCGCGCCGAGCGAGCGCGCGATGCGGGCCACGACGGGCGCACCGCCGGTGCCGGTGCCGCCGCCCTCGCCCGCCGTGACGAAGACCATGTCGGCGCCCTTGAGCACCTCTTCGATCTCCTCGGCGTGGTCCTCGGCGGCCTTGCGGCCGACGTCGGGGTTGGCGCCGGCGCCCAGCCCCCGCGTCGCCTCGCGGCCGACGTCGAGCTTGACGTCGGCGTCGCTCATGAGCAGCGCCTGCGCATCGGTGTTGATCGCGATGAACTCGACGCCCTTGAGGCCGACTTCGATCATGCGGTTGACCGCGTTGACTCCGCCGCCGCCGATGCCGACGACTTTGATCACCGCGAGGTAGTTCTGCGGAGCAGTCACTGGACATCGCCTTTCGTCGAGTTCAAACCCTCACCCTCAAGTTGAGGTTTATAGTTATGTCAACCTGAGGATGATGAAACGCTAAGCGCGATTCCGGCTCGGCTGCCGTAGACACGCCGTAGTCGGCGCGGATTGGCGCCTCGTGGTCCCGTCCGCCTGAGTGCCCTTACCCTTGTCGCCATGACTCGGTGGCTCGGCGCGGCGGCCGGCGTCGTGGCGGCCGTGCTCGCCGGCCTGTTCGCGACGCCCCTGGGCACGGCGCCCGGCGTGGTGGCGCTGCTGGCCGTCCTGATCATGGTGCTGGCGATGCTGGCCACGTCCCGCTCGCGCACGGTCGTGGGTGCGCGCAACGCACCGGGCCTGCGCCGCGTGGCCGCCGCTCCTCCCGTCGTCATCGCGCAGACCGACCCCGACGCCGCCGCCCGCCCTCGGCCGAGAGCTCCGTCCGGGCAGCTGATCCCACTCAGCTGTCCGTCCATGTGCTCTCGTTCCGAAGGGTCCCGTCATGCTGTCCGTTCTCGACACACCTGCCCAGGCAGTCTCCGAGCTCGTCCTCGCCCTCTCCTCCGCTGCGGAGCCGCTCGCCGGTGACGCCGCCACCGGGGTCGCCATCCTCGTCGTCGTCGTGCTCGTCCGGCTGTTGCTGCTGCCGCTGAGCCGGCGCGCCGCCCGGGCCGGCCGTGCCCGGCTCGCCCTCCGCCCGGCCGAGCTGCGGCTGCGCGAGCGCTTCCGCCGCGACCCG
>NZ_QUAL01000391.1 GCF_003579925.1 Jiangella rhizosphaerae | reverse complement strand
TGCCGGCCGGCCGGACGGCGCTGGTCACCGGTGCGAGCCGGGGCATCGGGCGCGCGCTGGCCGTCGGGCTGGCCGCGCGCGGCGTGTCCGTCGGGCTGATCGCGCGCGACCGTCTCCGCCTGGACGAGGTCGTCGCCGAGTGCCGCGCCCACGGCGTCGCGGCGGTCGGCGTGACCGCCGACGTCGTCGACCGCGACGACGTCGCCGAGGCCGTGCGCGCGGTGGCCGGCCACCTGGACCGCATCGACCTGCTGGTGAACAACGCCGGCGTCATCGAACCGGTCGAGGCGGCGTTCCTCGACACCGACGTCGAGGACAGCTGGCACGTCGTCGAGGTCAACGTCCGCGGCCCGCTGCTGGTCACGCACGCCGTCCTGCCGGTCATGCTGGCCGGCGGCGGTGGCCGCATCGTCAACATGAACAGCGGGCTCGGCTACCGGGCCGCTGAGATCTACACCGGCTACGCGGTCTCGAAGGGCGCGCTGGCCCGCTTCACCGGCCTGCTCGACCTGCAGTACCGGTCGCAGGGCGTGCGGGCGTTCGACCTGGCGCCCGGCCACGTCGAGACCGAGATGACCACGGCGATGCCGATGCACGCCGCCCGGACGGAGTGGACGCCGCCGGACCAGGTGGTCGAGCTCGTCGCCGCCATCGGCGACGGCCGTCTCGACGAGCTTGGCGGCCGGTTCTTCCGCGCCGGGACGGACACCGTCGAGTCGCTGCTGGCGCTGCGCGACGACATCCTGGCGCACGACGCGCGCACCCTCCGCCTGCCCACCGCGGGCCCCGGCGACCCGCTCCGCTGAGTTATCCACAGCCCTGTGGATAGCGATTCGCGCCGCGAGTCGTCGCGTGGCAGCGTTGGCCATCGTGACGAACTGGAGGCAGCATGGTGGTCATGACCGCTCCGCGCAGCGACGAGCTGCCGCCGCTCAATCCCGGGCCGATCACCCGGGCCGAGCTGGACGCGATGCCCGATGACGGGCGGCGGCACGAGCTTCTCGACGGGGTGCTTCTCGTGACCCCGGCACCCGCTCCGAAGCACCAGCGCGCGGTCCGACGCCTGAGCCGGTTGCTCGAAGACGCCTGTCCAGACGGGCTGGAGGTGTTCTTCGCGCCGCTCGATGTGGCCTTGAGCGACGACACCGTCCTGGAACCGGACGTGCTGGTCACCCGGGTCGCCGATCTCACCGAACGCGATCTGCCGAAGGCGCCGCTGCTGGCGGTCGAGGTGCTGTCTCCGTCGACGCGGCGGTACGACCTGTTGCTCAAGCGGTCCCGCTACGAGGCCGCGGGAACGCCCTCGTACTGGGTGGTCGACCCCGACGAGCCGTCCGTCACGGCCTGGGAGCTGCGCGACGGCGTCTACGCCGAGGCCGGCCGGGCGATCGGCGACGAGGCGCTCGAGCTGACCCGGCCGTACCCGGTCCGCATCGTCCCGGCCGAGCTGGTCGCCCCGCGCTGATCGCTCAGTCCCAGCGGGTGCGGCGGCGCACCCAGGCCAGCGTCGTCGCGTGCTGTGCCAGCTGGAAGTCCCGCAGCGTCGGCAGCCCGGGCGGCGCGGGCCGGCGCCCAGCTGAGCCGAAGAAGCCGGCCATGCCGGCCAGGAACGCCGTCACGTGCCAGGGGTCCACGTCCGCGAGGAGCGGGTGGCCGACGAGGTAGGGCTCGGGGTCGTGGCCGTGGAACGCGGCGTTCTTCAGCAGCATCACCGAGTCGATCCAGGCCGCGCCCCGGAACGCCCAGGGCCAGTCCACGAACCACACCCGCGAACCGGACAGCAGGACGTTGTCGGCCCGCAGGTCGAAGTGGACCAGGGTGTCGCCGCCGGCCACGTCGAGCGCCGACGCCGCCAGATCGGCCAGCCAGGGCGACCCAGTCGCCGTCGTCGTAGGAACCGCGCAGCCGCGGGACCGGCGCCTCGTCCGGCAGCGCCGCCGCCACGATCGCCTCGCGCCGGTGGATGCCCGGCGACTCCGGGTTGAGCGGCGTGCCGACCGCCTTGACGAACGCCCGGGCGCCGTCGGCAGAGCGCACGCGCGCGGCCAGGCCGGGGGAGAAGCCGCCGGGCTGGTTGACGGCCGCGACGACGGGCGAGCCGAGCACGTCCTCGACGCCGGCCCGCACGGCGGCGGGCAGACGGTCCCAGCTGGCGCGGGCTCCGGACGCGGTGACGGGCGGCATCGCGCCATCGTCCCCGAGAGCGAGTCGCCACCGCACCTGGATTCCGCGTGACCGGAACCACGTTGCATGAATTTGCGGAACTCTGCATACTCATTCGCATGGGAGCGACTGTGGCGATCGCGGGAGCGAGTGGCTATGCGGGCGGCGAGCTGCTGCGCCTGCTGCTCGCGCACCCCGAACTCGGCGTGGGGACGGTGACGGCGCACTCGAAGGCGGGCGACCGCCTCATCGCTCACCACCCGCAGCTGATCGAGCTGGCCGACCGGACCCTCGAGCCCACGACGGCCGAGGCGCTGGCCGGGCATGACGTGGTGATCCTCGCGCTGCCGCACGGCACGTCCGCGCAGGTCGCCGCGCAGCTGCCGGACGACGTGCTGGTGCTGGACTGCGGCGCCGACCACCGGCTCACCGACGCCGCGGCGTGGCAGCGGTTCTACGGCACCGAGCATGCCGGCAGCTGGCCGTACGGCCTGCCCGAACTCGTCCGCAAGGACGGCGGCAAGCAGCGCGACGCCCTCCCGGGCGCCAAGCGGATCGCCGTCCCCGGCTGCAACGTCACCGCCGTCACGCTCGCGCTCGCGCCCGGCCTGGCCGCGGGTGTCGTTGCGCCCGACGACATCGTCGCGGTGCTGGCCTGCGGCACGTCCGGAGCGGGCAAGTCGCTCAAGCCGCACCTGCTGGCCAGCGAGATCATGGGCGCGGCCAGCCCGTACGCCGTCGGCGGCGTCCACCGGCACATCCCCGAGATCCAGCAGAACCTCCAGCTCGCCAGCGGCGGTGCGCCGGTGACGCTCTCGTTCACGCCGACGCTGGTCCCGATGAGCCGCGGCATCCTCGCCACCGTCACGGCGAAGCTGAGCGGCGACGCCGGCAGCGTGCGGGCCGCATGGGCCGACGCCTACGCCGACGAGCCGTTCGTCCACCTGCTGCCCGAGGGGCAGTGGCCCACCACGGCCGCCGTCCTCGGCGCCAACACCGCGCACGTCCAGGTGACGGTCGACGAGGCGGCCGGCCGGGTGGTCGCGATCGCCGCCATCGACAACCTCGCGAAGGGCACCGCGGGCGCGGCGATCCAGTCGGCCAACCTCGCGCTCGGGCTGCCCGAGACACTCGGGTTGCCGACGACGGGGGTGGCGCCGTGAGCGTCACCGTAGCGGCCGGCTTCCGGGCGGCCGGCGTGGTCGCCGGCCTGAAGCCCAGCGGCAAGCCCGACGTCGCGCTCGTCGTCAACGACGGCCCGCAGCACAGCGCCGCCGCCGTGTTCACGTCGAACCGGTGCAAGGCCAATCCCGTGCTCTGGAGCGAGCGGACCATAGTCGACGGACGGCTGTCCGCCGTCGTGCTGAACTCCGGCGGCGCCAACTGCTACAACGGCCCCGAGGGCTTCCAGACCACACACGCCAGCGCCGAACTCGTCGCCGAACTGACCGGCGGCCAGGCCTTCGACGTCGCCGTCTGCTCCACCGGGCTGATCGGCCAGCCGCTGGACCGGCCGATCCTCGAGGCCGGCATCCGCGCCGCTCACGCGCAGCTGTCGCCCGACGGCGGCCCCGCCGCGGCCGAGGCGATCATGACGACCGACACCGTCGCGAAGCAGGCGACGGCGTCCGGTGACGGCTGGGTCGTGGGTGGCATGGCCAAGGGCGCCGGCATGCTCGCCCCCGCGCTGGCCACCATGCTCGTCGTCATCACCACCGACGCCGCCGCCGACGCCGCCACGCTCGACGCCGCGCTTCGGGCCGCGACGAAGACGACCTTCGACCGGCTCGACACCGACGGCTGCATGTCCACCAACGACACCGTCGTGCTCATGGCCAGCGGCGCTTCGGGCGTCACACCCACCCAGGACGCGCTGTCCGCGGCGGTCACCGCCGTCTGCGCCGACCTCGCCGAGCAGCTCTGGCACGACGCCGAGGGCGCGCACCACGACATCGCCATCGAGGTCACCGGCGCGGCGAGCGAGGACGACGCCGTCGAGGTCGCGCGGGCCGTCGCCCGGAGCAACCTGTTCAAGGCCGCCGTCTTCGGCAACGACCCGAACTGGGGCCGCGTGCTGGCCGCCGTCGGCACGACGACAGCCGTGTTCGAGCCGGAGAAGATCGACATCTCGATGAACGGGGTCAAGGTCTGCCGGGCCGGCGGGACGCAGTTCGGCGAGCCGTCCACGTCCGTCGACCTGACCGGCCGCCAGGTGCACGTCCTGGTCGAGCTGAACGCCGGCGCGTCCACCGCGACGATCCTGACCAGCGACCTCACGCACGACTACGTGCACGAGAACTCGGCGTACTCGACATGAGCGCGACGACGACGGCGACGGCCGCGCTGGCCAAGGCCGGTGTCCTGGTCGAGGCGCTGCCCTGGCTCAAGCGGTTCCACGGCAAGATCGTCGTGGTGAAGTACGGCGGCAACGCGATGATCGACGACGGCCTCAAACGGGCCTTCGCCGACGACATCGTGTTCCTCCGGCTCGCCGGCCTGAAGCCGGTGGTCGTGCACGGCGGCGGGCCGCAGATCACCGCGATGCTCGACCGCCTCGGCATCGAGAGCGAGTTCCGCGGCGGCCTGCGGGTGACCACACCCGAGGCGATGGACGTCGTCCGGATGGTGCTGGTCGGCCAGGTCGGCCGCGAGATCGTCGGGCTGATGAACGCCCACGGGCCGCTCGCCGTCGGGCTGTCCGGCGAGGACGCGGGCCTGTTCACCGCGGAACGGCAGTCCGCCGTCGTCGACGGCGAGCCGGTCGACATCGGGCTGGTCGGCGACGTGGCCGAGGTCGACGCCGGCGCGGTGCTCGATCTCATCGACGCGGGACGCATCCCGGTGGTGTCGTCGGTCGCGCCCGACATCGACGGCGTCGTGCACAACGTCAACGCCGACACCGCCGCGGCCGCGCTGGCGGTCGAGCTGGGCGCGGAGAAGCTCGTCGTGCTGACCGACGTCGAGGGCCTGTACCGCAACTACCCGGCCGACACCGAGATCGTCCAGGAGATCACCGCCGGCGAGCTGACGACGCTGCTGCCGTCGCTGTCGTCGGGCATGATCCCGAAGATGCAGGCGTGCCTGCGCGCGGTCGAGGGCGGCGTGCCGGAGGCGACGATCATCGACGGACGGGTGCCCAACTCGCTGCTGCTGGAAGTGTTCACCGACGAGGGTGTGGGAACGATGGTGGTCCCGTGATGACGTACCAGGCTGAGCTGGCGAAGGTGCCCGGGCTGGGCGAGGACGCGCTGGCCGCGAGCAACAACGCCACCTGGACCGCGCGCTACGGCCAGGCGCTGATGAACACGTTCGGCAGCCCGCAGCGGGTGCTCGTCCGCGGCGAGGGCTGCTACGTGTGGGACGCCGACGGACGGCGCTACCTCGACCTGCTCGGCGGGCTGGCGGTGAACTCACTGGGCCACGCGCACCCGCTGCTGGTGTCCGCGATCACCGCCCAGCTGGCCACGCTCGGTCACGTGTCGAACTTCTTCGCCAGCGCGCCGCAGATCGCGCTGGCCGAGCGGCTGCTCGACCTCGTGGGCGGGTCCGGCCGGGTGTTCTTCACCAACTCCGGCACGGAGGCCAACGAGGCGGCCTTCAAGATCGCCCGGCGCACCGGACGGCCGAAGATCGTCGCCACCGAGGGCGGCTTCCACGGCCGGACGATGGGCGCACTGGCGCTGACCGGCAAGGCGGTCATCCGCGAGCCGTTCGAGCCGCTGCCCGCCGGCGTGACGTTCGTGCCGTTCGGCGACGCCGAGGCGCTGGAGGAGGCCGTCGACGGCGACACCGCCGCGGTGTTCCTCGAGCCGGTGCAGGGCGAGGCCGGCGTCGTCCCGGCACCGGCCGGCTACCTGGCGGCGGCCCGCGAGATCACCGAGCGGGCCGGGACGCTGCTGGTCGTCGACGAGATCCAGACCGGCATCGGCCGCACCGGCGACTGGTTCGGCCACACCGTCGAGGGCATCGTGCCCGACGTCGTCACCGTCGCCAAGGGCCTCGGCGGCGGCTTCCCGATCGGCGCCTGCATCGGCCTGGGCCGGGCCGCGGACCTGCTCGGACCCGGCTCGCACGGCACCACGTTCGGCGGCAACCCGGTCGCGGCGGCGGCCGGGCTGGCCGTGCTGCACGCCATCGAGCGTGACGGCCTGCTCGAGAACGTCCGCACCGTCGGGACGCACCTGCGCGCCGAGGTGCTGGCGCTGGGTCACCCGCTGGTCCGCGGCGTGCGGGGGAGAGGGCTGCTGCTGGGCATCGAGCTGGCCGCGCCCGTCGCCGGGCAGGTGCTGAGTGAGGCGCTCGGCGCGGGGTTCATCGTCAACGCCGTCAACCCCGATACGATCCGGCTCGCGCCGCCGCTGATCCTCGACACGACGCAGGCCGACGAGTTCCTGGCGGCGCTGCCGGCGGTGCTCGACGCCGTCGGGACCGCCCCGAAGGAGACCCGATGACCCGGCACTTCCTCCGCGACGACGACCTGTCGCCGGCCGAGTACCTCGAGGTGCTCGACATGGCCGACGAGCTCAAGGCGGACCGGTTCGCGTACCGGCCGCTGGAGGGCCCGCGCGCCGTCGCGGTGATCTTCGACAAGCACTCCACCCGCACCCGGGTGTCGTTCAGCGTCGGCATCGCCGAGCTGGGCGGGTACCCGCTGGTCATCGACGCGCAGACGTCGCAGCTGGGCCGTGGCGAGCCGATCGCCGACACCGCGCGGGTGCTGGACCGCCAGTGCGCCGCGATCGTCTGGCGCACCTACGAGCAGGGCCGGCTGGAGGCGATGGCCGAGGCCGCCGCCGTCCCCGTCGTGAACGCGCTCACCGACGACTACCACCCGTGCCAGCTGCTGGCCGACCTGCAGACCGTCCGCGAGCGCAAGGGCACCCTGGCCGGGCTGACGCTGACCTACGCCGGCGACGGCGCCAACAACATGGCGCACTCGTACCTGCTGGCCGGCGCGTCCGTCGGCATGCACGTGCGGGTCGCGTCGCCGGCGGGCTACGCACCGTCGGCCGCGGTGCTGGAGCGGGCGGCGGCCATCGCCGCGCAGACCGGCGGGTCGGTCGCGCACGTCACCGACCCCGCCGACGGCTTCGCCGGCGCCGACGTGCTGGCCACCGACACCTGGGTGTCGATGGGGCAGGAGTCCGAAGCCGGCGACCGCGAGGCGCCGTTCGTCCCGTTCGCGCTCACCCAGGACGCGGTGAAGGCCGCGGCGCCCGACGCGATCGTGCTGCACTGCCTGCCCGCCTACCGCGGCAAGGAGATCGCCGCGGAGGTGATCGACGGCCCGGCCAGCGCCGTCTGGGACGAGGCCGAGAACCGGCTGCACGCCCAGAAGGCGCTGCTGACCTGGCTGCTCGCGCAGGAGGCGACGGGATGACGCAGCCGGCCACCCGCGCGGCCCGGCACGGGCGCATCGCGGAGATCCTGGCGCGGACCCCGATCCGGTCGCAGACGGAGCTGGCCGAGCGGCTGGCCGAGAACGGCATCGAGGTCACCCAGGGGACGCTCTCGCGCGACCTCGACGAGCTGGGCGCGGTGAAGATCCGCAACGCCGACGGCTGGCTGGTCTACGCGCTGCCCGGCGAGGGCGGCGACTCCCGGCCGCTGGCCGCTTCGAAGTCCGCCGTCGACGCCCGGCTGATCCGGGTCTGCGAGGAGATCCTGATCTCGGCGCGGTCGTCGGCCAACCTGGTGGTGCTGCGCACCCCGCCCGGCGCCGCGCAGTATCTCGCGTCGGCCATCGACCACGCGGCGCGCGCGGACATCCTGGGCACCATCGCCGGCGACGACACCGTCCTCGTCATCTCGACCGATCCGGAGGGCGGGGCCGACGTCGCCGCGTGGTTCCTGGCCCTCGCCGAGGGCAACGTCCCCGTGCCGCCGTCATGACCGTCACGTTCGACGACGGCCGCCCGGTCGCCCTCGACGGCGAGACCGTCACCCTGGCCGAGGCGCTGCTGCTGACCGGGCAGCTGGCCCGCGCGCACGGCCTCGTCGGACCCGGCGGCTCGGTGCTGGCCGCCGGCGCCGCGGTACTCGAGGCGGCCCGTCGCGAGCTGGCGGGCGCGAGCGGGACGGTGCGGCTACCCCTTGCTGAACAGGAACGACGAGCGGCATGACGGAGGACGTGTGAACAGCAGTGCACTGTGGGGCGGCCGGTTCGAGGGCGGGCCGGCGGACGCGTTGGCGGTGCTTTCCAAGTCGACGCAGTTCGACTGGCGCCTCGCCCCCTACGACATCGACGGGTCGAAGGCGCACGCGGCGGTCCTGCACCAGGCCGGCCTGCTGACCGCCGACGAGCTGACGGCGATGCGCGAGGGCCTGGACCGGCTGGCCGCCGACGTCGCGTCCGGCGCGTTCGCCCCCGCCGCGGCGGACGAGGACGTGCACACCGCGCTGGAGCGCGGCCTGATCGACCGTGTCGGGCCGGAGCTGGGCGGGAAGTTGCGCGCCGGGCGGTCCCGTAACGACCAGGTGGCCACGCTGTTCCGGATGTACCTGCGCGAGTCGGCGCGGACGGTGTCCGGGCTGGTCCTCGACCTGGTCGACGCGCTGGTCGAGCAGGCTTCGTCGCAGTTCGGGGTCGCCATGCCCGGCCGGACTCACCTGCAGCACGCCCAGCCCGTCCTGCTGTCGCACCACCTGCTCGCGCACGCATGGGCGCTGCTGCGCGACGTCGACCGGCTGCGCGACTGGGACCGGCGCACGGACGAGTCGCCGTACGGGTCGGGCGCGCTGGCGGGCTCGTCGCTGGGGCTGGACCCGGTGTTCGTCGCGCGCGAGCTGGGGTTCTCCGCGTCGGTCGAGAACTCGATCGACGGGACGGCGTCCCGCGACTTCGTCGCCGAGGCGGCTTTCGTGTTCGCCATGATCGGCGTCGACGTGTCGCGGATCGCCGAGGAGGTCATCCTGTGGGCGACCAAGGAGTTCTCCTTCGTCACCCTCGACGACGCCTGGTCCACCGGCTCGTCGATCATGCCGCAGAAGAAGAACCCCGACATCGCCGAGCTGGCCCGCGGCAAGGCCGGCCGGCTGGTGGGGAACCTGTCCGGCCTGCTGACGACGCTCAAGGCGCTGCCCCTCGCGTACAACCGCGACCTGCAGGAGGACAAGGAGCCGGTGTTCGACTCCGTCGACACGCTCACCGTCCTGCTGCCCGCGTTCACCGGCATGGTGGCGACGCTGCGGTTCAACGCGCCGCGGCTGGAGGAGCTGGCGCCGCAGGGGTTCTCGCTGGCCACCGATGTGGCGGAGTGGCTGGTCCGCGAAGGGGTGCCGTTCCGGTCGGCGCACGAGATCGCGGGGGCGTGCGTACGGGAGTGCGAGTCGCGCGGGATCGAGCTGTGGGACTTGACCGACGAGGACCTCGCGGCGATCTCGCCGTCGCTGACGCCGTCCGTGCGCTCGGTACTGTCGGTGCCGGGGTCGCTGGCGTCGCGGTCGGCGCGCGGCGGCACGGCGCCGGACCGGGTGCGCGAGCAGCTCGCCGCGGTGCGCGAGGCGGTGGCGGCGGGGCGCGACTGGGCCTGACGGGTACCGTGGCGGCATGGCTCGGGTCGAGGTGGTCCAGGGCGACATCACCCGCGAGGACGTCGACGCGATCGTCAACGCGGCCAACTCGTCGCTGCGCGGCGGTGGCGGGGTCGACGGCGCCATCCACCGGGCCGCGGGACCGCGGCTGGCCGAGGCCGGCGGAGCGCTGGCGCCGTGCCCGCCCGGCTCGGCCGTGGCGACCCCGGCGTTCGACCTCGACCCGCCGGTGAAGCACGTCATCCACACGGTGGGCCCGGTCTGGCGCGGGGGATCCGCTGGGGAGGCCTCGCTGCTGGCGTCGTGCTACCGGCGGTCACTGGAGATCGCCGACACGCTCGGCGCCCGGTCGGTCGCGTTCCCGGCCATCTCGACCGGCGTCTACGGCTACCCGCCCGACCAGGCCGCCCGCATCGCCGTCGACACCGTCCGCTCGGCTGACACCCGGGTGGAGCTGATCCGCCTGGTCGCCTACGACCGCTCTGCGTACGACCTGCTCACCGCCGCCTTGGCCTGACGGCCCATCACCACGCCCCACCAAAGTTGATCTTGGAGTAATGCGGGTATCAATCGGACAAATGTGACTGCAATTGCCGCTTTACTCCAAGATCAACGAGAGCGGGGGCGGTCGGGGTACCCGGCGAGGTGGCGCAGCTCCAGCCCAGCCTCTCGGGCGGCGGTCACGATCTGGCCGGGTGTCGCCTGCCGCTCCACCGCCGATCACGCCACCTCACCCTGACCGCGATCCTCACGACTGGTGAGGCAATCGTCAGCATGTTCGATGCAGGCTGAATGACCTAGGGCGCGTCTCCTTATTGGCGTAGCCAGATGGTGACGGCGGCGAGCACGATGCCTCCGCGGTAGGTGAGGGCGAGCTTG
>NZ_QUAL01000389.1 GCF_003579925.1 Jiangella rhizosphaerae | reverse complement strand
TCTACGTCGTGCTGGGCCTGGCCTGCGGCATCGCCGCGGCCATGCTGATGGCGCGGACCACCACCGGCAGTTCCACCCACGGCCTGCTCTACGAGCTGGACGCGATCGCCGCCGTCGTCATCGGCGGGACGCTGCTCTCCGGCGGCCGCGGCACCATCGTCGGCACCATCTTCGGCGTCCTGATCTTCACCACGCTGACCAACGTGTTCACGCTGAACAACCTCGACAGCTCCACCCAGGCCGTCGCCAAGGGCGCGATCATCGTCATCGCCGTCCTGCTGCAGCAGCGGGTCGCCGTCCGCAGCCGCGAGTCCACCTAGCGTCCCGAGCCCGCACCACCTCGAACCCACCCCCAAGAGCGCACCCTCCGGACGGACGGTCCGGGAACCGAACCAACGACGAGGAGAGACCCATGTCCGTACGCACGAATCGGCCGTATCGCCGGTTGCTGACGTCCACGGCCGCCGTGTTCGCGGCCGGGGCACTCGTGGTGGGCTGCACCAGCAACGAGCCCGAGGAAGAGGAGCCCGCGGCCGGGGCGACCGACGAGGATCAGGCGCCGGCCGGCGGCAACGACGAGCCGGGCGAGACGGTGACCATCGGCTTCTCCGGCCCGCTCGCCGACCACGGCTGGCTGGCCGCCGTCAACGACTCCGCCATCGCCGAGGCGGAGAAGTACGAGGACGTCGAGCTGCGCACCGCCGAGGCCACCAACGACGCCAACCTGCAGATCAGCCAGATCGAGACGTTCATCAACGAGGGCGTCGACGCGATCGTGCTGCTGCCCACCGACGGCGCCCAGCTCACCGAGGTGGCCACCCGGGCGATGGAGGCCGGCATCCCGGTCGTCAACGTCGACCGCGAGTTCTCCACGCCGTTCGCCGCGCGCACCACGATCCTCGGCGACAACTACGGCATGGGCGTCTCGGCCGGCACCTACGCCTGCCAGCTGATCGAGGAGAACGGCATCGAGGACCCGGTCATCGCCGAGATCGCCGGCATCGACTCGCTGCCGCTGACCCAGGAGCGCTCGCAGGGCTTCGCCGACGCGCTGGACGGCTGCGGGCAGACCGTCGACAACCGCGTCGCCGCCGAGTTCACCGTCGAGTCCGGCGAGGAGCAGGCGTCGAACCTGCTGCAGGCGGCGCCGCAGATCGACATCATCTGGAACCATGACGACGACCAGGGCGTCGGCGTCAAGCAGGCGTTCGACAACGCCGGCCGCGACGAGTTCTTCTTCATCGGCGGCGCGGGCTCGGCGAACGCGATGCGGTGGATCCAGGAGGGCGAGATGGAGGCGACCATCCTCTACCCGCCGACGCAGGCTGCCGACGGCATCCGGCTGGCCCGGCTGCTGGCGCAGAACAAGGGGATGTCGGACCTGGTCCAGGTCGAGGTGCCGCGCCGGATCGTGCTGAACGCTCCGGTCGTCAACGCCGACAACGTCGAGCAGTACCTCCCCCTGGCGTTCGAGTCCTGATCAGGACGGGCGGTGGCGGGGCCGGCGCCGGCCCCGCCCTCGCCCGTCACCAACGGGGGCACACAACGGAAGGCACGACACATGACGGTTGACGACACGCCGACCCTCGGCATCGGGATGGTGGGCTACGCGTTCATGGGGGCGGCCCACTCCCAGGCCTGGCGCAACGCACCGAGCTTCTTCGATGTTCCGATCGTCCCGCGCCTGGTGGCGCTGGGCGGCCGGAACCGCGAAGCGGCCGGCGACGTCGCCAGACGCTTCGGGTGGGAGAGCGTCGAGACGGACTGGCGGAAACTCGTCGCCCGCGACGACGTGGGACTGGTCGACGTCTGCACGCCCGGCAATACCCACGCCGAGATCGCCATCGCGGCGCTCGAGGCCGGCAAGCACGTGCTCTGCGAGAAGCCGCTGGCCAACACCGTCGCCGAGGCCGAGGCGATGGCCGAGGCGGCGGCGAAGGCGGCGGAGTCGGGCGTGCGCAGCCTGGTTGGCTTCACCTACCGCCGGGTGCCGGCCATCGCGCTGGCCCGGCAGCTGGTGGCCGAGGGCCGGCTCGGGCAGCTGCACCACGTCCGCGCGCAGTACCTGCAGGACTGGATCGCCGACCCCGACGCGCCGCTGTCCTGGCGGCTGGAGAAGGACAAGGCCGGCTCGGGTGCGCTCGGCGACATCGGCGCGCACATCATCGACCTGACGCAGTACATCACCGGCGAGCGCATCACCGGCGTCAGCGCGATCCTCGAGACGTTCGTCAAGGAGCGCCCGATCCCCGAGTCGTTCACCGGCCTGGCCGGCGCGGCCTCCGCGGACGCGGCGAAGGGCCCGGTCACCGTCGACGACACCGCGCTGTTCCTGGCCCGGTTCACCGGGGGAGCGGTGGCCTCGTTCGAGGCGACCCGGTTCGCCACCGGACGCAAGAACGCCATCCGCATCGAGATCAACGGGGCGAAGGGCAGCCTCGCGTTCGACTTCGAGGACATGAACGTCCTGCAGGTCTTCGACAACACCGAGGACCCGCGGGTGGCCGGCTTCAAGCGGGTGCTGGTCACCGAGCCCAGCCACCCCTACGTCAGCGCCTGGTGGCCCGCGGGGCACGGGCTCGGCTACGAGCACGCCTTCACCCACCAGGCCGTCGACCTGCTGACGGCCATCGCGGAGGGCCGCGACCCCGAGCCGTCGTTCGCCGACGGCCTGAACGTGCAGCGCATCCTGGCCGCCGTCGAGGACAGCGCCGCCGCCGGGAGCGCGTGGACGGAGGTGCCCGCACCCGCCTGAGATCCAGCGGGCCGGCGCCGACCGGCACGACACGAACACCCGCAGCACTGCGAGGGCCGAGTACCACGGGGGCATCCCCGGCACGGAGCGCACATCCCGTTCCCGACAGTCAGAGGAGACTGTGGTGAGTCATCCCGCGCAACGCGCCCGCCGATGGGCGCGGCGATTATTGGCTGCAGGTGTCGCCGTCGTGACGGCGGTGCCGCTCGCGGTCGCCGCGATGGCGCCTCCGGCCGCGGCCCACCCTGGCCACGGCGGTTACTCGATCCTGGTGTTCTCGAAGACCGCCGGCTTCCGGCACGACTCGATCCCGGCGGGCATCGCCGCGATCCAGCAGCTGGGCGCCGAGCACGACTTCGACGTGACCGCGACGGAGGACGCCGCGGCGTTCACCGACGAGAACCTGGCCCAGTACGACGCCGTCGTCTGGCTGTCGACCACCGGTGACGTGCTCAACGCCGACCAGCAGGCGGCGTTCGAGCGGTACATCCAGAACGGCGGCGGGTACGCCGGCATCCACTCGGCGTCCGACACCGAGTACAGCTGGCCGTGGTACGGCGGGCTGGTCGGCGCCTACTTCGCCAATCACCCGCAGAACCAGACCGCGACGGTCAAGGTGGAGGACCCCGCGCACCCGTCGACGGCGCACCTCGACCCGCTCTGGTCACGGTACGACGAGTGGTACAACTACCAGTCCAACCCGCGCGGCGACGTGCACGTGCTGACGTCACTGGACGAGAAGTCGTACTCGCCGGGCAGCGGGGCGATGGGCGCGGACCACCCCATCACCTGGTGCCAGGACTACGACGGCGGCCGCTCCTGGTACACCGGGCTGGGGCACACCATCGAGTCCTACTCCGAGCCGGAGTTCCTGCAGCTGGTCCTCGGCGGCATCGAGACCGCGGCGGGCGTCACGCCGGCCGACTGCTCGGCCGGCAAGCCGGACAGCTTCGAGAAGGTGACGCTCGACGACACCACCAGCAACCCGATGGAGCTGGCGGTCGCCGACGACGGGCGGGTCTTCTACATCGACCGCAACGGCGCGGTCCGGCTCATCCGGCCCGACGGCTCGGCCACCACGGTCGGCACGCTGAGCGTGTACACCGGCCAGGAGTTCGGCCTGCTGGGCATCGCGCTGGACCCGGACTTCACCACGAACGGCTGGATCTACCTCACGTACTCGCCGACCGGCAGCCAGGCGATCGACCGCGTGTCCCGGTTCACGCTGACCGGCGAGACGCTCGACCTCGCCAGCGAGACCGTCATCCTCGAGTTCCCGACCAACCGGGTCGAGTGCTGCCACGCCGGCGGCGCGCTGGAGTTCGACAACGACGGCAACCTCTACCTGAGCACCGGCGACAACACGAACCCGTTCGCGTCCAACGGCTACGCGCCGATCGACGAGCGGCCCGGCCGGGAGCTCTGGGACGCCCAGCGCACGTCGGCCAACACCAACAGCCTCAGCGGCAAGGTGCTGCGCATCACCCCGTCCGACGACGGCGGCTACACGATCCCGGAGGGCAACCTGTTCCCGCCGGGGACCGCGCAGACCCGGCCCGAGATCTTCGCGATGGGCTTCCGCAACCCGTTCCGCATCGGCCTGGACCCGGCCACCAACAAGCTCATGGTCGCCGACTATGGCCCGGACGCCGGCAGCGCGAACCCCAGCCGGGGGCCGGACGGCCGCGTGGAGTGGAACATCGTCGACGAGCCCGGCTTCTACGGCTGGCCGTACTGCGTGGGCGACAACACGCCGTACATCGACTTCGACTTCGCCACCAACCAGTCCGGCGCCGCGTTCGATTGCGACGCGCCGGTCAACAACTCGCCGAACAACACCGGCCTGACCCAGCTGCCCGCCGCCATCGAGGCGGAGGTCTGGTACGGCTACTCCACCAACCCGCTGTTCCCGGAGATCGGCGGCGGCGGCGCCCCGATGGCCGGCGGCGTCTACCGCTACGACCCCGAGCTGGCGTCGGACCGTAAGTGGCCGGCGTACTGGGACGGCAAGGCGATCTTCGCCGAGTGGAACCAGGGCAACCTGTACTCGTTCCAGCTCGACGAGACCGGTGCGGCGGTCACGGACATCAACGCCGTGTTCCCGGACTGGCCGTTCGCCCGGCCGCACGCCATGCAGTGGGGCCCCGACGGCGCGCTCTATCTCATCGAGTGGGGCAGCGGCTTCGGCGGCAACAACGCCGACTCCGGCGTCTACCGCATCGACTACATCCAGGGCACCCGCGCTCCGGTGGCCCGCATCGACGCCAGCGCGACCTCCGGCCCGCTGCCGCTCGAGGTGGCCTTCGACGGCACCGCGTCGATCGACCCCGAGGGCGGGCCGATCACCTACGCCTGGGACTTCGACGGCGACGGCACGGTCGACTCCACCGAGCCGGAGGCGTCCTACACCTACACCACGGCGGGCGACTACACCGTCGCGCTCACCGTCACCGACGCCGACGGCCTGCAGGACATCGCCAACGTCGAGATCGCGGCCGGCAACACCGCGCCCGAGGTCGACGTCGCGTGGCCGCCGAACGGCGGGTTCTTCGAGTTCGGCGACACCATCCGCTACGAGGTGAGCGCCACCGACGCCGAGGACGGCCAGGGCGAGTGCCCGCGCATCGTCACCCAGCCGGCGCTCGGGCACGACGAGCACTCGCACGAGTACGCCGAGTACTTCGGCTGCGAGGGCGTGTTCCCGCTGCCCGGCGACGAGGGCCACGTCGGCGCGAACATCTTCGGCACCGTCACGGTCACCTACACCGACAACGGCGCGCCGAACGTCAGCCCGCTGACCACGCAGGAGGTGCTGGTCCTGCAGCCGAAGCGGCGCGAGGCCGAGCACTTCGACCTCACCGGCCGGCTGTCGGGCTCCACGTCGGGCGGCGACCCGGGCGTGCAGCGCGAGACCACCGGCGACGTCCTCGGCGGCAGCCAGAACATCGGGTTCATCGAGCCCGGTGACTGGTGGGCCTGGGACCCGATGAACCTCACCAACATCGACAGCATCACGCTGCGGGCGGCGACGCCGAGCGGTGCGTCGACGGTCGAGGTGCGCACCGGCTCGCCGGACGGCCCGACGGTGGCGACGATCACCGTGCAGCCGACCGGCGCGTGGCAGACGTACGACTACTTCACCGGCGAGGTCAGCGGCGAGACGGCCGACGACAGCGGCCCGCTGTACTTCGTCAACGTCTCCGGCCAGCTCAACGTCAACTGGATCGACTTCAACGGCCGCGGCGTCACCGACAACCAGCGGCCCGACATCGAGCTGACCGCGACGCCGACCAGCGGGACCGTCCCGCTGGACGTCGATTTCGCGGCGAGCGCCACCGACCCCGAGGGCGACGACCCGCTCACCTACGCGTGGGTCTTCGGCGACGGCGGCACGGCCACCGGCCCGACGGCGTCGCACACCTACACCGAGCCGGGCAGCTACGACGCCTCCGTGACGGTGACCGACGCCCGCGGCGCCGCGGCGACCGAGCACGTCACCATCGAGGTCGATCCGGTCGTCACCGAGCCGCCGGTCTGCCTGAACGGGCGCTCCGACGGGTTCGACGGCACGTCCCTGGACCGCGACCGCTGGACCACCGTGGTCCGCGAGAACCAGGACCTGGTGGTCGAGGACGGGCACCTGGTGCTGCCGACGTCGAGCACCGACATCTATGGCACCAACAACACGGACACGCCGAACATCGTCCTGCAGGATCTGCCGGACGGGCCGTTCACCGCGACCGCGAAGCTGACCATGCAGGCCTACCGGGCCTACCAGCAGGCCGGCCTGATCATCTACGGCGACGACGACAACTACGCCAAGATGGTGCTCGAGGGCCGCGACACCGCCACCACGAACCCGGCGGCGCGCATCTTCCAGTTCATCCGCGAGGAGAACGGCGCACCCAACGAGGTCGGCGAGAGCAACACCGCCAACCTCGGCGCCGACTACCCGGACACCGTCTGGGTGCGCTACATCAGCGACGGCAGCAACCTGCGCGCCGCCTACAGCGCCGACGGCGTGAACTTCACCGAGATGCCGCAGACGAAGAGCCTGGCCGGCATCGAGAACCCGAAGATCGGCCTGGTCGCGCTGTCCGGCACCGGGCAGCCGGTCACCGAGGTGCGGTTCGACTCGTTCCACATCACGCCGGACGACACCGCCACGCCGCCGACGCCGGACGACGAGTTCGACGGCACGACGCTGGACGGCTGCCGCTGGACCGTGCTGCGGCCGGACGAGGCGGGCTACCGGGTCGCCGGCGGCAAGCTGGAGATCGACACCTCGAACGGCGACATCTACACCGGCGACACCACGCCGCCGCCGGGGAACTTCATGCTCCAGCCGGCGCCCGAGGGCGACGAGTGGACCATCGAGACGCTGGTCGACGGCTCCGCGCTGGTCGAGCAGTACCAGCAGGGCGGCCTGATCGTCTACGGCGACGACGACAACTACGTCAAGTTCGACTTCGTGGTGGACAACCCCGCCGGTCAGCCGGTGGCCCGCCGCATCGAGCTGCGCAGCGAGGTCGGCGCCGCCATCCAGAACCCGCAGCCCCAGGTCACGGGGTTGACGCAGGGCGTGTGGCACCTGCGGCTGACCCGGTCCGGCGACAGCTACAGCGGCGCCTACAGCGCCGACGGCCAGACCTGGACCCAGCTGGGCGAGGCGGTCACCAATACCGCGCTGTCCTCCGGCGACGTCCGGGTGGGCCTGTTCACCATCGGCACGTCTCAGGCGGCGCCGAAGACCGTCACGTTCGACTACTTCCACGTCGACGCTGAGACCGCCGACGAGACCGCGCCGGTGGTCGAGGTGGCCCTCGACCCGGCCGAGCCGACCGGTCGGAACGGCTGGTGGACCAGCCCGGTCTCCGTCACCGCGGTGGGCACCGACGACCAGGGCGGCGAGGTCGCGCTGGAGTACCGGATCGGCGGCGGCGACTGGACGCCGTACACCGGCGCGGTGGTCGTGGACGCCGACGGTGAGCACGCGCTGGAGTTCCGTGGCACCGATACCGCCGGCAACGTGTCCGAGCCGGTCGCGGCGGCCGTCCGCAAGGACGCCACCCCGCCGGTCAGCACCGCCACTATCGGCAGCGCCGGTGGCAGTGCTGTTCAGGTGACGGTGACGGCGGAGGACGCCACGTCCGGCGTGGCGGCCACGGAGTGGTCCCTCGACGGCGGTGACTGGACGGTGTACGACGGCCCGGTCGCGGTCAGCGGCGACGGCGAGCACGAGCTGCGGTACCGCTCGACGGACGCGGCCGGGAACGTCGAGGACGCCAAGGCGGTCACGGTGACCGTCGACGGCTCCGCCCCGGTCCTGGTGGTCAGCGGCGTCGCGCACGGCCAGCTCTACGGCGACAGCCAGAGCCTGACCGTCACCTGGACGGCCACCGACAACGGCCCGGTCACCACGACCGGGACGCTGGACGGCGCGCCCATCGAGTCCGGCGCCGTGGTCGCGCTGCACGCGATCCCGCTCGGCCTGCACGAGCTGGTCGTCGCGGCGGAGGACGCGGCAGGCAACGAGACCGTCCAGGAGCTGGTGTTCTTCTCCACCACGTCGTTCGCCGACATGGAGAGCCTGATCACCCAGTTCGAGACGGCCGGGCAACTCACGTCCCGGGTGGCCAGAGACCTGCAGAAGTCGCTGGCGACCGCCCGCCGCCAGGAGGGCATGGGCCGTGCGGAGCGGGCCGTGATCGCCCTGGAGACGTTCAAGAGCACGGTCAACGCGCAGGTCACCGACGCAGGGGCGAAGAACACCCTGCTGCGGGACGCCGACGCGATGATCATCCGGCTCGGCGGCACGCCGCGGCAGGCGGCGGCCGGCGTCCGGGCCAACGGTGGCGAAGCACTCACCGGTACGGGCCGTCTCGACGGCGATCCGGACCGTACAGAGGGCAGGGAGTTGCCCGCCATCGAGTAACGAGTCCCCCACCCCCACCACGAGGAGACGTCACCATGAGAGTTCTGCTGCCGTCCGGCGCACCGCGCCGGAACGGAACCCGCGACCAGGGCACCTCGGCCCTGCCCCGGATCGCCGGGCCGGGCTCTCATGGGCGACGGGGAGCCGGCCTACGCCGGTTCCCGGCCCCGGTGCCGGAGCGACGCGCTCCGCGCCGGCACCGGGGCGCCACCCTTGTGGCGCGGGAAGGAGCGCTGGCATGAGCGGCGTCGGCATCTGGTTCATCGGCGCCCGCGGCTCCGTGGCCACCACCACGACCGTCGGGCTGCTGGCCATCCGGTCCCGGCTGGCCGGGCACACCGGCATGGTGTCCGAGCTGCCGGAGGTCGCGGCTGCCGGGCTGCCGTCGCTCGACGGCGTCGTCGTGGGAGGCCACGAGGTCGCCGAGGGCACGCTGGGCAAGCGGGCCGAGGAGCTGAGCGCGGGCGGGGTGTTCCCGCCCGCGCTGGCCACCGTCCTCGCCGGCGACCTCACCGCCGCCGACGAGCGGATCCGGCCCGGCGTCGCCGCCGGGCACGGGACGCAGCGCGAGGCGGCGGACCGGGTCGAGGCCGAGCTGCGCGCGTTCCGCGACGAGCACGGCCTGGACCGCGTGGTCGTCGTCGACGTGTCCAGCACCGAGCCGCCGGCCGGCGACGTCCCGGCGCTGGCCACGCTCGCGGCGCTGGAGGCGGCCCTGGACGCGGGCGAGTCGCCGCTGCCTGGCAGCTCGCTCTACGCGTACGCGGCGTTCCGGGCCGGCTGCCCGTACGTCGCGTTCACCCCGAGCCCGGGGCCGCGTGTCCCGGCGGTGTCCGCGCTGGCCCTGGAGCAGGGCGTCCCGTGGGCCGGCTCGGACGCCAAGACCGGCGAGACGCTGGTCAAGACCGTGCTCGGGCCGATGTTCGCGATGCGCGCGCTGAAGGTGCGCTCGTGGTCGTCGGTCAACCTGCTGGGCGGCGGCGACGGGCAGACGCTCGCCGACCCCGACAACGCCGCCAGCAAGATCGCCACCAAGGCGAACGGGCTGGAGTCGATCCTCGGCCACCCGGTCGACGGGCCGCTGCACATCGACTACGTCCCCGACCTCGGCGACTGGAAGACGGCGTGGGACCTGGTGTCGTTCGAGGGCTTCCTCGGCACCCGGATGTCCATGCAGTTCACCTGGTCCGGTTGCGACTCCTCCCTGGCCGCGCCGCTGGTGCTGGACCTCGTCCGGCTGGTGGCCCGGGCGCACGAGGTGGGCGCCTCGGGGCCGGTGCCGGAGTTCGGGTTCTTCTTCAAGGACCCGGCCGCCAGCGACGTGCACGCGCTGAGCCGGCAGTGGGACGCGCTGGTCTCTTGGTGCGAGCGGGCCGGCCGGGGAGCGGTATGAGGCTGCGCGACGTCGCCGAACTGGTGCGGGCGCCCGCGGCGTTGACCGTGCCGGGCGACTCGCTGGCCGGCGCGGCCGCGGCCGGGTTCCCGTACGGCGCCCGGACCGCGGTGACGCCGCTGGCCTCGGCCTGCCTGTACTGGGCCGGCATGGCGCTGAACGACTACGCCGACCGCGACCTCGACCGCCTCGAGCGGCCGGAGCGGCCGATCCCGTCCGGGCGGGTGAAGCCCGGCGAGGCGCTCGCCCTGGCCGCCGGGCTGACGGCGGCCGGCGTCGGGCTGGCGGCGCTGGCCG
>NZ_QUAL01000388.1 GCF_003579925.1 Jiangella rhizosphaerae | reverse complement strand
CGTCGCGGCTGCGCGGGCACGGCGCCCAGCAGCGCCGCCAGCTCGTCGTCGGTGGGCCGGCGGTCGACCGGCAGCCGCGGCGGCACCGGCAGCGCCCCCGGCTCGGGCCGGAACACCAGCCCGGCCTCGTAGACGGCGACGTCGGTGGCGCCGCGGCCGACGTTGCGGCGCAGCGTCGCCAGCAGACCGGGCAGCAGCGTCGTGCGCAGCAGCGGCTGCTCCTCGGAGATCGGGTTGGCCAGCCGCAGCGCGACCCGCCGCGCGTCGTCGTCGGGGAAGCCGAGCGCGTCGAAGTCGGCCTCGCCCACGAACGGGTACGACGGCGCCTCGACGTAGCCCGCGGCGGCGACCGCCCGCTCGACCCGGCGCCGCAGCCGCTGCGACGGCGTGATGCCGCGTCCGGCCGGTGCGACCGGCAGCACCGACGGCACCGCGTCGTAGCCGTGCAGCCGGGCGACCTCCTCGACGAGGTCGTACGGGTCGGTGAGGTCGGGGCGCCACGTGGGCGGCAGGACGGACAGACGACCCTCGCCGGCGTCCTCGACACGCGCGCCCACGGCCGTGAGCAGCGACGTGACCTCGTCGGCCGGGTAGTCGACCCCCGCGACGCGGGCCGGCAGGCCGGCCGGGATCGCGATCGGCGCGGGCGACGGCACCGAGCCGGCCACCGTCAGCCCGGGCTCCTGCGTGCCGCCGCCGAGCTCGACCAGCAGGTCGACCACCCGCTGGGCGGCCACCGCGGGCAGCGCGGGGTCGACGCCGCGCTCGAACCGCTTGGACGCCTCGCTGGGCAGCTTGTGCCGGCGCGCCGTACGGGCGATGCCGGTGGGCTCGAAGTGGGCCGCCTCGACGACGATCGCCGTGGTGGCGTCGCTGAGCTCCGTCGAGCCGCCGCCCATGACGCCGGCCAGGCCGATGGGCCCGGAGTCGTCGGTGATCAGCAGGTCGTCGGGGTCGAGCTCGCGGACCACGCCGTCGAGCGTCGTGATCTTCTCCCCCGCCACGGCGCGGCGGACGACGATGGGGCCGCGCAGCGCGTCGCGGTCGTAGCCGTGGATCGGCTGGCCCAGCTCGAGCATGACGTAGTTGGTGATGTCGACGGCCAGCGAGATGGGCCGCATGCCGGCCAGCTGGACCCGTCGCTGCAGCCAGCGCGGGCTCGGCGCGGACGGGTCGACGCCGGTGACCGTGCGGGCGGCGAACACCGGGCAGCGCTCGGCGTCCTCGACCCGGACCGGGTAGCCGTCGTCGCCGGCGGTGTCGACGTCGGCCCGCACACCGGGGTCGGTGAACTCCACCCCGTACGCCGTCGCCGCCTCGCGCGCCACGCCGCGGATGGACAGGCAATAGCCGCGGTCGGGCGTGACGGCGATGTCGAGGACGTCGTCGCGCAGCCGCAGCAGCTCGATCGCGTCGTCGCCCGGCCGTGCCTCGTCGGGCTGCAGCACGATGATGCCGGTGTGGTCGTCGCCCAGCCCCAGCTCGCGGGCGGAGCAGATCATGCCGTCGGACACGTGCCCGTACGTCTTGCGCGCGGAGATCGCGAACCCGCCGGGCAGCACCGCGCCGGGCAGCGACACGACGACGAGGTCGCCCGCGGCGAAGTTGTGCGCCCCGCAGACGATGCCGCGCGGCTCGGCCTCGCCGACGTCGACCGAACACCACCGGATGGTCTTGCCGTTCTTCTGCGGCTCGTCGGTGAACTCCAGCACGCGGCCGACGACCAGCGGGCCGCTGACGTCGGCGCCGGCCTCGTCGACGGTCTCGACCTCGAGGCCGGCCCGGATCAGCCGGGTCGCGACGTCGCGCGGGCTGACGCCGTCGGGCAGCGCCGCGTACTCGCGCAGCCAGCTCAGGGGGACGCGCATCAGATCTCCATCCCGAAGGCCGCGGCGAACCGGACGTCGCCCTCGACCATGTCGTGCATGTCCTCGACGCCGTGCCGGAACATCAGCGTCCGCTCCAGGCCCATGCCGAACGCGAAGCCGGTGTACCGCTCGGGGTCGATGCCGCAGGCGACGAGCACCCGCGGGTTGACCATGCCGCAGCCGCCCCACTCGATCCAGCCCTCGGAGCCGCAGGTGCGGCAGGGGTGATCGGGGTCGCCGACGGACGCGCCGCGGCAGACGAAGCACTGCAGGTCCATCTCGGCGCTGGGCTCGGTGAACGGGAAGTACGACGGACGCAGCCGGGTGGTGATGCCGTCGCCGAACATCGACGACGCGAAGTGGTCCAGCGTGCCCTTGAGGTGCGCCATCGTCAGGCCCTCGTCGACGGCCAGCCCTTCGACCTGACTGAACACCGGCGTGTGGGTGGCGTCGAGCTCGTCGGTGCGGAACGTGCGGCCCGGGCAGATGACGTAGATGGGCGGTTTCCGGCTGAGCATGGACCGCGCCTGGACAGGCGACGTGTGCGTGCGCAGCACCAGCCCGGAGTCCTCGGACTCGACGAAGAAGGTGTCCTGCATCGTCCGCGCGGGGTGGTCGGGCCCGATGTTGAGCGCGTCGAAGTTCAGCCACTCGGCCTCGACCTCGGGGCCCTCGGCGACCTCCCAGCCCATCGCGACGAAGACGTCGGCGACGCGCTCCTGGATGGTCGTGAGCGGATGCCGGGCGCCCTGCGGCGCGCGATCCCACGGCAGCGTGACGTCGACGGCCTCCTCGACCAGCACCCGCTCGTCGCGCTCGGCCTCGAGCACGGCCTGGCGCTCCGCGAGCGCGGCGGCGACGTCGCGGCGGGCGGTGCCGACCCGCTGGCCGGCCTCCTTGCGCGCCGCCGGCGGCAGCGCCCCGATCTCGCGGTTGGCCAGCGCCAGCGGCGACCGGTCGCCGGTATGCGCGAGCCGGGCCTCCTTGAGCGCGTCGAGGTCGCCGGCCGCGGCGAACGCGGCGAGGGCGTCGGACACCATCGCCGCGACCTGGTCGGGGTCGAGGGGTGTCACCTGGACTGGGTCGTAGTCGCTGTTGGGCGCGGACATCTTCCTCGTCTACTCACGCGTGGTCGCAACCCCGCGAGTCTACGACCCGCGGGGCCCGGCGTGCGCCCGGGTTCCGCGCCGCGGTCAGACCGGGACGAGCGGACGGTGCGGCGCGGCGGGTAGCTCCACCTCGATCGCGTCGCCCGGCCGCACCTCACCGCCCACCAGCACGATCGCCATGACGCCGGCCTTGCGGACGATCGCGCCGCCGGCGTCGCGGCCGACGACCTGCCGCAGCAGGCCCGGCCGGAAGTCGTCGATCTGGTAGCAGGGGTTGCGCAGGCCGGTGACCTCGACGACGGCGTCGGCACCCAGCCGCAGCCGGGTTCCCGTCGGCAGGCCGAGCAGGTCGACGCCGCGGGTCGTGACGTTCTCGCCGAGCTGGCCGGCGCCGACCACGAACCCGGCCGCGGCCAGTTCGTCGTGCAGTTCGGCGTGCATGAGGTGGACCTGGCGCAGGTTCGGCTGGGTGGGATCGCGCCGCACCCGGGACCGGTGCTTCACCGTCGTGCCGGAGTGCGCGTCGCCCTCGACGCCGAGCCCGGCCAGCAGCCGGATCGCTGCTTGTTCGGGCTTCCCGAAGCTGTGCGCCGGGCTGGCGCTGACGGCGCTGACCTGCGCCATCAGTGCTCGTGGTCGTCGTGGCCGTGGCCGTGCCCGTGCCCGCCGTCCTGCTCCTCGTCGGGGAACAGCCGGGCCGGGAACCCGCCGGTGGCGATGGGACCCCACCGCCGCGGCGTGATGCGCAGCAGCGACTTGCCCTGCCGGTGCATGGCCTCGCGGTAGGCGTCCCAGTCCTCGTGCTCGCCGGCGACGTTGCGGTAGTACTCGACCAGCGGCTCGATGGAGTCGGGCAGGTCGATGATCTCGGCCGGCCCGTCGACCTGCACCCACGGGCCGCCGAAGTCGTCGGACAGCACGACGATGCTGGCCTGCGGGCGGTGGCGGACGTTGGCGGCCTTCGCGCGGTCAGGGTACGTCGAGACGACGATGCGGCCGGAGTCGTCGACGCCACAGGTGACCGGCGAGGCCTGGGGTCCGCCGTCGGCGCGCGTGGTGATGACGATGCCGTGGTGGCGCGGCCGGACGAACTCGAGCAGCCCGGCGAGGTCCACGGTGGTGTTCGTGGCGATGTTCGGCATGGGGCCACCCTATGAGGCCGCCGCGCGTTCGGCCCTGGCCGATTCGTTCAAGAGCCGGTCGGCTCGTCAGCCGTAGCGTCGAGCCGTCGAGCCGAGGAGACGTCATGAACACGACCGTGACCGACGAGCAGATCCGGGACCTGGCCGCGACGGCGAGGCCCTACAGTCTGGCGGTCCTGCGGTGGGGTCCGGCGCGGACCATGGAGGGTGCTGACGCGACGGAGCTGGAGCACCAGCGGCGCATGGTGGCGCTGCGCGCCGACGGGGTGGTCGCGATCCTGTGTCCGGTCGCCTCGGACACCTTGGCCGGCGTGGCCGTCATGACGGTGCCGGCCGAGGAAGCCAGGGAGATCATGGACGCGGACCCCTGCGTGCGGGCCGGGATGATCCTGTGCGACGTCTACCTGTGCCACAGCTTCCCCGGCGACGCCCTGCCCGCGTGAACGAGCCCCGCCCGTGACGATCGTTCGCCTGCCCCGCCCCCGGTCACACCGGGTGCGCGCGCAGTGGCAGGCAGGCGGCGATGGCGTCGTAGTCGGCGTCTTTGTGCAGGAGCGCGACGTCATGCCGCAGCGCGATGGCCGCGATCAGGCAGTCGACTAGGCTGCGCACCGTTCGGCCCTGGCGGCGTACCGCCAGATAGATCGCCGACGCCTGCCTGAAATCTAGCCTCGCGTCGACTCCCAGCACCGGCAGTCCGTTCGTCAGCCGCTCCAGAGCGTCGGCTCGGGCGGGGGTGTCGGCGCCCGCGAGCAGCTCCATGATCACCGGCTCGGTTGTGCCCAGCTCGGCGCCTCGTCGGATCAGAGCCGTGAGCTCCCTGGCCTCCGTTGGGTTCCCGCCCGGCTGGGTGGGCGGCCCACCCTACGGGCGGGCACTGACAACGGCGGCCGGCCGCAGCTCGCCCAGATCGGCGCCCCAACCCACGCCACGCAGCCCGAGCAGGAAGTCCTTCGTCAGCGGCACGCCGGCGAGACGGTGCGGTGCCCGATCGACAGCGTCGTGTTCGGTCACGATCCGTATCGTCGCATCACTGCGCGTCGTGCACCTAGCGGGCGGCGCGGCGGCGGGCCCGGGCGGAGCCGTAGAGGCAGACCGCGGCGGCGGTGGCGAGGTTGAGGCTCTCGGCGCGGCCGTAGATCGGCACCCGGACGACGTGGTCGGCCAGGCCGCTGACCTCCGGCGGCAGGCCCCACGCCTCGTTGCCGAACAGCCACGCGACCGGGCCGGCGAGCAGGCCGTCGTCCTCGGCCTGGTCGAGGTCGAGCTCGCCGGCGCCGTCCGCCGCGAGCACCGTCAGCCCGCGCTCCCGCAGCGCCGCCACCGCGTCCCGCGCCGGCACCCCGGAGACGACCGGCAGGTGGAAGACGCTGCCGGCCGAGGCGCGCACGGCCTTGCCGCCCTGCGGGTCGGCCGAGCCGTGGGTGAGCACGACGGCGTCCGCTCCGGCCGCGTCGGCACACCGGACGACCGTGCCGGCGTTGCCCGGATCGCGGGCCTCGGCGAGGACGGCGACCAGGCGCGGCTCCCCCTTCAAGGCGGCGCCGAGGTCCACCGTCAGCGAGCGGCACACCGCGACCAGGCCCTGCGGCGTCACCGTCTCCGACAGCGCGGCGAGGGCGGCGTCGTCGGCGATGGAGACCGGCACGCCGGCGTCCTCGGCGGCCGCGACGATGGGCGCCCACCGCGCCGCCGCCGTCGCCGTCGCGAACAGCTCGACCACCCGGCCGGGTCCCGCGGCGACCGCCTCGCGGGCCGCCTGCGGGCCCTCGGCGAGGAACAGTCCCGCCTTCTCGCGGGCGGCCCGGCGCAGCAGCTTGTGCGCCTCACGCACCCGCCAGGACCGTTCGGTCAGCATCGGGGTCTCCAGGATCTTCCGGTGATCATGATCCCTGGCGGTCACCCTGCGACCGCCAGAGGACATCATCACCGGGAGGGTTGTGCAGAACCGACGGGCGACGGGGGGCCGGAGGTCCCCCTGAGCCCTCGGTCCAGTGCATGTGTCGACCGGAGCGAGTTCGTGATCTCTGCATGACCCGACCTTCGAGTGTGGCCGACATACGAAGACCGGGCCTGCCGACGCAGGCCCGGTCTCGACGGACGAACGACGCTCAGGCCGCCGGAGCCGCCGGCGCGTTGCGGTCGGCGGGCAGCGCGGCACGCGCGACCTCGACCAGGGCCTTGAACGCGCCCGGGTCGTTGACCGCGAGGTCGGCCAGCATCTTGCGGTCGACGTCGACCTCGGCCAGCCGCAGCCCCTGGATGAAGCGGTTGTACGTCAGGCCCTCGGCGCGGGAGGCCGCGTTGATGCGGGTGATCCAGAGCTGCCGGAAGTCGCCCTTGCGCTGCTTGCGGTCGCGGTAGGCGTAGACGAGCGAGTGGGTGACCTGCTCCTTCGCCTTCCGGTACATCCGGGAGCGCTGACCCCGGTAGCCGCTGGCCCGCTCGAGGGTCTCGCGGCGCTTCTTGTGGGCGTTGGCCGCCCGCTTCACGCGTGCCACTGGTACTCCTTGCTGGATTCGGCCGATCGGGCCGAAGGGTGAACTGGACGGTCGCCGCTTACTTGCCGAGCAGCTTCTTGATGCGAGCCTGGTCCGGCTTGGCCACCTCGGTGGTGCCGGCGAGCTTCCGCGTCAGCGTGGACGGCTTGTGCTCCAGGTAGTGGCGGCGGTTCGCCTTCTGGCGCAGCACCTTCCCGCTCCCGGTGATCCGGAACCGCTTGCTCGTGCCGCTGTGCGTCTTGTTCTTCGGCATGGCGCCGTCTGTCTCCTCGTCAGTCTTCGTTGTCGGGGGTCGGCCGCTCGACCTCGCCCCGCTCGGCCTTCTCGGCCTCGGCAGCCTTGCGGCTCGCCGCGCGCTCGGCCTTCTCGGCCTCCTCGTCGGCGTGCCGCCGTGCCTGCCGCTCGACCTTCGCCGCTTCCTTCTCGGCCTTGGCGTCGGCCTTCTTGCGGTGCGGCCCCAGCACCATGATCATGTTGCGGCCGTCCTGCTTCGGCGACGACTCGACGAAGCCGAGCTCGTTCACGTCCTCGGCCAGGCGCTGCAGCAGCCGGAAGCCGAGCTCCGGCCGCGACTGCTCACGGCCGCGGAACATGATGGTGACCTTGACCTTGTCGCCCTCGGCCAGGAAGCGCTCGACGGCGCGCTTCTTGGTCTCGTAGTCGTGCTTGTCGATCTTGGGCCGGAGCTTCTGCTCCTTGATCAGGACGTGCGACTGGTTCCGGCGAGCCGCGCGCTCCTTCATGGCGGACTCGTACTTGAACTTGCCGTAGTCCATGAGCTTGGCCACCGGCGGCCGGGCGCCGGGAGCGACCTCGACCAGGTCGAGATCGGCCTCCGCCGCAAGCCGGAGCGCGTCCTCGATGCGGACGATGCCGACCTGCTCACCGTTGGGGCCGACGAGCCGGACCTCCGAAACGCGGATCCGGTCGTTGATGCGGGGCTCTGCGCTGATGCCTTCCTCCTGAAATCGACGGGGTGGTGCCTCGACCACGCCGCGGAAATGCCAAAAGGCCTCCGCGAACGTGCACGCAGAGGCCAACCCATCGGTGCCGCGCCGCATTCCTGCGTCGCGACCACTCAGACGCCCGGCTGGACGCCTTGACCAGGGAACCCGACGATCTGTGCGATCGTTGCGGGTGGGAGAGGTCTCCGCTTGCTGGCCGCCTGGCCCGAGGGTTCGGATCAGACGGTCCGGTCGGTGTGAGAGCCTACCATGAATGAGCACCCCAGATCACATCGCGGCGCAGGCCGGTCGCGACATCGCCGACGTCCCCGCCGTCGAGGTCATCTCGACGGCCGCGGTGCACTTGATGAGTGCGGCCGCCGTCCACCTGGGGCTGGCCGAAGACCTGCCCGAACACCGCGACCTCGACGAGGCGCGGTCGCTGATCGAGGCGCTGGCGGGGCTCATCACGGCCGCCGCGCCGTCGCTGGGCACGCACCATGCCGGGCCGCTGCGGGACGGGTTGAAGACGCTGCAGCTGGCGTTCCGCGAGGCGTCCCCCCTGCCGGACCCGGTGGGCGAGGGGCCCGGCGAGAAGTACACGGGACCCGTGTACTCCTGATCGGGAATGATCACGTTCACTACGAGAATTCGTGTCGTACTACGCCTGCAATCGTGTCGACCATCGAGAAAACGTAGTGACGGCCCCGACGACCACCAGGCGTCAGCCGATGAGTGCGCGGCGGACCTGGCGGCGGACGCGCTTCCACACGCGGCCGCCCGTGCGGCGGACGCGTGCCGCTGACCCGCGGCTCTCCGAACGGGCGGCGGCCGCGGCGGCCTTGACCGACGGCTCGGCCTCCTCGACGCCGGGCCAGACGCCGAGCGGACGCCAGCCGGCGGCCAGGGACCGCAGGTCGGCGGCGTCGACGGCGAACATAACGGGGCCGGCGAGGTCGATGACGAGGGCTTCGGCGCCGTCGGCCAGGGCGGCCTCGGCGGCGCTGCGGGTGGGCACGGGGGTCGGGCGGGCGGCCGGGTTCCAGCGCTGCAACGACTCGACGCAGGTGAAGGCGAGCAGCCCGCGCCGGCCGTCGCGGCCGGTGGTGAGGACGGTCGCCATGGCGGTCTCCTTCTCCGCGCCCGTGGCGTCGGCCGACTCCGCGACCGCGACCACGGGGATCAGCAGGCGGCCGGCGGCCAGGGCCGCGAGGACGTCGGCGGAGCCGCCCTCGCCCCGCTCGTACGCGGCCAGCGCGGCCACGATGCGAGGGTCGGCCGAGCCGTCGTCGTCGCCGAAGGGCGTGGACGGCACGCGGCGTGGGGGCACAGCGGTCACGGCCCGCGACCATAGCCCGCCCGCGCCGCGAACGCCATCCGATTGCCGTCCGAGCGCGCGTGTCGGTCGCGCGAATGCCGACAAGAGCGACATTTCGGACCTACGTACCCGCGCGACGATGTACCCGGCGGGCCGTGCCGGCGCACCGTGTCGATCGGCCGGGCCCCTCGGGTGAACGTACACTCCACCCGTGGACCTCTCCGTCTCCGACGCACCGGTGGGCCGTCTCCTCGACGGACGCTACCGGATCGAGGCGCTGCTGGCGCGGGGCGGCATGGCGACGGTCTACAAGGCCACCGACACCCGGCTCGACCGGCCCGTCGCACTGAAGATCATGCACGCTGAGCTGGCCGCCGACGACGACTTCGTGGCCCGGTTCATCAACGAGGCGCGCGCCGTCGCGCAGCTGTCCGACCCCAACGTCGTCAACGTGTTCGACCAGGGCGAGGACGACGGCGCCGTCTACCTCGCCATGGAGTACATCCACGGCCGCACGCTGCGCGACGTCCTGCACGAGCGGGGGCGGCTGGGCGCCGACCTCGCGCTCGAGGTGACCGAGTCGGTGCTGTCGGCGCTGGCCGCCGCGCACCGGGCCGGCATCGTGCACCGCGACGTCAAGCCCGAGAACGTGCTGGTCGGCAACGATGGCCGCGTCAAGGTCGCCGACTTCGGGCTGGCGCGGGCCAACAGCACGTCGTCGAAGACCACCCGCGGCCTGCTCGGCACCGTCAGCTACATCTCCCCCGAGCAGGCGCTGGGCGAGCGCGCCACCCCGCGCTCGGACGTGTACTCGGCCGGCATCATGCTCTACGAGCTGCTCACCGGGAAGACGCCGCACGAGGGCCCCACCGACTTCGTGATCGTGCGCAGTCACATCGACGACGACGTCCCGCCGCCCTCCGAGGCGGTGCCGCTGCCGCCTGCCGTCGACGACCTCGTACTGACGGCCACGGCGCGAGAGCCGCGACTGCGCTACGCCGACGCCGAGGCGTTCCTGGCCGCGGTCCGGTCCGCCCGTGCCACCATCGCCGGCCTCCCGCTGCCGGCGCCCGCGGACGATCCCGAGCTGAGCGATGTGCACGCTGAGCCGCGCGACTCCGCCGGCGTCACGCTCGACGAGGCGCTGGGCGGCACCGTGCTGGCCGGCCAGGTCGGACAGGTCGAGGCGACCGGCTGGCCGGCCGAGGACGAGACCACCGACGACGACCTCCCGCCGGTCGTCGACCGCGCCGGCCAGGACAGCCGGCCGGGATCGACGCGTCGCATCGACGCGCCGCTGTCGATCCGGTTCACCGAGGACGAGACCGACGACGGCGCGCCGGCCGCCGGCTCGCGGGCCGGTCGCCCGGCCGACGCCCGCACCCGGGCCGCCGCCGG
>NZ_QUAL01000390.1 GCF_003579925.1 Jiangella rhizosphaerae | reverse complement strand
CGACGTCATCCACCGCGAACTCCGCCACGACTTCCCACCCGCGACCTGCCAACAACCAGCAGCTTGACATAGAAGCGTCAACGTGGCGGGCGGGGCCCGGAGGGTCGGGGTGCGCCGGGCATAAATGGGTGATTCGCCCAATCGCAACGGACGGCGCGGTACGGGACGGTGAGCACACGGCGATCCCCCGCCGCGGACACCCCGCCGCCCGCCAACCCCCGTCGGGCGGCGGGGCCGCGGCCCGAGGAGACGAGGTCCCATGCCCCGCACGATCCTGTCCTGGCACCGCACCCGCGCCCGGCTGCTCGTCCCGGCCGCGGCCACCGCCCTGCTGATCGGCGCCGGCGGGACGGCACCCGCCGGCCCGGCCGTGAGCGCGCCCTCGGACGCGGCGGCGTCGGCGGTCCCGGCGGTCCCGGCGACGGGATCGGCCGCCACCGGGCGCACGTACCAGGTGACGCTGCTCACCGGCGACGTCGTGATCCTGCACGTCGCGCCGGACGGCCGCCAGGCGGCGTGGGCGGAGTCGACGCCCAGCGGCCGGGCGCCGGCGTTCGTCGAACGCGACGGCCATGTGCTGGCGCTGCCGGACCAGGCCGTGCCGTACGTGCAGGACGGCGTGCTGGACGAGCGGCTGTTCGACCTCACGTACCTCGCCGAGTCCGGCTACCACGACCTCGCCCGCGACGACCTGCCGCTGCTGGTCTCCGCGCCGGACGGGCCCGGCATCCGCAGCGTGCCCGAGGCGCCCTCGGGCACCCGGGCCGAGCGGTCGCTGCCGAGCATCGGCGCGCTGGCCGTCACCGCCGCGAAGGACGAGCTCGGCTCGGTCTGGGACGACGTCCGCGCCGGCACCATCGGCCGGGTCTGGCTCAACGGCCGGGTGGAGGCGACGCTGGCGGAGTCGGTGCCGCAGATCGGCGCGCCCGAGGCGTGGGAGCAGGGTCTCGACGGCACCGGCAGCACCGTCGCCGTCCTCGACACCGGCTGGGACCCCGCGCACCCGGACCTCGCCGGGCAGGTCGCCGGCGCGCGCAACTTCACCGAGGACGCCGACCCCGAGGGCCAGGTCGCGGTCGACCGGCAGGGCCACGGCACGCACGTGGCGGCGACGGTCGCCGGCACCGGCGCCGCGTCCGGCGGCACCCACCCGGGCGTCGCGCCGGGTGCCGACCTGCTGATCGGCAAGGTGCTCGGCGACGACGGCTCCGGCTACGAGGACTGGATCATCGCCGGCATGGAGTGGGCGGTCGCGCAGGGCGCGGACGTCGTCAGCATGAGCCTGGGCACCGACTGGGCCAGCGACGGCACCGACCCGATGAGCCTGGCCGTCGACCGCCTCAGCGCGGAGTCGGACACCCTGTTCGTCATCGCCGCGGGCAACACCGGTCCCTTCGAGGGCACGGTCGGCTCGCCGGGAGCGGCCACCTCGGCGCTCACCGTCGGCGCCGTCGACAAGCAGGACCGGCCCGCGGCGTTCTCGTCGCGTGGCCCGCGGATCGGCGACGGCGCCGTGAAGCCCGAGGTGGTCGCGCCCGGCGTCGGCATCGTCGCTGCCCGCGCGGCCGGCACGTCGCTGGGCAGTCTGCTGGACGAGCACTACACGTCGCTCAACGGCACCTCGATGGCGACGCCGCACGTCGCCGGTGCGGCCGCGATCCTGGCCCAGCAGCACCCGGACTGGGACGACGAGCAGCTCAAGCAGCGGCTGATCACGTCGAGCACGCCGCTGGACGAGCCGGTGTCGTTCCAGGGCGCCGGTCGCGTCGACGTCGCCGCCGCGGTGGGCGAGACGGTCAGCGTCGACCAGGGCGTCGTCGACTTCGGGCAGCTGGCGCAGGACGCGCCGGTCGTCAGCCGCACGCTGACCTACCACAATCCGACCGACCGGCGGGTCACGCTGCGGATCAGCGCGGACGTCACCCGTCCCGGCGGGAGCCAGGGGCGGCCGGCGATGCGGGTGCGCAACCCCGTCCTGAGCATCCCGCCCGGCGGCAGCGCCAGCACGCGGGTCGAGGTGTCCGCGGAGTCGAGCACCGGCGGCAGCTACAGCGGGCGCATCGTCGCGCAGGACCCGCGCGACCGCGACACCGCGATCCACAGTGTCACGACGTTCACCGTCGAGCGCCCGCTGCACACCGTCTCCGTCGACACCATCGGCCGCGACGGCGAGCCGGCCGGCGGTCACGTGGACCTATGGAACACCGAGACCGGCGAGTGGACCCGGGCGTTCGTCTCCGAGGGCACCGCGACCGCCGTGGTCCCGGAGGGCACGTACACCGTCGTGACGACGATCGAGACCGCCGGTCGCGACTTCGCCGCCGCGAGCTACGCGCTGGCCGCCGAGCCGGACCTGCGCGTCGACGAGGACGTGACGCTGGCCTACGACGCGCGCGACGCCGAGCAGGTCCGGGTGACGACGCCGCGCGAGGCCGACGAGACCGGCTTCGACGCCATGTGGGAGCGCGCCGTCGGTGAGCAGTCGATCCGGATGACCGTCGCGCAGGGTTTCGACGGCGCCGACCTCTACACGCTGCCCAGCCGCCGGCCGAAGGCCGGGACGTTCGAGCTCTCGACGACGTGGCAGCTGGTGCAGCCGCTGCTGGAGGTGCGCGCCGGCGGCGAGCGGCTGCTGCCGTCACCGCGCCTGGCGACGCCCCCGCTGGTGTACACCGGGCCCGAGGCGCTGCCGCTCGTCGACGTCGGCACCGGCACGGCCGCGGAGTTCGCCGCCGCCGACGTCGCCGGCAAGGCGGTGCTGGTGAGCCGGCACGGCGAGTGGGAGGTGCCGGAGGAGCAGCTGCGGCTGGCGACGGAGGCAGGTGCGGCCCTGCTGCTCCTGGCCAACGACGTCGACGGGGAGTGGTCGCAGTTCTTCTGGGGCGCCACGCTGCCCGCCTACACCGTCGACCAGGCGGCCGGCGAACGGCTGCGGGCGGCTCTGGCGGCCGACCCCGGCCTGGAGCTGGACCTCACCAGCCGGCGCGACTCCGAGTACAGCTACCACCTCGCGTTCACCGAGAACGGCCTGCCCGGCGGCGTCACCTACGCCGCCGACGCCGACGACCTCGCCGTCGTCGAGTCCGACTACCGGCAGGCGTCGGAACGAATGGGCCGGCGCGAGGCGTGGATCCCGTTCGCCGGCGCGTCGAGCCTCGGCTCGAGCATGTCGATCATTCGGAACGGACCCGTGCACCGCACCGAGTACCTCAGCGCCGACGGCGTCGAGTGGCAGCGCTTCGCCCAGCCGCACCCGGAGTTCGCCAACATGTACTGGACGTGGTCGGGCATCGAGCCGTACGCCGCGGGCAGCACGACCGAGCAGGTGTGGTGGGGCCCGCTGGTCGCGCCGGGCATGCCGGCGCTGACCGGCTCGGAGGAGTACGGCCTGCCGGTGGCGCGGTTCCGCGACGCGATCCGCATCTCGCTGCCGCAGTACCTCTACGGCCCGTCGACGTACGGCTTCATCCAGCAGCAGCTCGGCGACTCGTCAGAGCTGGTCCTGCGCCGCGACGGCGTCGAGGTGGGCCGGTCGACCTGGTCGGAGGCGCAGTTCACCGTGCCGGGGGAGGCGGCGGACTTCGAGCTGTCGCTGGAGACGAGCGCCGGGGCGGGCAACTTCTCCGACCTGTGGACGCACACCGCGACGACGTGGGGCTTCCGGTCCGCGCGGGCGGCGGACCGCGAGGTGCTGCCGCTGATCCAGCTGGCCTACGGGCTGGAGACCGGGCTGTACGACGAGGTCCCGGCCGGGGCGTCGTACCCGGTGGAGCTGCGCCCGTCCTACCCGGCGGGCGCGACCGGCCCGGGCGGGTTCACCGCCACCGCCGAGGTCTCCTTCGACGACGGCGCCAGCTGGCGGCCTCTGGCGGTGACGGCGTCGGGCGACGGCGGCCTGCAGGCGACCGTCCCCGCCGCGGACGGCGGGTTCGCGTCGCTGCGGGTGACGGTCACCGACGCCGCCGGGAACACCGTCCGGCAGCAGATCGACCGCGCCTGGCGGGTCGGCACGGCGGGGTAGCCGCCCATCGATCGTGCCCGGCAATGGGGTGTCGTGTTGTCCCTCCCAAGGCCCCCATTGCCGGGCACAGCAACGCCCGAGCGAGCCGTCAGCCGGTGGTGACCCGCAGGCTCAGCTCCATGTGGCCGTCGGCGAGGTGCATGGCCATGCCGATGGCCTGCAGCGCCTCGATCGACCGCGTCTCGTCCTCGCCCAGCGACCCGCCGGCAGCGTCGAGGATGTGCTGCTCGACGGTGTCGACGTTGACGAAGAACGCGGAGTCGGCGTCGTCGGCGTCGGCCACCGCCGTGCGGTAGGCGTCGGTGTCGGCCAGGCCGCCGCCCTCGAGCAGCTGGGCGGCGTAGTCCTCCGACGTGGCCAGCACGTAGCCGTCGTCGGTGGTCTGCAGGGGCAGCTCGTCCAGCGGCGCGCCGGCGTCGGCGGCCAGGCCCTGGATGCGCTGCCACAGGTCGGCGAAGGCGTCGGGGTCGGTGACGACGCGGGCGCCGAGGTCGATGGAGGAGAAGTCGCCGTACTCGAACGCCTCGGCGTCGAGGTCACCCGCGTCGGCGGCGACGACCAGCTCCTCGCCGAGCACGGTGGCGAGGTCGTCGGGCAGGACCAGGCCGGTCTGCGCCTCCAGCTCGGCCAGCATCTCAGCGCCGTCGGGGACCGACTCCAGCGAGGCGTCCCAGGTGTCGCGCAGGTACTGGCCGGCGTCGTGCGAGCCGAGGAAGAGTGTGGTGTCGTCGGGCACGGAGGCGTCGACGCCGCCGCCCTCGAGGGCGTGGTAGGAGCTGCCGGTGACGACGCCGGCCAGCTCGGCGTACCGGTCGTCGAAGCGGACGGACAACGCGACGCTGCGGTAGGTCTCGTCGATGAGCTCGCGCGCCTCGTCCAGCGACGGCAGGTCGTTGCCGGAGGCGCCGGCGCCGATGCCGAACGAGGCGGCCGAACCGTCGAACGTGGCGAACATGGCGGAGCCGGAGAACCAGGCCGACGCGACGCCCTGCTCGCCGAGCAGATCCATGGCCTGAGTGAACTCGGCGTTGTCGGCGAGCGACGCCTCCGCCACGCCGGCCGCGTAGGCGTCGGCGTTCTCCTGGGTGTCGGTGACGAGCAGGTAGCCGTCGACGTAGGCGCGGCCGAGGCCGTCGGCTTCCGCCTCGCCGCCGCCGCAGCCGAGGATCCGGTCGATCGCCGCCGTGGCGGCCTCCTCGTCGCTCGCCTGCAGGGCGACGACGTAACCCGGCTCGCCGCTGTCGCCCGACGGCGGGGTGATGGCCGCGCCGACGCGCTCGCCGACCCACGGCTCGACGTCGTCGGCGAAGCTGATGTCGCAGCCGGTGGCCGAGGCGAGCTCGTCGACGAACCGCTCGCGCAGGTCGACGTCCTCGTCGGTGATGCCGGTGGCCTCGGTGAACAGCGGGAAGTTCTGCAGGAACCGGAACGCCTCGATCTTCTGCCCGGCCGACGGGTCGAGGTCGAGCCGGACGTAGCCGATGGCGTCGGCCGGAAGCACGTCGTGCGGCTGGGTGCCGCCGCCGTCGAGGGCCTGCCAGGCGAACACGGCGCCGGGCACGACCAGCAGGACGGCCGCGGCGATGCCGCCGGCGAGCAGGCCGCGGCGCTTGCGGGGCACGATGGCCGGCTCCGGCGTCGCGCCGCCGGGATAGGCCAGCGGCTGCGTGGCCGGATCGGGCGCGGACGAGAACGGGGTGCTCGGCGGCGGTGGCGGTACAGGCGGCAGCGGCCCGCCGGAACCCTGCTGCGGCTCGGGCCGGCCGGGACCCGTGGGCGATCCTGGATACGACATGGCGACCTCCGCCTTCCCCCGTTGAGCGTCGGACCTGCGCCGACTGCGCGCTCAGGGTAGCGGAAAGTCCGGATTGATGCCTTGTGTCAACGTGTCGGGCGAATTGCCGTGCGGTGGCCGTCAGGTGGACCGCAGCGCGGGCAGGACCTCGTCGCGGTAGAAGCGGAAGAACCCGTCCTGGTCCGGTCCGATCTGGTTCACGTAGACCTCGTCGAAGCCGGCCTCCACGTACGGCGTCAGGAACTTCCGGTGCTCCTCGGCGTCCGGGCCGCAGGCGGCCGAGCCGGCCAACGCCTCGCGGGTGACCAGTTCCGACGCCTGCATGAAGTGCTCGGGCGTCCGCAGGACCTGAGCCAGCTCGCCCGGCAGCGCCTGGTTCGGCCAGCGTTTGAGGACGATGTCGAGGCCCTCGTCGGCGCTGGGGGCGAAGCACACCTTCGCGCCGGCCTGCTTCGGCTTGCCGGCGCCGCCCGCGGCCTCGAACCGCCGCGCCATCTCCGCGTCCGGCGACGTGGAGATGAACCCGTCGGCGATGCGGCCGGCGAGGTCGGCCGCCTCCGGTCCGAACGCGGACATGTAGATCTTCGGTGGTTCGTCCGGGCAGGTGTAGAGGCGGGCGTGCTCGACGTCGTAGTACGGGCCGCGGTGGGTGACGACCTCGCCGGTCCAGAGCGCGCGCATGATTTCGATCGCCTCTTCGAGCATGTCGAGGCGCTGGTCCGCCAGCGGCCACGGTGCCCCGGTGACCTGCTCGTTCAGCGCCTCGCCGCTGCCGACGCCGAGGGTGAACCGCCCCGGCGCCATGACGGCCGTCGTCGCCGCGGCCTGCGCGACGATCGCCGGGTGGATGCGCACCGTCGGACAGGTGACGGCGGTCGTGATCGGCAGCGACGTCTCGCGGGCCAGCGCGCCGAGCACCGTCCACACGAACGGCGCCTGGCCCTGCTCGTCGATCCAGGGGTGGAAGTGGTCGGAGATCCAGAGGGCCTCGAACCCGGCCTCCTCGGCGAGCCGCGCCTGCCGGATCAGCTCATCGGGCGGCCAGTCCTCGGTGGAGAGGAAGTATCCGTAACGCGTCATGCCGGTGACGTACCCAGCGCGGTCCGGGCCATCCTGACGAGCGTGCATGAGAACCGTTGTGCCAATGCGACGGGTCTCGTCCGCACCGCTGCTGAACAGTAGACTCGTTCTACGAATCTGATTCGCCCCGCCGTGGGGCGTTGGAGGAGAACGATGCAGGGAAACAACCCGATCTTCAGCCGGGCTGAGGGCTTCAACGGACGGCACGCGACCTACGACGCCGCCGCGCCGAGCGCTGAAGAACTGCAGAACATGTACGCCGCTCCGTCGGCGACGCCCGTGCAGACCGGGCGGATGACGTACGACGACGTCGTCATGAAGACCGGCATCACCTTCGCGGTGCTGCTCGCCGGCGCCGTCGTCGGCTGGCTGTACCCGGGCCTGGCCTTCGTCGGCCTGATCGTCGGCTTGGTGCTCGGTCTGGTCAACTCGTTCAAGCGCAACCCGTCGCCGGCCCTGATCCTGGCCTACGCCGCGTTCGAGGGTCTGTTCGTCGGCGGCATCAGCTTCGTCTTCGAGAACTACGCCATCTCGGGTCAGCCGCTCGACGGCATCGTCGCGCAGGCGGTCCTGGGCACGCTCGGCGTCTTCGCGGCCACGCTGTTCGTCTACCGCAGCGGCCGGGTGCGGGTGACGCCGAAGTTCCAGCGTGGCGTCATGATCGCACTGATCGGCTACGCGATCTTCAGCCTCGTCAACCTGCTGTTCATGTGGTTCGGCTCGTCCGACAGCGCCTTCGGCTTCCGCGACGGCTGGTTCGGGGTGCTGATCGGCCTGTTCGCGGTCGGCCTGGCGTCGCTGTGCCTCATCCTCGACTTCGACTTCATCGACAAGGGCGTCAAGGCCGGGCTGCCGGCCAAGTTCGCCTGGACGGCGGCGTTCGGCCTCACGGTCACGCTGGTCTGGCTCTACATCGAGATCCTGCGGCTGCTCGCCATCCTCCGGGGTGAATGAGCGCCCGTAGCCGGCGCCTGACGCACGACGGCCCGCCCCGTGAGTTCACGGGGCGGGCCGTTCGTCGTCTCAGTGCGTCCTCTCGCCGCCGGACGGCGCGTGTGGGCGCGGATCGCGCCGGCGGACGGTCAGATCGGCGAGGTCGCCGAACCGAACAGGCGGGCGGCGCGGCGCAGGTCGTGCTCGTGCACGATGGCCGTGGCGTGGCCGTGTGCCAGCCCGTGTTCGTCGCGTAGCCATCTGACGCGGTCGTCGAATCTCAGGAACGACGGTCCGGCCTCCAAGGCCTCGAACCACTCCGGAAGTTCTCGCCCGGTGACGCCGGGAACGCGGGCGAGAAGGTTGCGATGTGTCTCGTCGGAGTGATTCAGGCTCATGGCTGCCTCCGAGGGCTCTCGAGTTCTCCGTACTTCGACTGTGCCGCAGGACTCCGGACGGCACAACCCCTTCCTCCAAGACCATCCGCGGACCGGCCGGTCCGCGGAGGCGTCAGCCGAGCCGCTCGAGGATGATCGCCATGCCCTGACCGCCGCCGACGCACATCGTCTCGAGCCCGATCGACGCGTCGCGCGTGCGGAGGCCGTTGACCAGCGTCGTCATGATCCGTGCACCCGTCGAGCCGAACGGGTGACCCAGCGCGATCGCCCCGCCGTGCACGTTGAGCTTGTCGTAGTCGATGCCGAGCTGCCGCGCGCTGGGGACGACCTGGGCGGCGAACGCCTCGTTGATCTCGACCAGGTCGACGTCGTCGATGGTCATGCCGGCCCGGGCCAGCGCCCGCCGCGACGCCTCGACCGGGCCGAGGCCCATGATCTCCGGCGACAGCGCGGACGCCGCCGTCGCGACGATGCGGGCCAGCGGGGCGAGGCCCAGCTCGCGGGCGCGGGTGTCGGACATGATCACCACGGCGGCGGCGCCGTCGTTGAGCGGGGTGCAGTTGCCGGCCGTGACGGTGCCGTCGGGCCGGAAGACCGGCTGCAGCGCGGCCAGCTTCTCCAGCGTGGTGCCCGGCCGAGGGCTGTCGTCGGTGTCGACGACCTGACCGTCGGGCCGGGTGACGGGTGAGATCTCGCGGGCGAAGAAGCCGTCCTTCACCGCCTGCTCGGCGCGCGCCTGCGAGAGGACGGCGAACTCGTCCTGGTCGGCGCGGGTGACGCCGGCGTACGTGGCGACGTTCTCGGCCGTCTGGCCCATCTGGATGTAGATGTCGGGCACCTGCCCGTCGGCGCGCGGGTCGTGCCACGTCTCGTTCGTCTCGGCGTACTTCGCCGTGCGCGCCTGGGCGTCGGCGAACAGCGGATTCTGGGTCTCGACGGGGTCGACGCCGGCGCCGCCGAAGCCGACGTAACGCGAGACGCACTCGACGCCGGCGGACACGAACACGTCGCCCTCGCCGGCCTTGATCGCGTGGAACGCCATGCGCGCCGTCTGCACCGACGAGGCGCAGAACCGGTTGATCGTCGCCGCCGGTAGCGCGTCCAGCCCGAGCTGGACGGCGATGCGCCGGGCGACGTTGCCGCCCTGCTCGTCGCGCGGCTCGGCGCAGCCGACGTAGAGGTCGTCGATGGTGGCGGGGTCGAGGGCCGGGATCTGGTCGAGCGCCGCCCGGATCGTCGTGACGGCGAGGTCGTCGGGCCGCACGTCGACCAGCGACCCCTTGTACGCCCGCCCGATGGGCGACCGCGCGGTGGCGACGATGACTGCCTCGGGCATGGCGGGCTCCTTCGACCGTTGGTTACCGACTGGTAACTCCAGGATACTCGGTGGGCTCCCTCCTGAGGTGGGCCCCGTCCCCCTGCTGCCCGATTGTCTTGGCCGCGGGCGCGCGCCTCAAGTCCGCGCGCGTTGTTGTTGGGCTTCGCTGTGGTTGGGGCGCTTGGACTTGACCCGCGCGCCCGCGGCTCAGAACGGGCAGCGATCAGGGGGACGGGGGAGTGTGGCGACGGCTGCCCGGGGCGTTGGTCCCGTTACGGTGTGGCGTTGGTGTCGTGGGGCGTCCACCAGGTGAGATTTCACCGCGATTCGGGAGCCATCACGAGGATTACCCCAGCGACAACACCCCTACAGTCATGGTGATGCTCAGGTAATCCTCGTGATGTAGGCGATCGCCGATGATCATCGCTGTCCACACTCCGACAAAGCACGCGAAACGGGCAGGACAAGCGTGAGGCGTGCCCACATCCTCCCCGTCCCCTGATAGCTGCCCGTTCTTAGCCGCGGACGGGTGAGTCAAGCGGTCATCGTCGCGCGTAGCGCCCCATAGTCCGCTTGACGCGCACGTTCGCGGCAAGAGAATGGGGCAGCAGGGGGACGGGGAGCCCAGCCCACCGACCGAGCCGGGGTCAGACCCGCTCGGGCGCGTCGGGCAGCGGCCGGCGGCGGCGGATGCGCAGCTGCGCCCAGGGGCCGCGCGGCCCGCGGGCCCGCCC
>NZ_QUAL01000387.1 GCF_003579925.1 Jiangella rhizosphaerae | reverse complement strand
GTCGCGGGCCGCGACCAGCTGGTCGACCTCGGCCTTCGCCGCCGCCGCGGCGTCGCTGGCGGCCTGCGCCGCCGCCCGGGCCGCCTCGGCCTCCCGCTCACGCTGCTCGGTGGCCTGCAGCGTCGCGGCGGCCTCCTGACGCGCCACCTCGGCCGCGGCCTCCAGGTCCTCGAGCACGACCCGCTCGTTGGCCAGCTCGGCGCGGTCGTCCTTGAGGGCGGACATGATGCTGTTCTCGGCGGTCAGCACCGACGTCGACGCCGCCGCGCGCGCGGCAAGCTCGTCCATGGTGTCGGCCTGCATGAGAATGGTGAGGCTGGCGAGGTCGGCGCCGACGCCGCGGGTGTACGCCTCGACGGCGACCTGGCTGATCGACGCGCGCTTCCCGTCGATCCGCTCGGTGACGTCGTCGATCTTGGCGATCTGGTCGGCGACCTTCCGCTCGGCCTCGGCGAGCTTCTGCGCGGCCGCCTCGTCCGCCGCCCGCGCCGCGGCGACCTCGCCGCGCGCCACCTCGAGCTCGTGCTCCGCCGCGGCCAGCCCCTGCTGGGCGGTCGCCAGGGTCGCCTCCGCCGCCGGCAGCCGCGCCATCGCCGCCTGATACGCCGCCGTGGCGTCGGCAAGCGCCTGCGTGGAGTGGGCGAGCTCGTCCTGGGCGTGCTCGAGGCTGTTCTGGGCGTCCTTCAGACGCTCCTCGGCGTCGGACGTGGCCCACGCCTGACTCAGGCCGGTACAGAGGACGCCGACGGTGACGACGATCACCGTCAGCCGTCGTGCCCACGACGTCTCTGTTGTCACAGCCTTCACAGCGGCCTCCCTCGCACCACTCGTGCACGACCGTAACACCATTCACTCTGGCCGCGAAGGAGCCCGGGATAACTACATCGCTGTCATTTCCGCAGGCGAGCGCACAAGAAGGGCAAGTGGCACGAATCGCCGAGAGCATCGGAGGTGGCTGGGCGGCGTGCAGGCGCCCATGATCATCAACCTTTTGTGTCGTCGGCGCAGCACAAAAGGTTGATGATCATGGGATCGCCGGCTAGACGCGCAGGTAGCGGCGCAGCGTGATGAAGGACGCCAGCATCGAGAAGAGCACGCCGGCCACCAGCAGCCACGGGGTCGCCGCCCAGACGTCGGCGCTGTCGACCCACGACGTGAACTGGAGGTTGGGCGCGATGAACCGGCCGACGATGAGCTCCACGCCCGCGAACAGGGCGATGACGCCGAGGACCGAGCCGAGCAGGCCGGCGATGGCCGCCTCGAGGATGAACGGCAGCTGGATGTAGAAGTTCGACGCACCGACCAGGCGCATGATGCCGGTCTCGCGACGTCGGTTGAACGCGGCCAGCCGGATGGTGTTACCGATCAGCAGGACGGCCGCGACGATCTGGATGACGGTGATGGCGAACGCGACCAGCTGGAAGCCGTCGAGCGTCCGGAACAGCGGTTCGAGCAGCTGCCGCTGGTCGGTGACCTCCTGCACGCCCGGCAGGCCGGACACCGCCGAGACGACGCCGTCGTACTCCTCGGGGTCCTGCAGGGCGACCCGGAAGGACTCGGGGAGCTGGTCGGGCGTGATGATGCCGCCGATGTCGGAGTCGTCGAACTGCTCGCTGAACCGCTCGAACGCCTGCTCCTGGTTCTCGTAGAAGACCTCGTCGACCTCGGGGTGCGACTCGAGCGTCTGACGGATGACGTCGCGCTGCGCGTCGGTGACGGCGCCGTCGGCGCAGCCGGCGCCCGTCGAGTACTCGTTGCACATGAACACCGAGATCTCGATGCGGTCGTACCAGTAGCCCTTCGTGGTGTCGGCCTGTGACCGGATCAACAGCCCGGCGCCGAGCATCGCGATGGAGATGGCGACCACGATGACCAGCGCGATGGTCATCGTGAGGTTGCGGCGCAGGCCGGTCGTGATCTCGGACAGGACGTACTGGAAGCGCATGGTTTCTTCCGGGTCGGCGGGTCGGGACGAAGGGCGGCGTCAGCGGGTGTAGCCGTAGACGCCGCGCGACTGGTCGCGGACCAGCTTGCCGTGCTCGAGCTCGATGACGCGCTTGCGCATCTGGTCGACGATCGACTGGTCGTGGGTGGCCATGACCACCGTGGTGCCGGTGCGGTTGATGCGGTCGAGCAGCTTCATGATGCCGACGCTGGTGCCGGGGTCGAGGTTACCGGTGGGCTCGTCGGCCAGCAGGATCAGCGGCCGGTTGACGAAGGCCCGCGCGACCGCGACCCGCTGCTGCTCACCACCGGAGAGCTGGTCGGGCAGGCGGTCCTCCTTGCCGTCGAGCCCGACGAGCTCGAGGACGGCGGGGACGTCGCGGTTGATCTGGCGCCGCGGCTTGCCGATGACCTGCAGCGCGAAGGCGATGTTCTCGAACACCGTCTTGTTCGGCAGCAGCCGGAAGTCCTGGAACACGGTGCCGATGCGGCGGCGCAGGTGGGGGACCTTCCAGTTCGACAGCCGGTGGAGGTCCTTGCCGGCGACGCGGATGCGGCCCGCCGTCGGCTTCTCCTCGCGCAGCGTCAGCCGCAGGAAGGTCGACTTGCCCGAGCCGGACGGCCCGACGAGGAAGACGAACTCGCCCTTCTCGATCTCGAGGGACAGGCTGTCCAGCGCTGCCTGGTTCTGCGTCGGATACAGCTTGCTGACGTTGTCGAAAAGGATCACGATGCCTCGCCGATGTGGATGTCAGACGCTCCCGCGATGGCACTGACCGCCTGAAGCTCGTCTGTGAGTGTACGTCCGGAAGTGACCGCACGCTGGGAGAACCAACGCGGCGTGGCGCCACGAAGGTTCCCGTAGGGCAGCAGGAGACTCACTGCGCCTCGGCCTGCTCCTGCTGCTTGCGCCAGCGGATGCCGGCCTCGAGGAAGTCGTCGATCTGGCCGTCGAACACCGCCTGCGGGTTGCCGACCTCGTGCTCGGTGCGCAGGTCCTTCACCATCTGGTACGGGTGCAGGACGTACGAGCGCATCTGGTCGCCCCACGACGCCTTGACGTCGCCGGCCAGCTCCTTCTTCTGCGCCTGCTCCTCTTCGCGGCGCAGCAGCAGCAGCCGGGACTGCAGGACGCGCATGGCGGCGGCGCGGTTCTGGATCTGCGACTTCTCGTTCTGCATCGACACGACGAGGCCGGTCGGCAGGTGGGTGATGCGGACGGCGGAGTCGGTGGTGTTGACGCTCTGCCCGCCCGGGCCGGACGACCGGAACACGTCGATGCGGATGTCGGTCTCGGGGATGTCGATGTGGTCGGTGGTCTCGATCAGCGGAATCACCTCGACCGCCGCGAACGACGTCTGCCGGCGGCCCTGGTTGTCGAACGGCGAGATGCGCACCAGGCGGTGCGTGCCCGCCTCGACGGACAGCGTCCCGTACGCGAACGGCGCCTTGACCTCGAACGTCGCCGACTTCAGGCCGGCCTCCTCGGCGTAGGAGGTGTCGAGGACCTCGGTCTTGTAGCCGTGCCGCTCGGCCCAGCGCAGGTACATGCGCAGCAGCATCTCGGCGAAGTCCGCGGCGTCGACGCCGCCGGCGCCGGCCCGGATGGTGACGACCGCCTCGCGCTCGTCGTACTCGCCGGACAGCAGCGTGCGGATCTCGAGGTCGGAGATCACCTTGCGGAGGTCGTCGATCTCGCGCTCGACCTCGGCCATCGCGTCGGCGTCGCCCTCGTCGCGGCCCAGCTCGACCATGACCGGGAGGTCCTCGATGCGCTGGCGCAGCTCGGTGACCTTGCGCAGCTCGGCCTGCAGGTACGACAGCTGGCTGGTGACCTGCTGCGCCTGCTCGACGTCGTCCCACAGGTCCGGAGCGGCCGCATGCGCCTCGAGGTCGGTGATGCGCTCGCGCATCTTCTCCGGCTCGAGGACGTTCTCGATGCTGGCCAGGGTCTGCGAGAGTTCCGCGATCTCGGCGTCTACGTCACGTGCTGCCACGTCGCACTAGGGTACGCGCTGCTGCTGAGATTCCTGGCACGACGACGGCGGGCCCCGGCCCCGGCCCGGGTGGCCCGGCGGCCGATGACCTTGCGGCGCACGATGTCGCACAGCGTTCCATGTCGCCCGACGTCCGCGGTTCCGCGCCGGGCGAGGCGTTCACCAGGCGGGCCCACCTCTCGACGCGCACTTGACGGCCTCAGGAGGCGACACTAGGTTTCGCTCATGGAACGGCATGCCACGCGTGGGGACGGCGGACGGGCGATCGCCGTCTGGGCGGCCGCCTCGCCGTTCCTCCCCGCCGCACTGGAGACCCTCGACCGCGCCGGGGTGCCGTACGTCCTGCTGCCGGACCAGCCGGACGCGGCCGGTCTCGCCCGGGCGGCCGGCGCCGAAGCGCTGATCGTCGGCGGCGCGGAGGTCTCGCGCAGGCTGCTGTCGGCGCTGCCCCGCCTCCGCCTGGTCGTGCGCGCCGGCGTCGGCACCGACCGGATCGACCTGGACGCGGCGACCGGCCTCGGCGTCGCGGTCACCAACGTCCCCGACTACGCGACCGACGAGGTGGCCGACCACGCCGTCCTGCTGATGCTCGCGGCGGTCCGCCGGCTCGCGCACTTCCAGGCGTCCACGCGCACCGACTGGGTCCGCGTCGACCGCCCGCCCGTCATGCGCCTGCGCGGCCGCCGCCTCGGAATCGTCGGCCTGGGCCGCATCGGCACGGCGACGGCCGAGCGCGCGCGGGCGCTGGGGATGACCGTCGCCGCCCACGACCCGTTCATCGCCCGCGAGTCCTTCGACCGCGCGGGCGTCCTGCCCGTCTCGCTCGACGAACTGCTGGCCACCAGCGACGTCATCAGCCTGCACGCGCCGCTGACCGCGGACACCCACCACCTGCTCGACCGCGCCGCGTTCGCGCGGATGCGCCGCGCACCGGTCGTCGTGAACACCGCTCGCGGCGGCCTCGTCGACACCGCCGCGCTCACCGAGGCGCTCGACGCCGGCACCGTCCGGGCGGCCGGCCTGGACGTCCTCGAGCACGAGCACGACGTCGCCCGGCACGCCGCCCTGCTCGACCGGGACGACGTCGTCGTCACGCCGCACGTCGCCTGGTACTCGCAGGGCTCGGAGGAGCAGCTCGGCACGTCGGCGGCCCGCATCGCGCTCGACTTCGTCCAGCGCGGCGTCCGCCCGCCCGTCCTGAACCCCGCCACGCGCACCGAACCGACCAGCGAGGTGACATCGTGACCCAGACCTCCGAGGCGCTGCCCGCGTTCCCGATGACGCGGCCGACGCCGTTCGACCCGCCCGAGGGATACGCCGCCGTCCGCGACGCCGGCGGCCTGGCGCGGGTGCGGCTGTGGGACGGCCGGACGGCGTGGCTGGTCACCGGCTACGACGAGGTGCGGTCGCTGCTGTCCGATCCGCGGATCAGCGCCGACCGCGGCCATCCGGGCTTCCCGTTCCCGACCGCCGGCCGCGAGGCGCTGGAGCGGTCCGGCCGCACCTTCGTCACGATGGACCCGCCCGAGCACGGCCGGCTGCGCCGGGTGTTCACCAAGTACTTCGCGATCAAGCGCATCGAGGCCCTCCGACCGATGGTTCAGCGCATCGTCGACGAGCTCGTCGACGACATCATGGCCACGCCGCCGCCCGTCGACCTCGTCCCGGCGCTGGCACTGGAGGTCCCGGCCCGCACGATCTGCCGGGTGCTGGGGATGCCGTTCGAGGACCGGCATCGCTTCCAGGCGCTCGACCACCGCCGCAACACGTTGACGACGTCACCCGAGGACGTCCTGCGGGCGACCGAGGAGATGCTCGCCTACGCCGACGCGCTGATCACCCGCAAGCAGCGCGAGCCCGCCGACGACCTCGTCAGCGAGCTCGTCGCCGACCAGCTCGGCGGCGACACCGTCAGCCGCGAGGAGCTGGTCGCGGCCGTCCGGCTGCTCATCACGGCCGGCCACGAGACGACGGCCAACATGATCGCGATGAGCATCGCCACCCTGCTGCGCCACCCGGAGCAGCTGCGCGAGCTGCGGGCCGACCCGTCGCTGGTGCCCAACGCCGTCGAGGAGCTGCTGCGCTACATCAGCATCTTCCACATCTCGCCGACGCGCGTGGCGACGGAGCGGATCGAGATCGGCGGTCACGTCATCGAGGCCGGTGACGGCGTCATCACCGCGGTCGCGGGGGCGAACCGCGACGACGCCGCGTTCGCCGACGCCGCCCGGTTCGACCTGCATCGCGAGGCGCGGCACCACGTCGCCTTCGGCTACGGCGTGCACCAGTGCCTCGGCCAGCCGCTGGCCCGGGTCGAGCTCCAGACCGTCATCGAGACGATCTTCCGGCGCATCCCCTCGCTGCGCCTGGCCACGGATCCCGAGTCGCTGTCGGTCAAGGAGTACGCGTTCCTGAGCCTCACCGCCCTGCCGGTGACCTGGGAGGAGCAGTCGTGAAGATCACCGTCGAGATCGACCGCTGCGTCGGCGGCGGGCAGTGCGTCATGGCCGCCCCCGACGTCTTCGACCAGGACGACGACGGGCTCGCCGTCCTGCTCGACCCCGATCCCCCGGCCGGCCTGGCCGACGACGTCCAGCTCGCCGCCCGCCTCTGCCCGGCGCGCGCGATCGTGGTGGAGGCGTGACGCCACCACCGCGGCGCATCGTCGTCGTCGGCGCGTCGGCGGCCGGGCTGACGGCTGCGGAGTCGCTGCGCGCCGACGGTTTCGACGGCGACGTCACCGTCATCGGCGCCGAACCCCACGCCGGCTACGACCGGCCGCCGCTGTCGAAACAGCTGCTCTCCGGCGCGTGGGAGGCGCAGCGGCTCGAGCTGCTGCCCCACCACCGCTACGACGAGCTGGGGATCGACTGCCGCCTCGGCACCGCGGCCACGGCCCTCGACGTGGCCGGCCGCACGGTGCGCGTCGACGGCGCCGACCTGGGCTACGACCGGCTGCTGATCGCCACCGGCGTGCGCCCGCGCACCTGGCCGGGGACGGAAGGGCTGCGCGGCGTCCACGTCCTGCGCACCGTCGACGACGCGGTCGCCTTCAGGGAGGCGGCGCTGAGCGCGCGGCGCGTGGTGGTCATCGGCGCCGGCTTCCTGGGAGCGGAGGCGGCCGCGACGCTGCGGGGCCTGGGCGTTCCCGTCACGCTCGTCGATCCGGCGCCGGCGCCGATGCAGCGCCAGGTCGGGCCGGACGTCGCGCGGCTGCTCGCCGGGCTGCACGCCGAGCACGACGTCGACCTGCGCCTGGGTGCCACGGTGCGGGCCGTCGAGGACGACGGCGACCACGTGACCGGCGTACGCCTCGGCGACGGCACGGCGCTGCGCACCACCTGCGTGCTGGTGGCGATCGGCGCCACACCGGCCACCGCCTGGCTCGACGGCAGCGGGCTCGATCTGACCGACGGCGTCGGCTGCGACGCGCAGTGCCGGGCCGCTCCGGACGTGTTCGCCGCCGGCGACGTCGCCCGGTGGTTCCATCGCGGCTACGGCACCAGCGTGCGGGTCGAGCACCGGACCAACGCCACCGAGCAGGCCATGGCGGCGGCGCGCGCCATGCTCGGCGCGGGCGGGCCCTACGAACCGGTGCCGTACGTCTGGAGCGACCAGTACGACACCAAGATCCAGGCCTACGGCCGGACCGCCGGCGCCGACCGGTTCGCGGTGATCAGCGGGTCGCCGGACGACCGGCGGTTCGTCGCGGTCTACGGGCGGGGCGAGCGGGTCGTCGGCGTGCTGGGCTGGCGATCGCCTCGCGAGCTGCTGCGCGCCCGGGCGCTGGTCGCCGCCGGCGTCGCCTGGCGCGACGCGGTTGCGGCCTGACCGTCACCCCGCGGGGCGGGAGGACGGCTCGGGCAGGCCGGCGACCTTGGCCACCAGGCGGATGCTGGACTCGAAGACCGCGTCGCGCAGTTCACCGGGCAGCCAGTCGAGGTGGCCGTAGGCCTCGAGGCTGGCGAAGCCGTGCATGCTCGCCCAGCAGTGCAGCATCGCCTGGAACGTCTCCGGCGGCACCGGCGGGCCATCGATGGGCAGCTCCTTCGGCTCGTGGTGCTCCGCGAGCAGCCGCGCGACGGTGCCGTCGTCGTCGGGGAGCATGGGGCGGCGCAGGACGCCGGCCTGGGCCGCCTCGTAGAACAGGGCCTTGAGCTGGGCCATCGCGCGTCGCGCGGCCTCCGTCGTCGGGCCCTCCTCGGGGGCGTGGTAGCCGGGGACGGGGAGGCCGAGGATCAGCGCGAAGCGCTGCGGCTCGTCGCGCGCCCAGCGGCGGTACGACTGCGCGACGGCGGCGAAGCGGGCGCCGGGATCGTCGACGGGCACCTGGTCGCGGGCCTCGGCGACGGCCTGGCCGAGGTCGTCGTAGGCGTCGACGATGAGCGCGGTGAGCAGCTCGTCGCGGTCGGCGAAGTAGCGGTACAGCGCCGGCGCGGTCATGCCCATGAGGCGCGCGATGTCGGAGAACCGGAAGTCGGTGGTGCCCTGCTCGCGCATCAGGCCCATCGCGGTCTGCTTGATCTCCTCGATGGTCGCCGCGCGAGCGCGTTCTCGCCGGGACGGCGGCCGCTCCGGCTGGTCGCCGGTCTCGGTGATCTGGCCCACCACTGTGCCCACCTCCTCGTGTTCGTCCTGATGGCGGCAATGCGTGAAGCATCGTCACAGACGTGAACCCTCTTGACAAGTTTACCCGCCTCGTGTTTGTTATGACTAGTAACGGTCATAACGCTACGTCACGTAACGCATTCGAGGGGCAGGACGATGAGCAAGTCGACCACCACCGACGACGAGCGGCCCGCCGCCGCTCCCCCACGACCTGGCGTGCTGGGCCGGCTGGCCGGCGTCTCCTACCGCCGCCGCGGCCGCGTGATCGCCGCCTGGGTGCTGGCCGTCGCGGCCGCGTTCGGGCTGTCCGCGGCGTTCGCGGGCGACTTCACCGCGGACTACTCCGCGCCGGGCTCCGACTCGCGGCAGGCGCAGGACCTGCTGGAGGAGCGCTTCCCGGCGCAGTCCGGCGACACCATCGACGTCGTCGTGCGGGCCGAGGGCGGCGTGGCCGATCCGCAGGTCCAGGCCGACGTGGCCGCGCTGCTCGACGAGCTGCGCGCCCAGCCGCACGTCGTCGCCGTCGACGACCCCTACACGACGCCGGGCGGCATCAGCCAGGACGGCGACATCCTCGTCGCGACCGTCAACCTCGACGTCGTCCTGCCCGACGACATGCCGGTCGAGGAGACCGAGGAGCTGATGGCGCTGGCCGACGCCGCCGAGCGGCCCGGCCTGGAGATCGCCCTCGGCGGGCAGACCGTCGCGCTGGCCGAACAGGGCGAGATCGGCTCCGAGGCGATCGGCATGGCGGCCGCCGCGGTGATCCTGCTGATCACGTTCGGGACGGTGGTCGCCGCCGGGCTCCCGCTCGTCGTCGCGGCCGGCGGGCTGGCGCTGAGCGGCCTGCTCACCGGGCTGGTCGCCGCGGTGGTCGACGTCCCCGACTGGTCGACGGCGCTGGCGACGATGATGGGCATCGCGCTGGGCATCGACTACGTCCTGCTCATGGTCACGCGGTTCCGCGAGTGGCGGGCCGCCGGCCTCGACCCCGAGCGGGCCACCGTCGCCACCCTGGACACCGCCGGCCGCGCCGTCATGGTCGCCGGCAGCACCGTCATGGTGAGCATGCTCGGCCTGTTCGCGATGGGCCTGTCGTTCATGCAGGGCGCGGCCCTGGTGACGATCGTGGCCGTCCTCGTCGTCATGGCGGCGGCCGCGACGCTGTTCCCCGCGCTGCTGGGCTTCTTCGGCCGCTGGGTCGACCGGCTGCGACTGCCGCTGGGCCGCCGGCGGACGGCGCCGGCGCAGCTCGCCGCGGGCGGGCACGTCGAGCCGTCGCGGACCTGGCTGCGCTGGGGCCGGCTGGTCGACCGGCACAGCATCGTCGCGACGGTGGTCGGCGTCGGCCTGCTGCTGGCGCTGGCGGCGCCGTTCCTCGGCGTCCGGTTCGGCTTCCCCGACGCGGGCAACAACCAGGAGGACCGCTCGTCGAGGCAGGCCTACGACCTGCTGTCCGAGGGCTTCGGCGCCGGCGCCAACGGGCCGCTACTGCTCGTGGCGGACCTGGAGTCGCCGGGCGACGCCGACGCGCTGCCGGCGCTGGGCGAGGCCGTCGCCGCCACGCCGGGCGTCGCCGCCGTCATGCCCGCGGCCGTCAACGAGGCCGGCGACGCCGCCCTGTTCACCGTCCTCCCCACGACCGGCCCGCAGGACGCCGCGACGGAGGACCTCGTCCACACCCTGCGCGACGACGTCCTCCCGGGCGCGGGCGTCGAGGTGCACG
>NZ_QUAL01000386.1 GCF_003579925.1 Jiangella rhizosphaerae | reverse complement strand
GGCCGCACCCGGTGCCGGGTGCGGCCGCCGTCGATACTCGCCGCTCAGATGGTGCGGACGTTCTCGGCCTGCGGGCCCTTCTGGCCCTGCGTGATGTCGAACTCGACCCGCGCGTTGTCCTCGAGCGTGCGGAAGCCGTTGGCGTTGATGGCGGAGTAGTGGACGAAGACGTCCGCGCCGCCGCCGTCCTGCTCGATGAAGCCGAAGCCCTTCTCGCCGTTGAACCACTTGACGGTGCCCTGGGGCATGCTGTGTTGCTCCTCTTCGTGGGTTGCCGGGCCCGGCCACGTCGACCGGTCCCGAGTTGCCGCGGTGGTCGTCCCCACGTCCGGGACACCGCTGTTCAACCGCCGCAGACCCTAGCACGCGGCTGACCGGCCGCTATCGCTCGCGTTCCCGGGCGCGTCGCTTGCCCTCGTGCATGGCGGCGACCCTGGCGACCGGGATGGTGTGGCCTTCCTCGACGAGGTCGGCGGGCAGCCGCTGGGGTTTCGGCATGGCCGCCGCCCAGGGGTCGGCGTCGCCGAGGAGGCCGGGGACGGTGTGGACGGTGAAGTCGCGCGGTGTGACGGAGTCGAGGTCGTCCCAGGCGACCGGGAAGGACACCGGCAGGCCCGGCCGCAGCCGCGGGCTGTACGCGGCGACGACGGTGGCGCCGCCGGACCGGGTGGAGTCGAGGAACACCTTCCCGCCGCGGTCCTCCTTGATGTAGGCGGTGGTGGCCAGCGACGGGTCCAGCCGCTCGGCGCGCGCGGCCAGCGCGCGGGTCGCGGCGGCGACGTCCTCGTGCGACCGCGGCTCCAGCGGGACGAAGATGTGCACGCCCTTCGAGCCGCTGGTCTTCACCGCGCCGGCGAGGCCGTCGTTCTCCAGCGCCCGGCGGACGAGGTGGGCGGCGGCCGCGGCGACGGCGAACGGCTCGCCCTCGGGCGGGTCGATGTCCATGATGAGGTGCGTCGGCACGTCCCACCGGTCGGCCAGCACCAAGGCCGGGTGGTACTCGACGGCGCGCTGGTTGGCGAACCACAGCAGCGTGCGGCGGTCGTTGCACAGCGCGTACGACACCTCGCGCTTGGACGCCTGCGCCCACAGCTTGACGGTGGGGATCCAGGACGGCGCGTACTTGGGCACGTTCTTCTGCATGAAGCCGGGCTGGCCGGGCCGGACCCGGACCACCGACAGCGGCCGGCCGGCCAGTCCGGGCAGCATGCGCTCGTGCACGGCGTCGAGGTAGTCGACGAGGTCGCGCTTGGTGGCGTCGTCGCCGTCGGACAGCGGCTGGTCGAGGTGGGTCAGCGGGACGCCGTCGCGTTCCTCGTCGGCCGCAGCGCTCATGACCTCAACCTATCCCGGTGAGACGCAGGCCCCAGGTCAGCGTCCACGACTCGTCGGGCAGCAGCCAGCGCAGCGCCTCGCCGGTGCGCAGCGCGTTCGGCGGCGCCGTCATCGGCTCGACGGCGATGGCGTCGGCCGGTCCGTCCGGGCCCGGGAAGTAGTCGGTGACCCACAGCTGCACGTAGGCGAACGCCGGCTCCTGCCACAGCTCGACCGTGCGGCCGTCCGGGGCGCGCAGCGAGGTGGTCACGACGCCGCCGCTGACGGCGAGGTCGGTGAGGCAGGCGTGCCCGGGGCCGTCGCCGACGCGGACGCCGCCACGCAGGTCGTGGTCGGTGCCGGTGACGTCGAACGTGCCGGTGGGGATGCTGCGGTCGTCGATGCGGAACGCGCGTCCGGCGGGGACGGTGAGCGTGAGGTCGCGGACCGGGACGTCGCCGATGCGCAGGTACGGGTGGATGCCCAACGCGACCGGGGCGGGATCGGCGCCGGCGTTGCGGACGCGGTGCCGCACGACGACGCCGTCGGGCGTGAGCTCGTACTCGACGGAGGTCTCGAGCGTGAACGGGTAGCCCGGCTGCGGCGCGACCGGGGCGGCCAGCGTGACCGACGCGGCGGTGCCCGAGCCGCGGCCGTACCGGGTGCGCAGGAGCAGTCCGTGCACCGCGTGACCGGAGGCCGGCTCGGTGACCTCGAGCTGCTGCTCGACGCCGTTGAGCGGCCAGCGCCCGCCGTCCACGCGGTTGGGCCAGGGGACGAGGACGGCGCCGGCGGCCAGCGGCGGCGGGCCGTCGGTGACGTGCGGCTCGATCAGCTCCGTGCCGCCGACCGTCAGTGACCGCAGCGCGGCGGCGTACTCGGAGACGACCGCGCGGGTGGTGCCGAGCTCGAGCACGTGCGTGGCGTGCTGCGCCGTGCGGGATGTGGTGTCCACTGCCCCTCCTCGCGCCGGCGGTCCGCAGGCCGGCGGGGTCACTGTAGCCGGGCCGGCGGCGGGTAGCCTGCCGGCGACGCCACCAACGCCGACGAGGAGCCGCATGCTTCTGATCGACGCGCATCAGCACTTCTGGGATCCGGCCGCCGTCGCGTACCCGTGGATGGACCCGGCCGACACCGTCATCCACCGGCGCTACGGCCCCGAGCACCTCGTCCCGCACCTGGAACGGCACGGCATCGACGGGACGGTGCTCGTGCAGTCCGCGGACGGCGACGACGACACCGATGCGATGTTCGCCGTCGCCGCCGAGCTCCCGGCCGTGCTCGGCATCGTCGGGTACGTGCCGCTGGACGATCCCGCGCGGGCCGCGGAGCGGCTGGCCGAGCTGAGGGCGCGGCCGGGCTTCGTGGGCATCCGCAACCTCATCCACGACCGGCCCGACCCCGACTGGCTGCTGCGACCGGCCGTCGTCGAGGGCCTGCGGGTGCTCGAGCGCGCGGACGTGCCGTTCGACCTGGTCGCGACGCGGCCCCGGCACCTGGAGGTCCTGCTGGAGCTGAGCGAGCGGCTGCCCGAGCTGCGTGTCGTCATCGACCACCTGGCCAAGCCGCCGTTCGGCGGCGACGCCGGGCCGTGGCGCGAGCTGCTGGCCGCCGCCGCGGCGAACCCGCGGGTGTACGCGAAGGTGTCCGGCCTGTATCCCCCGCCGGGCACCGACCTGCGGCCGTGGATCGACCACGCCGTCGAGACGTTCGGGCCGGAACGGCTGATGCTGGGCAGCGACTGGCCGATCGCCGAGCGGGCCGGCGGGTTCGACCCCGTGTGGTCCGCGCTGGTCGAGGTCGTCGACGGCTACGGGCCCGAGGTCGCCGAACAGCTGCGGTCGGCCACCGCGCGGCGGTTCTACCGCCTCGCCGCCGGGAACGGAGGCGCACGATGAGGAACGCGCTGGTCGTCCGGGGCGGCTGGGACGGGCACGCGCCGGTGGAGTCGACGGAGCTGTTCATCCCGTTCCTGCGCGACGCCGGGCTCGACGTGCGGGTCTCCGATTCGCTGGACGCCTACGCCGACGCCGAGGCCATGGCGCGGACCGACCTCGTGGTCCAGTGCTGGACGATGGGCGAGATCGGGGCCGAGCAGCTGGCCGGGCTGACGGCGGCGGTGCGGGCCGGCACCGGGTTCGCCGGCTGGCACGGCGGCATCGTCGACGCGTTCCGGGCCAGCTCCGACTACCTGCACCTCGTCGGCGGCCAGTTCGCGACGCACCCGAGCCGGCCGGCCGGCGAATGCGTGCCGGGCGCCCAGGAGAACAACTATCTGCCGCATCGCATCGAGATCGTGCCTGAGCGGGCGGGCCACCCGATCGTCGCCGGCCTGGCCGACTTCGAACTGGAGACCGAGCAGTACTGGGTGCTCACCGACGGGTACAGCGACGTACTCGCGACCACGACGCACCCGGCGCGGCCGGACCAGCCGTGGCACCGGCCGGTTCGCTGCCCGGCGGTCTGGACCCGCGAGTGGGGTGCCGGCCGGGTGTTCGTCGCCACCCCGGGTCACCAGCCGGACGTGCTCGCCGACCCGAATGTGCGGACCATCGTCGAGAGAGGACTGCTGTGGGCGAGTCGATGACGCCGGACGACCCGACGACCGGAGTAGCGGTAGCGGGCGTCGGGATCGTCGGGGCCGGGGCGATCTCCGGGCAGTACCTGGCCACGCTGCGCGAGCTGCGCACCGTCCGGATCGCCGCGGTGGCCGACCTGGACGAGGCGCGGGCGCGGGCGGCCGTGGCGGGCCTCGACGGGGTGCCGGCGGTCGGCGTCGCGACCTTGCTGGCCGACCCCGCCGTCGACGTCGTCCTCAACCTCACTCCCCCGGCCGGGCACACCCCGGTGGCGCTGGCGGCCATCGAGGCGGGCAAGGCCGTCTACAACGAGAAGCCGCTGGCGGTGACGGTGGACGACGGACGGCGGATCCTCGCGGCCGCCGAACGGGCCGGGGTCCGCGTCGGCGCCGCACCCGACACCGTCCTGGGCACCGGTGTCCAGACGGCGCGGCACGCGATCGACGCCGGGCTCGTCGGGACGCCGACGGCGGCGACGGCGACCTTCGCCTGCCCCGGGCACGAGCGCTGGCACCCGGACCCGGACTTCTACTACACCGCCGGCGGCGGCCCGCTGCTGGACATGGGCCCGTACTACGTGACGGCGCTGGTCACGCTGCTCGGGCCGGTGACGTCGGTGCTGGGCGCCGGCAACATGCCGCGCGACACCCGGACCATCGGGCGTGGCCCACGAGCCGGCGAGCGGATCCCCGTCGACGTCGCCACCCACGTCACCGGGGTGCTCACGCACGCGTCCGGTGCGCTGTCGACCATCACGATGAGCTTCGACGCGGTCGCCACGCGGGCGGAGCGCATCGAGGTGCACGGCTCCGACGGCTCGCTCGTCGTGCCCGACCCCAACCGGTTCGACGGCGACGTCCTGCTGCACCGGCTCGGCGGGCCGGACTGGGAGGTGCTGCCGGTCGCGGCCGGCTACCGGACCGGTGGGCGCGGCCTCGGCGTCGCCGAGCTCATGACGGCGCCGTCGGTGGCCGACGTCAGAACCAGCGGCGCCCTGGCCCTGCACGTCCTCGACGTCATGGAGTCGGTGCTGCGGTCGGCGCGCGAGGGCCACGCCGTCGCCGTCACCGAGACGACCACGCGGCCGGCGGCGGTGCCGCTGACGGACGAGCCGGGGCGCGAACCGTCGGCGCTGCTCGGGTAGCGTGCGGCCATGCAGACACCCGGCGCGGAAGCACACAACCCGTTCTTCGCGATCAGCGAGCTGCCTTACCGGCTGCCGCCGTTCGAGCGCATCGAGACCGCCCACTACCGTCCGGCGTTCGAGCGCGGCATGTCCGACCAGCTGGCCGAGGTCGAGGCCATCGCCACGAACCCCGAGCCGCCGACGTTCGAGAACACGATCGTCGCGCTCGAGCGGTCCGGGCAGCTGCTGCAGCGGGTCGCCGCGGTCTTCTTCAACCAGGCCTCGTCGGACAGCACGCCCGAGGTGCAGGAGATCCAGGGTGAGGTGTCGCCGAAGCTCGCGGCGCACTCCGACGCCATCCACCTCGACGGCCGGCTGTTCGCGCGGATCGAGGCGCTGCTGCCGTCGGCCGGTGACCTCGATCCCGAGTCGCGGCGGCTGCTGGAGCGCTACCACCTCGAGTTCGTCCGCGCCGGCGCCGCGCTGACCGACGACCAGCAGGCGCGGCTGCGGGAGATCAACGAGGAGCTGTCCGCCCTCGAGACGGCGTTCCAGAACAAGCTGCTGGCCGACACCAACGCCTCGGCCGTGGTCGTCGACGACGCCGCCCAGCTCGACGGCCTGTCCGCCGACGCCGTCACGGCGGCGGCCGAGGCGGCCCGCGAGCGCGGCCTGGAGGGGAAGTACGTCCTCACGCTCGGACTGCCCAGCGGCCAGCCGGTGCTGACGTCGCTCACCAACCGCGGCCTGCGCGAGCGCATCCACCGCGCGTCGGTGAGCCGCGGCGCCAACGGCAACGAGCACGACACCCGCGAGACCGCCGCGCGCATCGCGACGCTGCGGGCGGAGCGGGCGGCGCTGTTCGGGCACCCCGACCACGCGACGTACGTGCTGGAGGACCGGACGGCGAAGACCCCGGCCGCCGTCCACGACATGCTCGGCAAGCTGACGCCGGCCGCCGTCGCCAACGCGCACGCCGAGGCGGCGAAGCTCCAGGAGGCCATCGGCGACGAGTTCGAGCTGCGCGCGTGGGACTGGGCGCACTACTCCGACAAGGTGCGGCGCCAGACCTACGACATCGACGCCGCGCAGCTGCGGCCGTACTTCGAGCTGGACCGCGTGCTGCGCGACGGCGTCTTCTACGCCGCCGGCAAGCTGTACGGCCTGTCGTTCACCGAGCGGCCCGACCTCGTGGCCTACCACCCCGACGCCCGCGTCTTCGAGGTGTTCGACGAGGACGGCAGCGGGCTCGGGCTGTTCATCGGCGACTTCTTCACCCGCGACTCCAAGCGCGGCGGCGCCTGGATGAACTCGTTCGTCGAGCAGTCCGCGCTGCTGGGCACGAAGCCGGTCGTCATCAACAACCTCAACATCGTCAAGCCGCCGGCCGGCGAGCCCGCGCTGCTGACGTTCGACGAGGTCAACACCATGTTCCACGAGTTCGGGCACGCGCTGCACGGCCTGTTCTCGAACGTCACGTACCCGACGTTCTCCGGCACCAGCGTGCTGCGCGACTTCGTCGAGTTCCCGTCGCAGGTCAACGAGATGTGGGCGGTCTGGCCCGAGGTGCTGGCCAACTACGCCGTCCACCACGAGACCGGCGAGCCGCTCCCCCAGGAGCTGGTGCAGCGGCTGCTCGACTCCCAGATCTGGGGCGAGGGCTTCGCGACGACGGAGTACCTGGCGGCGACGCTGCTCGACCTCGCCTGGCACGAGATCGCCCCGGGCACCGTCGTCGAGGACCCCCTCGCGTTCGAGGCCGCCGCCCTGGAACGGGCCGGCGTCGCCCTCGAGGCCGTGCCGCCGCGCTATCGGACGTCGTACTTCGCGCACATCTTCGCCGGCGGCTACAGCGCGGGCTACTACTCCTACATCTGGAGCGAGGTCCTCGACGCCGACACCGTCGAGTGGTTCAAGGAGAACGGCGGCCTGGTCCGCGCGAACGGCGACCACTTCCGCAAGGAGCTGCTCTCGCGCGGCGGCAGCGTCGACGCGATGGAGGCGTTCCGCAACTTCCGCGGCCGCGACCCGCAGATCGAGCCGCTGCTCGTCCGCCGCGGCCTGACCCGGTGACCGCTGACCTCCTGGGCGTTCGGGGCCGCTGATGGGTGAGGGATCCGGGTAGCCAGGCCTACACCGATCCCTCACCCATCGAGGCACGACGCGACCGCTGCGCGAGTTCTGGACAGGTCGGTACAGAACTCGGTACGGTGGCGGGCATGGCCAGGCCCAGGGGGTTCGATCCCGAGCACGTCGTCGAGGCGGCGATGGACGTGTTCTGGGTGGGCGGCTACGCGGCCACCTCGACGCAGGACCTGTGCCACGGCACCGGGCTGGCCCGCAGCAGCCTCTACAACACCTACAAGAGCAAGCGCGAGCTCTACGAGCAGGCGCTGCGCCGCTACGCAGAGCGCACCCGCACCGAGCAGGCCGAGCTGCTCGCGCAGGACGGTCCGGTGCGCGAGGTCATCCGCGGCTTCCTCCTCCGCGCCGTCGACGCCCAGCTGGCGGATCCGGCGCGCCGGGGCTGCCTGGCGCTGAACGCCGCCGTCGAGGTGGGCGCCGCCGACGAGGCGGTCGCCGACCTGACGCGAACCGACTTCGACGCCATCGTCGCCACCATGAAGGCGCTCATCGAGCGCGGCCAGCGCACGGGCGAGATCGCGCCCGATCGCGACGCCGAGGCGCTGGCCCGGCTGGTGCACGCGGCGCTCACCGGCATCCACGTCGTCGGCAGGGTCGCCGAGGACCGCACCCGCCTCACCCACATCGTCGACGCCCTCATCGACAGTCTCTGACCCCCGGGAGTCCCCTCGTGCGCGTACCGCCGGCCGTCTACGTCCTCGGCGCGAGCATCTTCGTCCTCGGCACCACCGAGTTCATGATCGCCGGGCTGCTGCCCGAGATCGCCGCCGACCTCGACGTCAGCATTCCGCAGGCGGGACTGCTGATCTCCGCGTTCGCCATCGGCATGACGGTCGGCGCACCGGTCATGGCGGTCGCGACGCTGCGGCTGCCGCGCAAGGCGACGCTGCTCGCGGCGTCGGCGGTGTTCCTGGCCGGGCACGTGCTGGGCGCGATGGCGCCGTCGTACGAGGTGCTCATGGTCGCCCGGGTCGTCTCCGCGGTGGCGACGGGCGCCTTCTGGGCCGTCGCGGCCGTGGTCACCGTGCGCATCTCCCCCGCCGGAGCGACGGCGCGCGCCCTGGCCGTGCTGGTCGGCGGGCTGACGCTCTCCAACGTGCTGGGCGTGCCCGCGGGCACGTGGGTCGGCCAGCAGCTGGGCTGGCGGGCGGCGTTCTGGGCGGTCGCCGCACTGAGCGTCGCCACGGCGGCGGCGGTGACGGTCATGGTCCCGCGCGCCGCCGGGGCGAGCACCGCGCCGCCGCGGGTGCGCGACGAGGTCCGCGTGTTCCGCGGCCGGCGCATCTGGCTGGCGCTGGCGACGACGGCGACGTTCCAGGCGGCGATGTTCGCCGCGTTCTCCTACTTCGCGCCGCTGCTCACCGACGTCGCGGGGCTGGACGAGGCCGACGTGCCCCTGGTGCTGGCGCTGTTCGGGCTGGGCAGCTTCGTCGGCATCACCGTCGGCGGGCGCATCGCCGACCGCGGGCTGTTCCTCAACATCGTCGGCAGCCTGGTCGCGCTGGCGACCACGATGACGGTGCTCGCGCTGGTGTCCGGCAGCACGGCCGGCGCGGTGGCCGCGGTGTTCGCCGTCGGGGTGGCCGGCTTCTCCATCGCGCCGGGGCTCAACGCCCGGGTGTTCGTGGTCGCCGGCGACGCGCCCACGCTGGCCTCGTCCGTGAACACGTCGGCGTTCAACGTCGGCAACACGCTCGGCCCGTGGATCGGCGGCGCCGCCATCTCGGCCGGCTGGGGCTTCGTCGCACCGGTCTGGCTGGCCGCCGGGCTGGCGCTGGTCGCGCTCGGCATCGCCGTCACCGCGTGGGACCAGGAGCGACGGCACGAGCGCCGGCTGACGCCCGCCCCCGCGACGGCGGGCGGTCCCGCACTGGCCGCCTGCGACGCGTAGGGTCGGGCGCATGGACAGCGTGCGGATCATCGAGCAGTGGCCGGTCGGCCACGCGGCGACGGCGGTCGTGCGGGCCGACGGCACGGTGGCCGGCGCGCACGGCGACCAGCACCGGCTCTTCCGGCTGGCCTCGGTGACCAAGCCGCTCACCGCGTACGCCGCGCTCATCGCCGTCGAGGAGGGCGCGGTCCACCTCGACGACCCCGCCGGGCCCGAGGGCTCGACCGTCGCGCACCTGCTGGCGCACACGTCGGGCCTGGCCTTCGACGAGCACAAGGCGGCCTGGGCGCCGGGCAAGCGGCGGCTCTACTCCAACGCCGGCTTCGAGCAGCTCGCCGACCACGTCGCGAAGCGCTCCGGCATCCCGTTCGCCGAGTACGTCCGCGACGGCCTGCTCGCCCCGCTCGGCATGACGGAGACGGTCTACGAAGGGTCGCCGGCCTCCGGCGCCAGCTCGACCGTCGCCGACCTCGTCCGCTTCGTCGCCGAGCTGCAGGCGCCCACCCTGCTCGACCCGTCCACCGTCCGGCAGGCGACGACGGTGCGGTTCCCCGGCCTGGTGGGCGTGCTGCCGGGGTTCGGCATGCAGAGCCCCAACGACTGGGGTCTCGGCTTCGAGCTCCGCGACGGCAAGTCGCCGCACTGGACGGGGGCGACGAACTCGCCGCGCACGTTCGGCCACTTCGGCCAGGCCGGCACGTTCCTGTGGGTCGACCCCGACCTCGGGGCCGCCTGCATCGCGCTGGCCGACCGCGACTTCGGCTCCTGGGCGGCCGAGGCCTGGCCCCCGTACAGCGACGCGGTCGTCGCCGAACTGCGGGGCTAGGGCGTGTCTCCTAAAGATTGGCGGTGTGGGCCGCGATTGTTGGGGTCATGTCGCGTGAGTCGTTGTTGAGCGATGATC
>NZ_QUAL01000383.1 GCF_003579925.1 Jiangella rhizosphaerae | reverse complement strand
CGGCGGTCGGCGTTGGCGCGGACGGCGGCGGCCAGCCGGCGCTCCTCGGCCTCGGCCGCCTCCTCGGCGGCCCGGCGGGTCTCGAGCGCGTCGTCGAGCGCCTCGCGGGCGGCGGCGATCTGCTCCTCGAGCTCGGCCTCCTGCTCGCGGACGGCGGCGGCCTCCTGCTCCAGCTCGTCGGGGTCGCGGCCGGACCTCGGCGCCTCGCCCGCGGCGGACAGGTGGCGGGCCCGCTCGGAGGCCAGCGACGCCGTGCCGCGGACCCGCTCGCGCAGCCCGGACAGCCGGTACCACGCGTCGGAGGCCTGAGCCAGCCGCGGCGCGACCTGCGCGACCTCGGCCTCCAGCCGGGACTCCGCGGCGCGCGCCCGCTCGAGCTCGCGGGCCAGCTCGGCCTGCCGGGCCTTCAGCGCGGTCTCGTCGGCGACCTCCTGCTCGAGGCTGGACTTGGCCTGCACCAGCTCGTCGGCGAGCACCCGCAGCCGGGAGTCGCGCAGGTCGGCCTGGATGGTGGCGGCCTTGCGGGCCAGCTCGGCCTGCCGGCCCAGCGGCCCGAGCTGGCGACGCAGCTCGGCGGTGAGGTCCTGCACACGGGTGAGGTTGGCCTGCATCGCCTCGAGCTTCCGCAGCGCCTTCTCCTTGCGCTTGCGGTGCTTGAGGACGCCGGCCGCCTCCTCGACGAACCCGCGGCGGTCGTCCGGTGTGGCGGAGAGGACGGCGTCGAGCTGGCCCTGGCCGACGATGACGTGCATCTCGCGGCCGATGCCGGAGTCGGAGAGCAGCTCCTGGACGTCCAGCAGGCGGCACGCCTGGCCGTTGATGGCGTACTCGGAGCCGCCGTTGCGGAACATCGTCCGCGAGATGGTGACCTCGGAGTACTCGATGGGCAGCGCACCGTCGGTGTTGTCGATGGTGAGGACGACCTCGGCACGGCCGAGTGCGGGGCGGCCCGCGGTACCGGCGAAGATGACGTCCTCCATCTTGCCGCCACGCAGGCTCTTGGCACCCTGCTCGCCCATGACCCAGGCCAGGGCGTCGACGACGTTCGACTTACCCGAGCCGTTGGGTCCGACGACACACGTGATGCCCGGTTCCAGGCGTAGCGTCGTGGACGACGCGAAGGACTTGAATCCCCGTAACGTCAAGCTCTTCAGGTGCAATAGACCGACTCCCCTGCTGAGGGGGCCAGCCTACAACCGCGACCCTCAGGTCAAGGCCGGTTGCGGCACCTGAGTGTCGTCGAGGGCGAGCCGGCCGTGCTCCACCGCCGCCTCGGCAAGCTGGTCGTTCTCGACCTGGAGCCGCAGCACCTGCGCCTCGAGGTCGGTCACCCGCCTGCGCAAGCGCTGTACCTCGGTAGCGAGCCTTGGATCAGTACCCCCGACATAACCCAACAGCGCCTTCGCCATTGTCGAAGCCCTCCAGAAGGCCTGAGAATGTGATGATCACTTTTCGTGTGTGACGCGGCACCCGTCTGACCATAGACGCACAGGCCGCAACGCATACCAGCATCTCACCGGACGTGCCTCTCGGTCAACTCGTTCCGGCGATTCGCCATCGCGTCTCACCAGCGAGCATGCCGTGGAGGACGCTGGCAGCGGGGGCAGGTGTATGACGACCGGTTCATGAACGGGTCACGCCGGATCGGCGTGCCGCAGCGGCGGCACGGACGCCCCTCCTGACCGTAGGCGTCCAGCGACCGGTCGAAGTACCCGCTCTCGCCGTTGACGTTGACGTAGAGGCTGTCGAACGACGTGCCGCCCTGCGCCAGCGCGGCCGCCATGACCTCGCGGACGGCCTGCAGCAGCCGGGCGACCTCGGGCCGGCGCAGCGTCTCGGTGGGGCGGGCGTAGTGCAGCCTCGCCCGCCACAGCGCTTCGTCGGCGTAGATGTTGCCGACACCGGAGATCAGCGACTGGTCCAGCAGCGCCCGCTTGATGCCCGTGCGGCGGCGCACCAGCGCCTGCCGGAACGCCTCGTCGTCGAACGCCGGGTCCAGCGGGTCCGGCGCGATGTGCGCGATGGGGACCGGGACGCCGTCGGGACCCAGCCCGGCGACCGCCAGCCCGCCGAAGGTGCGCTGGTCGACGAAGCGCAGCTGGGGGTCGCCGTCGGCGAAGACGAACCGGACCCGCAGATGGGTCTCGTCGGGCGCGGCGGCCGGCTGGACCAGCAGCTGGCCGCTCATGCCGAGATGGCCGACGACGGCGCGCTCGCCGTCGTCCAGCGGCAGCCAGAGGTACTTGCCGCGCCGCCGGGCGTCGGTGAAGGCGGCCTTGACCAGGGAGCCGGCGAAGTCGGCGGGGCCGGCGACATGGCGGCGGACGGCGCGGACGTGCGCCACCTCGACGTGGTCGATGACGCGGCCGACGACGTGGGCGGCCAGGCCGCGGCGGACGACCTCGACCTCAGGTAGTTCGGGCACCGGTGTCGGCGGCCTGCTCGGCCGCGGTCTCCTCGACCGCCGTCTGCTCGGCCGCGGTCTTCTCGGCCGCCGTCTGCTCGGCCGCGGTCTGCTCGGCCGCGGTCTTCTCGGCCGCGGCCTGCTCCGCCTCGGCGGCCGCGCTGAGCGCCTTCCAGGCCAGCTCCGCGGCGCGCGCCTCGGCCTCCTTCTTGCTGCGGCCGGTGCCGGTGCCGCGCACCTCGCCGCTGACCACGACGTCGGCGGTGAAAGTCTTCGCGTGGTCGGGGCCGTCCTCGGCGATGCGGTACTCGGGGACGCCGAGCGCGTGCCGCGACGTCAGCTCCTGCAGCGATGTCTTCCAGTCGAGCCCGGCGCCGAGCAGCGCCGACGCCTCGATGAGGTCGTCGACCAGCCGGTGCACCAGCGCGGACGTCTCGACCAGGCCGCGGTCGAGGTAGACGGCGCCGATCAGCGCCTCGACGGTGTCGGCGAGAATGGAGGACTTGTCGCGGCCGCCGGTGGTCTCCTCGCCGCGGCCGAGCCGGACGAACCGGCCCAGCTCGAGCTCGCGGGCGACGGAGGCGAGCGCGCGCATGTTGACCACGGCGGCCCGCAGTTTGGCCAGCTGCCCCTCGGAGAGGTCGGGGTGCAGCCGGTACAGCGCGTCGGTGACGACCAGGCCGAGCACGGCGTCGCCGAGGAACTCCAGCCGCTCGTTGGTGGGCAGCCCGCCGTTCTCGTACGCGTACGAGCGGTGGGTCAGCGCCAGCTGCAGCAGCTCGGGGTCGACGGGCACGCCGAGACGCCCCTCCAGCACGGACAGGGGTGGGGTCTCGGCCGTCACCAGGGGGCTCCTACGCGAGCCCTCAGACGTCGCCGACCTGGCGACCGTTGTACTCCAGGAACAGCGGGGTGCCCTGGGAGTCCTCGACCACGGTGGCGCGGTGCGCGACGACCCAGGTGGTGCGCCCGTTGACGGTGCGCTTCTGGATCTGCGGCAGCTTCGCCTTCCACTGCGCACGGCGGTGGCGGGTGTTGCTGCGCGACATCTTCCGCTTCGGGACGGCCACAGCTAACTCTTTTCTTCCGGGCCGGCACGCTTGGAGCCGGTCTCGTTCGTGTCGTCGGTGAACAACCCTGCCAGGGCCGCCCACCGCGGATCGGTGGTGTCGTGCGCGTGACCCGGGTCGTCGGCCAGCCGGGCGCCGCAGTCCGGGCACAGGCCCGGGCAGTCGGCACGGCAGACCGGCGACTGCGGCAGTGCGAGCACCACCGCGTCCCGGACCGGTTGTTCGAGGTCGATGAGGTCGTCCTCGACGCGCAGCTCTTCCTCGTCGGTCTCGGTGTCGGGGTCGTCGGCCCGTTCCGGGTAGACGTACAGTTCCTGGACCTCGGCGACGACTTCGCCGTCGACGGGCTCCAGGCACCGCACGCACTCGCCCGAGTACGGAGCCCGGACGGTGCCGGACACCAGCACGCCCTCCATGACCGACTCGAGCCGCAGGTTCAGCTCGATGCCGGCCCCTTCGGGCACCCCGACCACTCCGCCCAGTCCGAGATCGGCAGGCGCCGGAACCGTGAGGGAGACCCGCTGGGTCGACCCTGGCCGACGTCCGAGCTCGTGCGTGGCGAGTACGAACGGGGCGCGCGGATCGAGCGTGCTCAGCGTAGTCAACTCTCGTGCTGGTAAGGGCATGCCAATCTCGACCTCGACGTGAGGCCGACGATGAATGGTACTAGACCCCGGCCGCTAGCCCAAACCCGACGCCAGCTTGTCGGGCTGGGCGTCGCGGCCCTCGTGACGGGGCTCCTCGGCGTCGGCACCGAACCTCTCGGCCTTGCCGTCGGAGCCGGCGGCGAAGTCGTCGACGGCGTCCTGGACGCCGTCGAGCTGCGGCACGACGACGGGGTGGCCGTTGCGGCGCTGCGAGAGCTCCTCGTAGGCCGTGGGGTGGCGCAACTGCTCGCGGCCGTCGCGGACGGTCTCGACGATGCGCGCCGCCGAGATCTCCAGCCGGGCCAGCTTGGCGTCGACGTAGTCGTCGGCGTCGTTGCGGATGTTCTCGGCCTGCTCGCGCGCCTGCTGCAGGATCTCTTCGGCCTCGACGCGGGCGGCCTGCGTGACGGCGTGGTCGGCCACCAGGCGGGCCTGCTCGGCCTTGGCGTTGGCCAGGATGCGCTCGGCGTTGCCGCGCGCCTCGATCAGCAGGGCCTCGCGCTGCCCGAGGACGGCCTCGGCCGCCTGCAGGTTCGCCGGCAGGCCCTCGCGGACCTCGTCGAGCAGGATGAGCAACTGCTGCTTGTTCACCATCGCGGTGGACGACATCGGCATCGTCCGGGCCGAGTCGACGAGCGCGACGATCTCGGCGATCTTGTCATGCACTTCCATGACCTTCCCCCCATGTGCGCCGGAGCGGGGTCACCTGCGTCCCAATCTCTCGTGCAGCCGCTGGAGCACCACGTCCGGTACCAGTCCAGCGACGTCTCCGCCGTAGGACGCTACCTCTTTCACCAAAGAGGACGAAAGGAACGAGTAGTCGGGATTGGTCGCCACGAACAACGTCTCCACTCCCGTCAGGCGGTGGTTCATCTGCGCCATCTGTAGTTCATAGTCGAAGTCGGTGACCGCCCGCAGCCCCTTTACGACAGCCGGGATATCGCGTTGACGGGCGAAATCGACCAAGAGCCCCTCGAAACTCTCGATGCGGACCGAGGGCAGATGGGCACACGCCTTCTCGAGCATGTCGATGCGCTCGTCGAGTGAGAACAGGCCCTTCTTCGACACGTGCACCCCGACGGCGACGACGACCTCGTCGAACAGGCTCGCGGCCCGCTCGATGACGTCGACGTGACCGTTGGTGACCGGGTCGAACGAGCCTGGGCACAGACAGCGGCGCACATGTCCTCCTGTGTCACTTCACCGGGCGCGACCGTACCAGAGCACGGTCTCCCCGTACCGCCGCTCCCGCCCTCCGGTGATGCCGTCGGGCCAGGTCACCGGTGGGCTGCGGCGGTCGCGCTCGACGACCACCAGGGCATCAGGGGCGAGCCAGCCGGCCGTCAGGGAGACGAGTACCCCGCTCAGCTCGGCGTCAACCGTCGCGTAGGGCGGATCGGCCAGCACGAGGTCGTACGGCGCGTCCGGCGGCGCGGCCAGTGCCCGCTCGACCGACGAGGCGGCGACGACGGCGCCCGGCAGCCCCACCGCCTTGACGTTCGCCCTGATCACGGCCGCGGCGCGCGCGTCGGACTCGACCAGCAGGCAGTGCTCCGCACCGCGCGACAACGCTTCCAGGCCGAGCGCGCCGCTGCCGGCGTAGAGGTCGAGCACCCGCAGCCCGCCGAGCCCGCCGCCGAAGGCCGACTCCAGCGACGAGAACAGCGCCTCACGCACGCGGTCGGACGTCGGACGGGTGCGGCTCCCGGGCGGGACGGACAGCCGCCGGCCGCCCGCCGCGCCCGCCACGATCCGCGTCATCGGTGGTCCGGTCCACGTGGTACGGACCTCAGCGCCAGGTCGACAGACACACCCCCATCATGCCGTCGCCGGGTTCGCGTTCGCCGGGGCGGTGACGTCGGCCGGGGGCTCCTCGTCCCCCTGCCGCCCATTTTGGGGCTCCCCGTCCCCCTGCTGGCCCCATTCTCTTGCCGCGAAACCGCGCCTCGAGCGGACTATGGAGGCGCTTCGCGCCGACGGGACCGCTTGACCCGCGGCTTCGCGGCCAAGAACGGGCAGCTATCAGGGGGACGGGGAGGATGGGGGCACGCCTCGGCCTTGGCGTGCCCGTTTCGCCCCGATTTGTCGGGCTGTTGGCGGCGATGATCATCCAGACTCGTCTACACCACCACGATTGTCCGTGCCTCGACACGGTTATAGGCGTGTTGAGGCTGGGGTAATCGTGGTGATGCCCTCCTGAATCACGGTGAAATCTCACCAGATGGACACCGAACGGCACCGAAGCACGCCGAAACGGGCCGAGAAGGCCGGCGTCGTCGCCGCTCCTCCCCCGTCCCCCTGATAGCTGCCCGTTCTTTGCCGCGAGCGCGCGGGTCAAGTCCAAGCGCCCCAACCACAGCGAAGCCCAACAACAACGCGCGCGGACTCGAGGCGCGCGCCCGCGGCCAAGACAATCAGGCAGCAGGGGGACGGGCCCACGCAGCAGGGGGACGGCCAACCTCAGGCCTTGTCGAGATAGTCGGCCTCCTGCTCGGCGAGCGCCGCCTCGACGGCCTCCAGCAGCGCGGGATGCCGAGCGAGGTCGGGGTCGCCCTCGACGACGGCGGAGGCGTCCTCGCGGGCCTGCTCGATGATCTCGACGTCGCGGATGACCTTGAGCAGCTTGAGGCTGGACCGCCGGCCGGACTGCGCCGCGCCGAGCACGTCGCCCTCGCGCCGCTGCTCGAGGTCGACCTGCGAGAGCCGGAAGCCGTCGCGGGTGCCGGCGACGGCGTCCAGCCGCTCGCGCGCCGGCGTGCCCGGCGCCGCCTCGGTGACCAGCAGGCACACGCCCGGGATCGCACCGCGGCCGATGCGGCCGCGCAGCTGGTGCAGCTGCGAGACGCCGAAGCGGTCGGCGTCCATGATCACCATCATCGACGCCGTCGGCACGTCGATGCCGACCTCGATGACGGTGGTCGCGACGACCACGGGCGTCGTACCGGCCGCGAACGCCGCCATGACGGCGTCCTTCGCCTCCGCGGGCATCCGGCCGTGCAGCACGTCCAGTCCGACGCCGGCCAGCGGGCCGGTGCGCAGGTACTCGGCCAGCTCGAGGACGGCGACGGGGCGGCGTTTGTCGCCGTCGTCGGCGGGCGGCTCGTCCTCGCCGTTGCCGTCGTCGTCGCCGATGCGCGGGCAGACGATGTAGACGCGGTGGCCGGCCTCGACCTCCTCGCGCACCCGTTGCCAGGCACGGTCGAGGAAGTGCGGCTTCTCGTCCACCGGGACGACGTGGGTGGCGACGTCGGCGCGGCCGCGCGGGACGTCGGAGAGCGTGGAGATCTCGAGGTCGCCGAAGACCGTCATCGCGACCGTCCGCGGGATCGGCGTCGCGGTCATGACCAGCACGTGCGGGCGCGTGCCGTCGCGGCTCTTGGCGGCCAGCGCGGCGCGCTGCTCGACGCCGAACCGGTGCTGCTCGTCGACGACGACCAGGCCGAGGTCGAAGAACTGCACGTTCTCCTCGAGCAGGGCGTGCGTGCCGACGACGATGCCGGCGTCGCCGACCCCGATGTCGAGCAGCGCCTCCTTGCGGGCGGCCGTGCCCATGGAGCCGGTGAGCAGCGCGACCCGGGTGCCGATCTCGGAGCCGCCGAGCATGCCGCGCTGCGCGAGCGGGCCGAGCATCGCCGTCAGCGACCGGTAGTGCTGCTGGGCCAGCACCTCGGTGGGCGCCAGCAGCGCGGCCTGTCCCCCGGCGTCGACGACGGCGAGCATCGCCCGCAGCGCGACGACCGTCTTGCCGGCACCGACCTCGCCCTGCAGCAGCCGGTGCATCGGGTGCGGGGTGTCGAGCTCGGCGGCCAGCCGCTCGCCGATCTGCCGCTGGCCCTCCGTCAGCTCGAACGGCAGCCGCTCGTCGAGTGCGTCGACCAGCCCGCCGGGCCGTGCCCGGCGCGGCGTCGCCGGCAGCGCGGCGGTGGAGAGCCGCCGCCGGGCCAGCTCGGTCTGCAGGACGAACGCCTCCTCGAACCGCAGCCGCCGCTGCGCCGCCCACGCCTTCTCGATGGCCCGGGGCCGGTGCACGGCGTGCAGCGCCTCGGCCAGCCCGGGCAGGCGCCGCTTGCGCAGCACGTCGTCCGGCAGCGGGTCGGGCGGGTCGCCGAGCTGCTGGAGCACGACGTCGACCGTCTTGGCGATCAGCCAGGACGGCACCTTCACGCTGGCGGGGTAGACCGGGATGACTTCGTCGGCGTACTTCTCCGCGGCCTCCCTGATGTCACCGGCGTCGTCGGGGAACATCTCGTACTCGGGGTGGGCGAGCTGGCGCTGGTGCCGGAACGTGCCGACCTTGCCGGCGAACAGGCCGATGCGCCCGGGCCGGAGGTCGCGCTCGCGCCACGCCTGGTTGAAGAAGGTCAGCGTCAGCTCACCGGTGCCGTCGGTGACGACGGCCTCGAGGATCGAGCCGCGGCGGTTCTTCATGCTCCGCTTCGACACGCTCTTGACCATGGCGACGACGGTGACGAGCTCGTCCTCGCGCAGCGAGCTGAGCTCCGTCAGCTCGCCGCGCTGGACGTACCGGCGCGGGTAGTGGCGCATGAGGTCGCCGACGGTGTGCAGGTCCAGCGTGTTCGCCAGCGCCTTGGCGGTCTTGTCGCCGACCACGGTGGTCAGCTGCGTGTCGAATCCGACCATCACTCGACTCCGAGCAGTAGCGGGTAGCGGGGCTGTCCGCCCCGGTAGACGACGGTGTCGGCCTCGGGGTGGCCGCGGCGGACCGCGCGGGCGACGCCGTCGGCGAGGCCCGGGCCGGCGCCGTCGCCGGTGACGACGGTGACCAGCTCGCCCCCTGCCGCGAGCATACGGGCGACCACCTCGATGGCGACGTCCAGCAGGTCGGCGCCGATCACCGCGAAGTCGCCGTCGACCACTCCGAGCACGTCGCCCGGCTTGCAGACGCCGGCCATGGTGACCGCCTCCTTCGCGGCGATGGTGACGGCGCCGTGCCGGGTGTGGCCGGCGGCGGCCGTCATCGCGACGACGTCGGCGTCGAAGGCCCGGTTCGGCTCGTGGACGGCGAGCGCGGCCAGGCCCTGCACCTGCGCGACCGCCGGGATGACCGCGGCCCTTCGGTGGTGGCTGCGCAGCTCGGCCGCCGCCGCTTCCGCCACCGGGACCGCGTCGCGCTCGTTCGGCAGGATGACGACGTCGCTGCTCCGGGTGGGGTCGCCACGCTCGACGGCGGCCAGCATCTCGCCCGTGGACGGCCGGTGCCCGGTCGCCGTGGCGACGACGACGGCGCCGGCCTCGGCGAACAGCTCGGCCAGCCCGTCGCCGGCGGCGAACGCGACGACGACGCGGTTGCGGGGCTCGTTCGGTGAGGTCCGGTGCTGGACGGGCAGGTAGCTGACGCTGATGCGGTGCGGACGGCCGGCGGCGATGCCCGCTTCGATGGCCGCGCCGGCGTCGTCGGTGTGGACGTGGACGTTCCACTGCTCCCCCGCTCCGCTGACCACCAGCGAGTCGCCCAGGCCCGACAGCCTCCGCTTGAGGGCGTCGATCGCATGGTGCGGGGCGTCGAGGAGGTACATGACCTCGTAGGCGGGGGTGTCGTCGTCGGCGCGCTCTTCGCCGGGGCGGACCGGCGCCGGGACGGTGTGGGTGCCGACGACGCGCGGCCCGGGCAGCGGCCGCCGTCCGGTCAGGACGGTGTCGAACGCGTCCAGCAGCACGGTCAGCCCGCGCCCGCCGGCGTCGACCACCCCGGCGCGGCGGAGCACGTCGAGCTGGTCGGGCGTCCTGCCGAGGGCCTCGTGCGCGGCGGCGGCCGCGGCGAGGGCGACGGCCGGGAGGGTCGGGGCCGGCTG
>NZ_QUAL01000384.1 GCF_003579925.1 Jiangella rhizosphaerae | reverse complement strand
TGTCGTTCGGCGTCCGCCTGGTGAGATTTCCCCGTGGTTCGGGGGGCATCACGAGGATTACCTCAGCGTCAACACGCCTACAGCCATGGTGATGCTCACGGAATCCTCGTGATGTAGGCGATCGCCGATGATCATGGCTGTCCACAGCCCGACAAAACGGGCGAAGCGGGCGCGACAAGCGTGAGGCGTGCCCACATTCTCCCCGTCCCCCTGATAGCTGCCCGTTCTTGGCTGCGGACGGGTGAGTCAAGCGGTCATCGTCGCGCGAAGCGCCAATAGGTCCGCTTGACGCGCTCGTTCGCGGCAAGAGAATGGGGCAGCAGGGGGACGGGGAGCCGCCCAACGTCCTTTGGTGAACCGCCGTCACCGGTCCACGCGACGCGACGACGGCGGTCCAGCGCGCCGAGCGCCGTCAGAGGAGCGCGCGAGCGTCGGCGGCGATCAGCTCGGCCAGCTCGGCCGGCAGCTGGTTCCCGCCGACGCCGTCCTCGGCGATCGACGCGACCCGCACCCAGTCGGACCGGTCGATCGCGCGCAGCAGCTGGTCGCGCAGCGTCCGGGTCACGTCCGGGCCGGTGGCCAGCCGCACCAGCCCGGCCGCCGACGGCTGCACCGTCACCGTCGTGGTGGCGGTAGCCGTTCCGCTGACGCCCGTGGCCGTCACCTCGAGCGTGTGCTCGCCGGCGGCCAGGGTGTCGACGGCGACGGCGGCGCCCTCGGCGACCTCCTCGCCGTCCAGCGTGATGACGACCGACCCCGCGCGCTCCGACGTCACCGCCGGAACCAGCACGTCGCCGCGGGTCAGCGTCGCGCCGTCGGCCGGCGCCGCGAACTCCACCGTGGGCTCGTCGGGCACCGTCTGCACGTGCCGCGCGTTCCACCCGACGAGCGCGCCCGGCCGGTTCGTGATGACGCCGTCGACACCGAGGTCGCGCAGGATCGCCCACTGCGCGGGGTCGTCGACGGTGTACGGCATGACGGCGATCTCGGCGGCGTGCAGGTCGTCGACGACGTCGGTGCGCGTCTGCAGCGCCGTCCACGACGGGTTGTAGGCGACGACGCCGAGCTCGCGCGCCACGGCGACCGGGTCGGCGTCGAGGCTGGAGCGCAGCAGGGCCAGCCGCAGCTCCGGCTCGATCGCCCGCACGTCGCGCAGCACCTGCACGTCGAAGCTCTGCAGGATGGTCTGCTCGATCAGCCCTTCGTCGCGCAGCTGGCCGACGATGACCTCCAGCTCGGCGTACGTCTCCGGGCCCTTCACTTCCAGCAGCAGGACCGGCGCGCGGCCCTTCACCAGCTCCAGGACGTCGAGCAGGGTCGGCACCGGCTGGCCGAGGAACGCGCCGGAGAACCACGAGCCCGCGTCCAGCCCCTCGATGTAGTCCGAGGTGACGGTGGGCAGCGCGCCGGTGCCGTCGGTCGTCCGGTCCAGTGTGTTGTCGTGCAGGATGATCGGCACGCCGTCGGCGCTGCTGGCGACGTCGACCTCGACGTAGTCGGCGCCGCTGCGCAGCGCGGACTCGACCGCGGCGAGAGTGTTCTCGGGCGCGACCGACGAGTAGCCGCGGTGCGCGACGACGGCCGGCGTCGACGCCGGGCCGACCGGTCGGATCACCGGCTCCTCCTCCAGCTCCGTGACGACGACGTCGTCGAAGGATACGGTGCCGCCGTTCACGATCAGCCCCAGCACGCCGGCCTCGGAGCGCTGCAGCGCGCTGGTGCTCATGACCTCGTGGCCGTCGAAGATCCAGGTGGCCCGGCTGCCCCGCACCTCGACGGCGACGCGCACGTCGCGGCCGGTGCCGGCGGCGTGCGGCGCTGCGGCGGTGTTGGTGACGTTCCAGCCGTCCGACGTCGTGCGCTGGGCGAACTCCAGGCCGTTGGCGGCCGTCGTGCCGCTGCGCATGGTGGCGATCCACCACGGCGTGGACCCGTCGGGCGCGATGTCCAGGCCGACAGCGGTCCACCGGGCGGCGTTGATCACCTGCTCGAACCGCGCGGTCACCTCGACGCGGTAGTTGCGCAGGTGCGGCCCGAACGTGATGCGCGACTGCTGGTTGGACGACGTGCTCACGCCGACCAGCCGGCCGTCGGACACCGACCACTGGCCGTCGACGGCGGTCCAGCCGGCCGGGATCGCGCCGCCGGAGAAGTCCTCGGTCAGGACGACGGCGGGTTCCTCGGGCTCGGGTTCGGCGGCGGCCGGCGCCGCGGTCGGGGCCGCGCTCAGCGCGACGACCGGCAGCGCGGCGGCCAGGAGCAGGGACGGTCTGGGCAGGCGCACGGTATCCTCCAGCGGGCTGTCGGGGGTGCCCCGAATGGTAGGGAATGCGGCTGAATGGCGGCGGTCCTCCGGGTGAAGATCTACCGACCTGGGTGCATCCTGGTCTCAGGGGCAGAAGAGGAGGCGGTCATGCAGCTGAACCTGTCCGACGACGAGGCCGAGGTGCTGTGCGACTATCTGGGCCGCCGGCTGGGCGACCTGTCCATGGAGATCTCGCACGTCGACAACCCCGCGTACCGTCGCATCCTCCGGTCCGAGCGCGACGTGCTGCGCCGGCTGCATGAGGTCCTCGTGGCCGCGACGGCCGACGGGGCCAGGACGACGACGCCCGGCTGAGGCGCTGCACGGCGTGACGACGGGGCGGGCGCCGCCGGCCGCCCGGTGTCGGGATGCCCGCGGTCCCTGACAGGATGAGCGCTCGTGACGCGTGTCCTCATCACCGGCGCCGCGGGACTGATCGGCCGGACCGCCTGCCGGCACTTCGCCGAAGCGGGCTATGCGGTCACGGCGCTGGTGCTCGACGACCCCGGCGGGCTGTCCGCCGACCGCGTCGTCGTGGGCGACGCCGCCGACCGCGACACCGTGGCGGCCGCGCTGGACGGAGCCGACGCGGTGGTGCACCTGGCGGCGATCCCGGCGCCGGAGCTCGGCTCTCCCGACGCGGTCTTCGCCGGCAACACCGCCGCCACGTTCGCCGTCCTCGACGCCGCGGGGGAGCGGGGCGTGCGCAACGCCGTCATCGCCAGCAGCATCAACGCGCTCGGCTACCGGTACGGGCCGCGGCAGCCCGCGCACCCTGAGTACGTGCCGCTGGACGAGCGGCTGCCCAGCGTGGCCGCCGACCCGTACTCGCTGTCGAAGCTCGTCGACGAGCTGACCGCGCAGGCCATGCACCGCCGCCACGGCATGGATGTCGTCGCGCTGCGGTTCCCGATGGTGGGCGGGCTCGGCGACGACGCGGTCGCCGACGACCGGCTGCTTGGCTACCTGGACAAGATCGCCGCCGACCCCGGTCACGCCGCCCCCGACCTGTGGCTCTACCTGGAGACCCGCGACGCCGCACGGGCGGCGGAGCTGGCGCTGCGGCCGTCCCGGCCGGGCGCGCACACCGTCTTCGTCGCGGCGCCGGAGAACTCCACGCCCTACCCGACCGAACAGCTGCTGGCCGCGTTCCACCCGGACGTGCCGCGGCGGCGCGCCTTCGCCGGGCGGGAGGCGCCGGTCGACCTGGCCGCCGCCCGCGAGCTCATCGGGTTCACGGCGACCCGCCTGGCCGGCCTGCCGGAGCGCCCGCTACCCGGGTGAGGCGGCGACGTCCCAGGTGCGCAGGCGGCCGCACATGCCGTAGCGGTACGTCCGCTCCCGTCGCTCGCCGACGTGCACCGACGCCGCGCGCAGGTGGCCGGCGTCGCCGTCGGCCAGGCTCGTGAGGACCCGACCGGTGTCGTCGACGCCGGCCCGGACGGTCCGTTCCCAGGTGCCGCGCCAGTCCGGCACCTTCGCGGCGACCAGCGCGCCGGCCCGCTCGTACAGCCGGTCCAGCGCGGCCGGCCCCTCGGCCGCGACGCGGTCACGGAGCTGGGCGAATCCCTCCAGTGCGAGGTCGCGGCGGCGCCGGGCGGCGGTCGCGACGGCGTCCTCGTCGGCGTCCTCGTCGGCGTCGCCGCCCGGCAGCGCGGCGGCCGCGGCGTAGCGGCCGGGGTCGGCCAGCACGTCGTCGGGAAAGGTGAAGACGGCGTCGCCGGCCTCGGGCAGCCCGGCGTTCTGCATGACGACCACGATCTGCAGCCCGCCGTCGTTGACCAGCCGGTGCACCGTCCCCGGCGTGAACCACAGCACGGTGCCCTCCGCCAGCGGGTGCTCACCGGCACCGTCGCGGCTCAGCGTCTGCAGCCGCCCGCAGCCGCCGACGACGACGTAGCCCTCGCCGGACGCCGTGTGCAGGTGCGGCGACCCGCCGGCCAGCCCGTCCGCCGTCGGCCAGTCGTAGACGGTGAGGTGGCTGACCGCCGTCCCGCCGGGGAAGCCCGGCCGCGGCGCCCTCATCGCGCGGCCTCCTGGAGCCGCCGGCCGGCCAGGGCGGCCAGCGCCGCCGCGCGGTCCGGATCGCTCGCGCCGTCGGCGACCACCACGGTGTAGGAGAACCGCAGCGTGGCGCCGGGCTCGAACGGCAGCTCCTCGCTGAAGAACGGCGCCGGGCAGACCGCCGCGAACGCCTCGGTGCGCACGAACCACTGCGGCGGATGCGCCGGGTTGTCCGCGTGGTCGACGATGACGACCGTCGACGCGCCGCCGGTCTCGTCGTGCCGTCCGGTGAACCCCATCCACGCCGCCCGCTGTCCGCGCAGGTCGTCGCCGCCGGCGACGCCGGGCGCCAGCACCGTCCCGCCGGTGAACGCGCGCGGGCCGCGCCAGAACAGCCCGCCGTAGCCGGCGTTGTCGCGCCCGGCGGTCGTGGGGCTGCCCAGCATGATCGTGGCGTCGGTGCGGTTGGTCATGGCGGTGTCGAACCGCAGCGTCCAGGCGTCGTGGCCGGGCCGGGCGGCGACGGCGACCGCGCGGTCCTCGTCGACGATGTGCCGGCCGGCCTCGGTGATCCAGGCGAGGTCGTGTCGCCACGTCACGCCGCCGGGCTCGGCGTCGAGCGCGGTGAACCGCTGGTGCCGCATGGCCCCGTTGTTCGGGTACTGCACGTAGCGCTGCTCGTCGCGCGAGTACGTGCGGCCGCCCCAGAAGTTGTCGCCGCCCACATGCGGCAGCGACCACGCCAGCCCCTTGTGCCACACGTGGTCGTGCGGGCGGTTGACGGTGACCAGCTCGCCGGCGAGCGTGCGCAGCGGGTGGAAGTACGGCCGCGGCGCCTCTCGCTGCGGGTCGTCCGGCGCGTAGACGTAGCGCACCAGCTCGGCCCCGTCGTGGGTGACGGTCACCGACCTCCCGACATCGTGCAGGCAGCCGAGGTTCATCCACGCCCCTTCAGATCGTCCGGATGGCGGAAAGCGCTCTCCCAGCCTAGTCGGCCGAGCCGCGGACGCGAAAGGGCCCCGGCGCCTGGATAGCGCCGGGACCCCTCGGCCTGCGGATGGTTCTGCGGATTTCGCGTGCGTCAGTCGCCGATGAACGGCCCGTTGCCGGGGCTCTTGCGCCAGACGGTGACGACGGACGGCCGCGGCTGGTCGCCGTACGGGAACGTCGAGATCGGGGTGTCCGGCGAGGCGCCGTTGCCCTCACCCGGGTGCTGCACCGCGATGGTGGCGGTGCGGCCGTCCGGCGTGATGAACGGGCCGCAGCACTCCGCGCCCTTCGGGACCGAGGCGAACCGGCGGACGTGGCCCTTGTCCGGGCCCTCGACCGGCATGACGAACAGGCCGTCGGCGATGCTGCTGGCGCCGGGCATGCCGTCGGTGGAGATCCACAGCCGGCCGGCCGGGTCGAAGGCCACGTTGTCGGGGCAGGACATGTGACTGACCTGCGACTTGTCGTAGCCGTCGTAGTAGGTCGACGGGTCGGACGGGTTGCCCGCCAGCACCAGGATGCGCCAGGTGAAGGTGAGCGCCGCGGCGTCGTTGCCCGCCTCGTCGATGCCGATGACGTGGCCCCACTTGTTGCTGAAGCGCGGGTTCGGCTCCTCGACGCCGGTGCTCGCGTTGCGCGAGGTGTTGTTCGTCAGGGCGATGACGACGGTGCCGGTGACGGGGTTGCGCTCGACGTCCTCGGGGCGGTCCATCTTGGTGGCGCCGACCTTGTCGCCGGCGAGCCGGGTGAACGTCAGCACCTCCTCGACGCTCATGCCGTCGACCTTGCTCTTGCCGCCGACCACGAGCGGCAGCCACTGGCCGGTGCCGTCGAACTGGCCGTCGGACGGGAGCGTGCCGGTGCCGTCGATCTCACCCGCCGGGCTGTCGCCGGTGAACTTGGCGACGTAGAGGTCGCCCTCCTCCAGCAGCCGCAGGTTCCAATCGCGGTCGCGCTTGCTGGTGCCGGGGCGGTACGTGTTCTTGGAGACGAACTTGTACACGTAGTCGAAACGCTCGTCGTCGCCCATGTACGCGACGGCGCGGCCATCCTCGGCGATGGAGATGGTGGCGCCCTCGTGCTTGAACCGGCCGAGCGAGGTGTGCTTGCGCGGCGTCGAGTCCGGGTCGTACGGGTCGATCTCGACGATCCAGCCGAACCGGTTCGGCTCGTTCGGCTCCTGGGCGAGGTCGAAGCGCTTGTTCGTCTTCTCCCAGGCGCGCTCGGTGCCCGCGGCGGTGCGGATGCCGTAGCGGGCGTACCGCGCCGCGACGGTGGGGTCGGTGATGGCCGCCGACGCGCCGAAGTACTGGTTGAAGTTCTCCTCGGCGGTGAGGACGGTGCCCCACGGCGTGGTGCCGCCCGCGCAGTTGTTCAGCATGCCGAGGATCTTCGTACCGGTGCGGTCGGCGCTGGTCTTCAGCAGGTCGCTGCCGGCCACCGGGCCGGTCACCGCGAACTGGGTGTTGGTGTGGATGCGCCGGTTGTAGCGGCGGCGGCCGCCGACCGGGCGCCACTCGCCGGTGTCGCCGACCCGCTCGATCTCGACGACGGAGCCGCCGTGCGCGGCCTGCGAGATCTTCAGCTGCTCGACGGTGGCCGCGGCGGCGCCGGTCCAGCCGCGGAACATGAGCTCCTCGTTGGTGTACTCGTGGTTCACCCAGAGCAGGCCCTTGGTGAAGTTCCGGTCCAGCGGCAGGATCGCCACGAAGTCGCAGTTGTAGCCGAACTGCTTCAGCTGCGCCGCCTCGGTCTGGCGGTCGAAGTCGAACTCCGGTGCGCCCGGCAGGATCGGGTCGCCCCAGGCCACCGTCACCGACCAGTCGTAGCCGTTGGGCACCACGATGGTGTCGAGGGTGTTGTCGCCGACGGAGCGGAAGCCGACCGGCCGGCCGCGCTCGGGCACGTCCGGGAAGTCCGGCGCCGGCGGCTTGGGGCCCGACGACGTCGTGCTCGCCGGGGCGGCGGCGGCCGCCAGCGCGCCGCTCCCGACGCCCGACCCGACGACCAGCGCGGCGACGGCGCCGCTGCGCAGCAGGCCACGCCGCGACATCGCCTTGTTCACCATGTCGCCGAAGTACTCGTTGTCGCTCTCGTTCGGGACCGGGTGGAAGCAGGCGTCAGCGCAGCGATACTTGCACGTCATGGCGCTGCGGCCGCCGTGGACACCGCCCAGGACGGGCAGCATGCGGCGGCGCGGGGCGCCTTCGGGTTCGGGCATGGGAGTCCCTTCGTCACTTCTCCGGCACGTTCTCACCAGAACCTAGGAACAGGTGTGACGCGAGAGCCACCACATCGGGACGAACAGAAGGTAAAGGGCGCATGAGTTAGGCAAGCCTTCGCTAAGGCTCTGACCAGCGGGTTTGCCGCGAGTGATCGCGCCTGACCGGCGTGGTGGCCGGGACGGGGCCGGCGCCGCGGACGAGGGACGCCGGCCCGCGCCCCCTCCCACCCCGGGGCCGCGGGGCGACCGTCAGTCGCCGATGTAGGGGCCGCCGGTCGGGCTGGTGCGCCAGACGGTGACGACCGACGGCCGCGGCTGGTCGCCGTAGGGGAACGTCGAGGCGGGCGCCTCGGGCGAGGCGCCGTCCTCCTCGCCGGGGTGCTGGACGGCGATCAGGGCGGTGCGACCGTCGGGGGTGATGCACGGACCGCAGCACTCGGCGCCCACCGGAACGGAGGCGAAGCGGCGCAGGTGGCCGGCGTCGTCGCCGTCGAGCGGCAGCACGAACATGCCGTCGTTGACGCCGACGGAGCCGGGCATGCCGTCGGTGGCCAGCCACAGCCGCCCGGACGGGTCGAACGCGACGTTGTCGGGGCAGCTGATCATGCTGACCTGGGACTTGTCGAAGCCCGCGTAGTAGGTCGACGGGTCGTCGGGGTCGCCGGCGACCAGCACGATCGACCACCTGAACGTCGTCGCGGCCGCGTCGCCGCCGTCCTCGTCCAGCGCGATGACGTGGCCCCAGCGGTTGGTGGCGCGCGGGTTGGCCTCGTCGGCCTGGGCGGGCATGCGGCGGTCGTTGTTCGTCAGCGCCATGAAGACGGTGCCGGTGACGGGGTGCGGCTCGACGTCCTCGGGGCGGTCCATCTTGGTGGCGCCGGCGGCGTCGGCGGCCAGCCGGGTGAACACCAGGACCTCCTCGACGCTCATGCCGTCGACCCGGCTCTCGCCGCCGACGACGAGCGGCAGCCACTCGCCGGCGCCGTCGAACAGCCCGTCCGAGGGCAGCCGGCCGGAGCCGTCGATCTCCGCGGCCGGGCTGTCGCCGGTGAACCGGGCGACGTAGAGGTCGCCGTCCTCGAGTAGCCGGAGGTTGTGCCGGCGGTCGCGGGCCGAGCCGCCGGCGCGGAACCGGCCGGACGAGACGAACTTGTACACGTACTCGAACCGCTCGTCGTCGCCCATGTAGACCGCGACCCGGCCGTCGGCCGTCAGCGCCGTCGTGGCGCCCTCGTGCTTGAACCGGCCCAGAGCGGTCAGCTTCTGCGGCGTCGAGCGCGGGTCGTAGGGGTCGATCTGGCAGACCCAGCCGAACCGGTTGGGCTCGTTCGGCTCGGTGGCCACGTCGAAGCGGGGCTCGACCCGCTCCCAGGCCTTGGTCGTGCCCGCCGTCGTGCGGATGCCGTAGCGGGTGTAGCGCGCCGCCGTCGTCGGGTCGGTGACGTCGGCGGAGGCGCCGAAGTACTGGTTGACGTTCTCTTCGCCGGTCAGGACGGTGCCCCACGGCGTGGTGCCGCCGGCGCAGTTGTTGAGCATGCCCAGCACCTCGGTGCCGGACGGGTCGGCGCCGGTGCGCAGCAGCGCGCTGCCCGCGGCCGGCCCGGTGACCCGGAATCGGGTGCCGGCGTGGATGCGCCGGTTGTGACGGCGCCCGCCGCCGGCCGGGCGCCACTCGCCGGTGTCGCCGACCCGCTCGATCTCGACGATCGACCCGCCGTGCGCGGCCATCGCGATGCGCAGCTGCTCAGGCGTGGCGCCGGCCGCGCCCGTCCAGCCGCGGAACATCAGCTCCTCGTTGGTGTACTCGTGGTTCACCCAGAGCAGCGCGCGGTCGAAGCGCCGGTCCAGCGGCAACACGGCGACGAAGTCGCAGTTGTAGCCGAACTGCGCGCGCTGGGCGGCGGCGCTCTGGTGGTCGAAGTCGAACTCCGGCGCGCCGCGCAGCACCGGCTCGCCCCACGCGATGGTGACCGACCAGTCGTAGCCGTTCGGGACGACGACGGCGTCGAGAGTGTTGTCGCCGACCGGCCGGAAGCCGACCGGGCGGCCGTACTCCGGGCCGTCCGGGTGGTCCGGCCTGGGCGGGCCGGCGACGCTCGCGGTGTCGCCGGAGGCGACCGCGCTCAGCGTGCCGGGCGCGCCGGCGCCGACGACGACGGCGGCC
>NZ_QUAL01000385.1 GCF_003579925.1 Jiangella rhizosphaerae | reverse complement strand
CGACCCCACCGAGACCACCAGCGAGACGCCGCAGCCGACCCTCACCGCACCGCCTAGCGAGACGCCGGAGGACGAGGCTGCTGCGGCGATCACCGAGGCATTCGAACTGCTGATCGCTGATCTCGACGCCTATTTCTCCTCGGCAGGTGACTACTCGATCGACGACATCACCGCCAACCCGCCCACAGCAGCATGGCCAATCACGGGCGATGCGGACTTCGAGATCCAGAACTGGGTGACCTCGTGGCGACAGCAGGAACTTGAAGCTGTCGGTACCACCACCGTGGTGGCACACGACATCACCTCTATCGACCTGGAAGGGGGGACCGCCTCATCAGTCGCCTGTCGCGACATGACGGCGGTCACCTTCGCCAACTACTCCGGCGAACCGGTCGAACCTCCGTTCGAGCCGACGCAGTATCAGACCTGGCAGATGACCTGGATCTATGAGCCGGAGGCTGCACCCGACGCCGGGATCGAGACGGCCGGGTGGTACCTCCAAGAGTTCAATCTCGCCCTGGATGAGCCATGCTGAAACGTGCTATCGCCCTCGTCGGTCTGAGCGTCGTCCTTGCCGCTGTTGCTGGCAGCGCTGTTGCGCAAGACGGTGATCCTGGAGAGGACTGCCCGCCCGGGTACTACTACGGCGGGTACGGCTGCGTCGCTGAGGAACCGCCTGACGAGCCCCCGGAAGATCCAGGTGACGACGATGACGGCCATCTGACCGGCTGCTCGCAACTGGATCCGTTTGTTAACCCGGCACCATGCGAGATGGGCGGATTCACATACAGCCCAGCGCACGATCGATACCTCCAGCCCCTCGGTCCCGCAGCGAATGAGCAGCACCGCCCGCCCGATGGCGCCCTAGTTCACCTTGGGCTCTGGACTGGGCCGCCCGACGAGGGCTGGATGTACGAGTGGCGCAAACTCGCCGGGTGGGGCGGCGGCATTGTCTGGGGTGATCGCGGCTATATGTGGCTCGCTGGGCCGCCCGTTGGTCCGCCGGTCGTGGATCCGGAGGCAGTTGCCCAAGCCGTCCTCGATGGCATGGGCCTGGAGCCGGTGCAGATCGGCATGGCACCCAAGCCGCTTGAGCAGGTAGCCGACTCCGTCGGGCTCGTCGGTGCACCGGCATGGATGTGGGTGGAGAACCCGGGGCCGACGACCTGGGGACCGATCACCGACTCCGGCAGCGAAGGCGGAGTCACTGTGACGGTGACGGCCCAGGTCGAGGACATCGTTTGGAACATGGGCGACGGCACCTCCGTCACCTGTGACTCCCCAGGGGACGCCTATAGGCAGTCCCTTGGCGTGCGGGAGTCGCCGTCGTGCGGCCACAGGTACGAGCGGACGAGCCGCGATCAGGCCGGTCAGGCGTACACCGTGACCGCGACGACCAACTGGTCGGCAGAGTGGGAGGCGTCGACGGGTGCAAGCGGCACACTCGAGGTCGACCCTCTGAGCTCGAGCGTCCAGGTGCGGATCGGAGAGCGGCAGCTGATCGAACAGTAGGGACGCCGGACTCTGTCGGTTCCGGCCACTACCGTGCTGAGACAGGGCGACGACAACGAGGTGAAGGGAGTGAGCCGGGCGCATGGCGCTTATAGAGCAGCTACGTGCTTACCGGCTCACCCTCGACCCGACCCCCGCGCAGCTCCAGGCGCTCACCCGGCACGCCGGTGCGGCCCGATGGGCGTACAACCACGCCATCGCTGCCAAGCGGACCGCTCATGAGGAGTGGCGGCGCCAAGTCGACGAACTCGTCGCGGCCGGCGTCGACGAAGCCGCTGCACGCGCGCAGGTACGGGTTCCGGTCCCGACCAAACCGGCCATCCAGAAGGCGCTCAACGCGGCGAAGGGCGACTCCCGACTGGGCATCGAAGGTGCGTGCCCGTGGTGGTGGGAAGTCTCCACCTACGCCTTCCAGTCGGCGTTCGTCGACGCCGACCAGGCATGGAAGGCCTGGGTCGACTCCCATCGCGGACAGCGGGCGGGTCGGCGCGTCGGCTACCCGCGATTCAAGAAGCGCGGCCGCGCGAGGGACTCGTTCCGGCTGCACCACAACATCAAGCAGCCGACGATCCGCGCGGCGACGTACCGTCGGCTGCAGTTGCCACGGATCGGTGAAGTCCGGCTGCACGACTCAGCCAAACGACTCTCCCGAGCGGTAGCCGCTGGTCGTGCGGTCATCCAGTCGGTCACGATCTCCCGCACTGGCCACCGCTGGTATGCATCTGTGCTCGTGCGCCAGCAGACCGCGGTGCCCGACCGGCCCACACCTCGCCAGACCGCCGCAGGAGTGGTCGGTGTGGATCTCGGCACGCGCCACCTCGCCGCGCTGTCGACGGGCGAGCTCATCGCCAATCCTCGCGTCAAGGCGGCACATGCACGCCGAATCTCGCGCGTGGCTCGGGCCTATGCACGGACTGAGAAGGGCTCCAGGCGGCGTGAGAAGCTCCGACAGCGGCTGGGCCGACTTCACCACCGGGAAGCACTACAGCGTGCGGGAGCGGCCCACGCACTGACGAAGCGGCTCGCGACCGGGTGGGCGACGATCGTCGTCGAGGACCTCAATGTCGCCGGCATGACACGGTCGGCCCGAGGCACCATCCACGCGCCCGGCCGCAACGTGCGCGCCAAGTCTGGTCTGAACCGGGCGCTCGTCGACGTCGCGCCCGGCGAGCTGCGTCGACAGCTCGAATACAAGACCGCCTGGTACGGCTCCACACTTGTGGTCGCCGACCGGTGGTACCCCTCAAGCAAGACCTGCTCAGCCTGCCTTTCAGTGAAACCCAAGCTGGCACTGGCCGAGCGCACCTTCTGCTGCGCCGAGTGCGGGCACGAGGTCGACCGTGACATCAACGCCGCGATCAACCTCGCTCGCCTTGGACAGCAGCTGCCAGCCCAGCTGGCCGTCGCCCCCGGCACGGAGGAGACGTCAAACGCTCGCCGAGCAGGCGTAAGACCCAGCAGCTCTCGGGCCAGCGGGCAGCCAGCGTTGACGCGAGAAGACCCGCGCCATCGTCGTGGGTCACCCCGGCGGAGCGATCCGCCGGTGGTCCCTACTGCCGCATAGGCGCTGGTCATCAAGTGTCCAGCCCATGCGCGCAAGGGCCAGCCGGAGGGGGAGGCGTGATGGCAAAGTACATCGACGGCGGCGACATCGACCTCGACGAGGAGGTCGTACTCGACAGCCGCGGCAATCGCATCACCGAGGCGATCGCCGAGGAGATGGCCGAGCATGCGCTCAAGCGCGGCCGCGGCCGACCCGCGCTCACGCCCGGTGCGCGCGGGCATTCGCCAGAGGTCCGCGCGCGGGTACCGGAGGAGTTGCGGGATCGACTCGTCGCGCAGGCCTCGCGGGAGCATCGGAAGCCGTCTGAACTGATCCGTGACGCGCTCGAGCGGTACCTGCAGGCGTCCTAATCCCCGTGCGCCGCCTCGCCATCGATGCGTGAGCTAGAGATGATCACTGGGTGGCGAGCGCGAACAACAGGCGGCCGTTCGTTCCCGACGGCATCGTGACGGTGACGGGTGCGCAGGTCCTCGCCGAGGAGTTCTCCCCGTCGACGGATGTGTTCCTGATCCGCCAAAAGGGCGCTCGTGAGGCGGCATGGGCGCGGTGGGTCGGGGAGGACAACCCGTGGGGCGGCCGGGCGCGGGTGGTGACTCTGGCGTGTGCGGAGTGCGATGCCTGGACTGGCGATCGGTGCTGCGGTCTCGCGTTCTGCGCCCCGCATCGAGAGCTGCATCGTGCAGTTGAGCATGTGCGACCGGACCAGGGCCGGTATCGAGCCATCGTGGATGCGGCGCCGTTGACGGTGTTCCGCCATGCCGACGGCGCAGGGCCCGTCTCGGGGTTGCGGTATCCGCGGGACATGTCGATTCAGGCTGCGATGCGGGCGGAGCGGAGTCCGAGCAACGGTCTGCGGGTCGTGGAGCATGTGCGCCGCTACACCTACGTGCCCGGCGGGCCGGACCCGATCGGGGCCGCTCTAGCCGCCCTGGCGCAGAGGGGTGGACGCCTGCCGGCGCCAGCGGCGGCGCGTTGGCTGGCGTGCGATCTTCTAGCGCGGTGCACGTTCCCGGCGCTCCTCGACGTCCTGGGCCGCAGCGGGGAGGCGGAGTGGTTACGGCGGCAGCCTCGCCTCATGACTGCGCGGTCGTCGGTGCTGCGGGAGCGCGTGGACGAGCTGGGCCTGGGCCGGTTCGGGTTGTTGGGGCTGCCGGCGTCGGCTTCTGATGCGGCCGAGGCGGCCGCCTGTGACCTGTTCCGGGAGCTGTACATGCTGACGCCGGGGTATGGGCCGGGTGGTCTCGACATCGGGGTGGACGAGTCGGACCTCGTGCTGGAGATGGTGCTGCGGGAGCCTGACGGCCCGGAGAGGGTGGGGCGGGTGGTCGCGCGGGCGCACGATGACGCCGTGGCCACGGTGGTCAAGGCGCTGTCGGGGCGCTGATACTGGTGGGCATGGGGAAGTCGCGGGTCACGATCGAGCTCGCGCCGTGGGTGCTTGCGGCGGTCGAGCAGGACGCCCGAGACGAGAGCCTGTCGCTCGACGAGTATGTGGAGCGAGCGCTCGTCGACGCGCACTTCCGGGCGCGGCTGGCGCGGGCGGAGCCGGTGGAGTTCACGCCGGAAGAGGAACGGCTGATTCGGCGGGCGCTGGACTGGCAGAACCGGGACCTTTGAAGCTTCGGAGGGATGAGGTCGTGATACCAGCTGATGCGCCAACGTCGCGGGCAGAGATCGATGAGGCGTACGCGCGGCTCCAGACCGACCCGGGGCAGTGGCGCGACTACCTGGCCGAGCTGGCGGCGTGGGAGTCCGGCGGCGACGTCGACGGTGCCGCGGCGGGGGAGTGGCCGGAGCGCCAACAGGAGCCCTAGCTGGCTGGCCGTCCGCGACGGACCCTGGCCGGCCCGTCACCCGGGCAGCGGCGGCCGGGCCCGAAGCGCCTGAGACGCGGCTAGGGCCTTGCGGTAGGCGGTCGATCTGTGGACTGCGTCGACCAGCTCGGCGGCGCGCTCCTCGGTGATCTCACCGTCGTGGTCGACGACCTCGACGGCGTCGATTTCCACTGCGCCGCTGTCCAGTTGGATCCGGTGTTCGTTGCTCAAGGCACTCCTTCGCGTCTCGGTCGGTCTCGCGGCCGGATCCTGCAGCCTAGAGCGCCGCGAGTGGCTGTGCGAAGGCGTCGACGAGTTCGTCGAGCAGGGCCGTCCAGCAGTCCTCTACCCACGCCTTCAGGGCTGGCGCGGTCTCGGCGCCGAGTGCGGAGGCAGGTAGTGCCGCGGCGTCACCCGGGGTGATGCCGCGTGCTGACACCCACCCTTAGACTGCCGCAGCTGCGAACTCTCGCGCGTGGACAAACATCTGGCCGACGAACCGCCATCAGGGTTGTGCATGGGCATACCTGGGCTGATCGCGCCCACCAAGCCATGAACCGTCATATCCGGGTATCCTCAAGGTATGACAGCATCGGAGACGACCACGATCAAGGTTCGCAAGAGCACGCGTGAACGCCTGTCGGACGTGGCGCGCCGCTACGGCAAGACGATGGACGAGACGCTGGACTCGCTGCTGATCGAGCACGACCACCAGGTCCGCGAGCGCACGCGTCAAGCACTGGCCGACGAAGCGTTCATGGCACGGATCCGCGAGGCTCGCGCCGAGCCGATGAGCGAATCGACGCGCCACAGCGACGTGCTGGCCAAGTTCGACAAGGCCGGCGAGGATGCCTGAGGTCGCCTACACGCTGATCTGGACAACCATCGCGGTCAAGGACTTGCAGAAGCTCGACCACGACGACGCGCACAACGTGCTGAACAACGTGACGCTGCTGAGCCGCGAGGCGCACCCGCCGTTTAGCGACGAGGCCGGGGATGGAACGTACTTCCTGCACATCGGCCGGGTCAGCGTGGCGTACGAGGTTCTAGGGTTCACGATCCGCGTGCTGGCCATGGAACCACGAGACACCTAGGGCAGATACGCTCGCCCGTCGGCCGGCTCACCCCGCTAAGGGGCCCGGCCCAGCGGCGAGCCCGCTCGACCCTCCGAAGGCGTCATGGCGTTGCCCCAGCTGCATCGTGACCGGCATACCGGCGGAGCTGCCCAGCAGTCTGCGGGCCAAATCCTACTCACCTATGCCTAGGGTGAGTAGGATTTGGTCCGCAGGTCACCGTCGCTTTGGAGGCATTCATGGCCGCTAGCGCCAGCGCGGCCTTGCCGGCGACTTTCACGTCGGCCGAGGCTCGCGATCTCGGCCTAACCCGCCGCCAGCTGCGATCACTGCTGGAGCGCGGTGACATCGAGCGTATCGCGCGCGGGGTCTATCGCCGGGCCGACGCCGAGCTCGCCGACTTCGACCTCATCGAGATCGTCGTCAAGGCGCCCCGGGCAACGCTGTGTCTCACCTCCGCGCTGGCCGAGCATGGCCTGACCGACACCAACCCGCACGAGATCGACGTCGCGTTGCCGCGCGGGACGTGGCAGCCGGTCACGGGGGCGCCGGTGCGGTGGCACCAGTTCGCGGCGGACACCTTCGATGTCGGGCGCGGCAGTTTGCGGGTCGACGCGGACCATGAGATCGGGTTGTACGACGCGGCGCGCAGCATCGTCGACGCGTTCCGGCTGCGGCATGCGATCGGGGAGGATGTCGCGTTCGAGGCGCTTCGCCGGTGGTTGCGTGGCGGTGGCCGGCCGGCGGAGCTGCTGCGGGTCGCGAATCAGCTCTCGGGGGCTCAGCCCGCATTGCTGCGTGCGCTGCAGGTGCTCGGGTGAGCCGGCCGACGAAGGAGACCGCGGCGGGGCGGGCGTATCTGGCGCTGCGGCGTGAGGCGCGGATGGCCGGCCGGCCGACGGCGGAGTACCTGCGGCTGTATGCGCTGGAGGGCTTCCTACTGCGGCTGTCGATATCGGCCCATCGGGAGCGGTTCGTGCTCAAGGGCGGGGTGCTGCTGGCTGCGCATGACCTGCGGCGGCCGACGACCGACGTCGACGTCGCGGCGCTGCGGACGGCGAATGACGTCGAGGATGTGCGGCGCCTGGTGGTGGAGGTCGCGGCGCTGGCGGCGCCGGTCGACGACGGGCTGGTGTTCGATCTGAACGCGGTCACGGCGGCGGCGATTCGTGACGAGGATGAGTACGCCGGTGTGCGGGTGCGGCTCGTAGCGCAGTTGGCTACGGCGCGGGAGCCGTTCCACGTCGACGTGAACGTCGGGGATCCGATCTGGCCGGCGCCGGCCGAGGTCGAGCTGCCGCGGCTTCTCGAGGGCGATCCGCCGATCGTGCTGCGCGGGTATCCGGTCGAGATGGTGGTCGCGGAGAAGGTCGTCACCGCGCTGCAGCGTGGGCTGGCGAGCACGCGCTGGCGTGACTTCGGCGATCTGTACCTGCTCACCGGGCGGGTGGCGTTCACGGCTGGGGTGGTGCGTGAGGCGATCGTTGCGGTCGCTGAGTATCGCCGGGTGGAGCTGGAGGGCCTTGACGGCGTGCTTGCCGGGTATGGCGAGGTGGGCCAACGCGGGTGGCTGGCGTGGCGTGCCCGCGTGGCGCTGACCGACGTGTTGCCCGAGTCGTTCGCTGACGTGGTCGCCGCGGTGGTGGCGTTCGCTGACCCCGTGCTGGACGGGGGCGTGGCGGACGTGGTGGTGTGGCGGCCTGCCGAGCGTGAGTGGCGGGGGTGACCCGTTGAGGGCTCACATGGAGGCACTCGAACACTGTTGACGTTTAAACGTCAACTGATGCTTGCGTCACGCGTTGACGCTCAGGGCGTCGTGTCGCCCAGCTTGAGACACAGGTCATCAAGCCAGACCATCAGGCCGTCCCGAAACGGTAGGCCCGACTGGCCATGCTCGCGGGCGTAGGCCACGAACGCATCGGCGAGGCCGCATACGACGAGGTCGTCTACACGGTCAAGATCGTCATCTTGGTGGGGCGCCCAGTGGCCGGCCCCCGCTGTGGCGCGATGCTGTGATGTCTCGACGGGTGGCGCTGCGGAGCCGCTCATGGGGCATCTTCTACCCAGCGTGCCCGGCACGAAACGCGTCGACGGGAGAGTTTCGTGCCTGGGTCTAATCCTGCTGTTCGGACGGCGCGTCGCGGGCAGCGTTGACGGTCGGTAGCGGCTTGTGGTTGACGCCCTTCGCGCACCGGGTCCAGCCCTCGACGTCCTCGTAGAAGCCGTTCAGCTCGCGGATGTTGGCCAGACAGTGCTGGCACCGCAGCGGGTAGGCGATTTCCGTCATCGTGTCCTCCACGTCGGTCAGAACAGGGTGTCACTGTGGAGCGGCAGCGACGGACCGTCGAGCTCCGGCTCGTCGTCTCGCGTCATCGATTAGACCTGCTCTCGCCAGCGAGCGCGCGGCGCACCAGCTGCGTGACAGTGCGGGCCGGTAGCGCACCGGGCCGGGGCCGGGTCTTCGGCCGGTAGGTGAGCTTCGCGACTTCGCCGGCGCCCTGACGGTAGACCCTGACGTAGAACGTCGGCGTCTTGCCCTTGACGGCCGACCAGTCGCGGGTGCCGTCCGGGCCCTTCGGCGGGAACGGCTCGGACCTGAGGACCTCGCACCATACCGGGCCGTCGCTCTCGTAGATCGCGATGTTCGCGGTGCCGCAGCGGGCCGACGGCCGGGCGGCTCATCGGTTCGCCTCGCGGGCGATCCGGAACGCGGTTTCGATGACGCCGGGCCGCTGGCGCTCGACCTCATCGAACAGGGCGGCGAGCAGACGCCACGGCACCTGGCCGGCGTGCGTGTTGACGGTGCCGGCGCGGGCCTGCTCGATGCGATGCGGGTTCAGGGACAGCGCCACATCGAGCACGGCGACCATGAGCCGGTCGGCATCGGCCCGGTCTGCGTCGGCCTCGACGTGGAGCAGGCGGGCGCCGGCGAGCTGGTCGACAGCACTCACGCACTGGCCCGGCTCGGCCGGCATGTCGAACTCGTCGGCGAGCCAGTTCGACAGAATCTCGGCCGCGCGATCATGTGCATCGGTGGTCATCGGGTCTCCTCGCTGGTCACAGGTTGCCCTCGGTAGCCAGGACGGACGCCACGACGCTGGCCTGGCTGAGCTGGTGCATGGCGTCTCCTGTCGGCGTGAGGCTGGGGAGGGGATGTCGCCTCAATTGGGAGATGATGGTGGGTCGTTGCTGAATCGATGTTGCCCTGATGCCTTCGGTCTTCCGAGACGGCGGGCGCCTATGCAAGGCCTCAGATCGGGGCTCGAGGTGGGCCGTTGCCCTGTGAGGCCGGGCAGAATGCCGAGGCGGCCGCCGGTGGCCGTCCTGAGGTGCGGCCACCGGCGGGTGTGGGTCGTCAGCGGCGGGCCGGCACCAGTTCGTCGGCGGGGACGCGCACGGCCGGGCTGGTGATAGTGCCGTCAGCGTTCATCCAGGCGACGAGCATCCACTCGCCGGCCGGGTCGTCGATGTCCTCGACGACGCCGACGCGGGGCACGTCGCGGTCGTCGTCGATGCGGATGACGCGACGGCCGGCGACGGGGTCGGCCAGCTTCCCCATGATCTCGACGAGAGAGTACAGGCCGAGCCGTGCGGCGTCGTCGTGGACGACCTCGCGGACGCGCTCGGGCAGC
>NZ_QUAL01000380.1 GCF_003579925.1 Jiangella rhizosphaerae | reverse complement strand
GCCGGCCACCGGCACGGCGACGGCAGGCCCGGCGACCTCGACGGCCCCGACGGCGTGCGGCTCGCCCGCGCGCCCGGCCGCCGCCGCGTCCTCGGCCGTCGCGAACCGGACCTCCACCCGGGTCTCGCCGACCATGGAGGTCAGCTCCGCCGGGCTGCCCTCCAGCACGACCCGGCCGTCGCGCAGCATGGCGACGTGGTCGGCCAGTTCGTCGGCCTCCTCGAGGTACTGCGTGGTCAGCAGCACCGTGACGCCGTCGTCGACCAGCCGCCGGACGGTGGCCCACACGTCGCGGCGGGCGTCCGGGTCCAGCCCGGTGGTGGGCTCGTCGACGAACAGCACCGACGGCGGCACGACCAGGCTCGCGGCGAGGTCGAGCCGGCGCCGCATGCCGCCGGAGTACGTCCCGACCGCCCGCTCGGCGGCGTCGGACAGCCCGAACCGCTCGATCAGCTCGTCCGCCCGGGCCCGCGCCGCGGCCTTGTCCAACCCGCGCAGCCGGCCGAACAGCACCAGGTTCGCCCGGCCGCCGAGGATCTCGTCGACGGCGGCGTTCTGCCCGACCAGCCCGATGGCCCGCCGGACACCGTCGCCGTCGGCGCGCACGTCGTGCCCGGCCACCATCGCCGTGCCGTCGTCCATCGCCAGCAGCGTCGTCAGGATCCGCACCGCCGTCGTCTTGCCCGCACCATTGCGGCCCAGCAGGGCGCACACCGACCCGGCAGCGACCCGCAGGTCGAACCCGTCCAGCGCCGGGCGCTCAGTTCCGCGGTAGTGCTTGCGCACCGCCCGCGCCTCGATGGCTGCGTCCACTCACCCTCCTCCGTCCGATGACCCGTACAGTGTACGGTACAACGTACGGGACAACGTACGACAAGTGAGAGGATGTTCCCGTGCCCTCGAACGCGCCGCGCCCGTCCGACCCCACCCGGCTGATCTCACTGCTCTGGGAGCCGTCGGACCGGCCCGGCCGCAGCGGGCTGAGCAAGCAGGCCGTGGTCGAGAACGCCATCGCGATCGCCGACGCCGAGGGCCTCGGGGCGCTGACCATGCGGCGCGTGGCCGACCGCCTCGGCGTCGGCGCGATGACCCTCTACACGCACGTGCCCGGCAAGCCGGAGCTGGTCGAGCTGATGCTCGACGCCGTCGCCGGCGAGGCGTACGCCGACGGCGCGCTGCCGGGCGCGCAGGGCGACTGGCGCGCCGGGATGCGGCACGTCGCCGAGCGCAACTGGGGCCACCACCTGCGGCACCCGTGGACGGTCGAGGTGGTGCCCGGCAGGCCGGTGCTCGGGCCCGGGGTGTCCGCCAAGTACGAGGTCGAACTGGCGCCGCTGGACGGCATCGGGCTGTCCGACCTCGAGATGGACCAGGTGCTGTGCGGCGTGCTCGCGCTGGTCGAGTCGACGGCGCGGCAGCAGATCGGCCTCGACCGCGTGCGGGCGGGCAACGGCGACCTCGACTGGTGGGCGACGGTGAGCCCGGTGCTCGCACAGGCGATGCGCGGGCGCCGGTTCCCGCTGGCCGAGCGGGTCGGCGCGGCGACCGGCGAGGCGGTCGAGGCCGGCGACCCGCTGGCCACCATGCGGCTGTCGCTGGATCTCCTACTCGACGGCGTCGCCGGCCGGCTGGCCTGAGCGGGCCGAGGCACGAAGCGCCGCGAGCACGCCGACGAGCGCCGTCACGGCCAGCCCGAACAGCAGGTACCGTGCCGAGGCGAGCATCGACGGCGCTCCGAGGTTGAGCAGCAGGCCGCCGACCGCCGAGCCGATGGACAGGCCGATCAGCTCGACGGTGTTGACGCCGGCGCTCGCCTTGCCCGCTTCGGCCGGGTCCGTCGAGCTGCCCATCACCGCCACCACGACGTGCGGGAACGCCAGCCCGATCCCCACGCCGGCGACGATCAGCCCGATCGCCCAGACCACCACCAGCCAGGCGCCGGCGTCCTCCTGCTGGAACGCGCCGGTGACGGCGAGGCCGAGAGCCAGGACGACCGGCCCGGCGATCCGCAGCCGGCGCACCGCGGCGGGCCTCTCGGCGCCGGCGCTGAACACCATCGTGACCGACCAGCCCAGCGACACCGCGGCGCCGAGGAATCCGGCGACCAATGGCGCCAACCCGGCCAGGCGCTGCCCGAACAGCGGCGCGAACGCCTCCGACACGGTGCCGATCGCGAGAATGGCGATGCTGATGTACAGCCACTTCAGCGGCGACCCGGCGGCATAGGTCGAGGCGGGCAGCACGCGAACCGCCGACCCGCGCTCCCAGCGCACGAACGCACCGATCACCAGCGCGGCCGCGGCGACGATGACGACCATCTCCACGGTGTCCGTGCGCAGGCTCGCGACGCTGATGAGCGCCGTCGCCACGGTGAGCAGGACGAGCGAGACGTACGGGACCGGCTCCCTGGCCGCGCCGCCGGCGGAGCGTGGCAACGCTCGGGGCACCAGGACGGCCAGCACGACACCACTGAGCGCCAGCGCCCCGAACGCCCAGCGCCAGGCATCGAATTGGGCGAACGCGCCACCCAAGGCGGGGCCGACGAGCGTACCGACACCCCACATGGCCGACACCAGCGCCGTCGCCCGCGCCCAGAGCCGCTCGGGGTAGGCCGCCTGCACGACGGCGTAGCCCAGACCGGCCAGCATGCCGCCGCCGAAGCCCTGGACCGCCCGGCCGACCAGCAACATGGTCATCGTCGCGCTGACGGCGGCGATGACCGCACCGGCGACGAACGGCGCCAGGCCGATCAGGTACGCGGCGACCGGTCCACGCAGCGCGAGCGTCCGGCTCACCAGCATCGACGAGATCACCGAGGCGATCATGAACACGGTCGTGCTCCACGCGTAGAGCCGTTCGCCGCCGATCTCGCCGATCGCCGTCGGCAACAGGCTCGTGGTGAGGAAGATGTTCACGGCGTGCAGGGCGATGCCGCCGGCCAGAACCAGCGACGTCATCGCCCGGGGCGGGCCGAACAGCTCTCGGAAGCCAGCCTGGCGCTCGTCGGTTGTGGTCATGGGACGGAAGATAGAAGCTCAAGTGAGCTTGAGGTCAACAGCGGAGGTGAAGCACGGTGGAGCCCGATGACCTGCTCACGGTGGGCGAGGTCTCGCGCCGCACCGGCGTCCCGGTGTCGGCGCTGCACTACTACGAGCAGCTCGGCCTGATCGAGTCGTCCCGCACGACGGGCAACCAGCGGCGCTACCCGCGCTACATGATCAGGCGCATCTCCCTGATCCTGGTGGCCAAGCGGCTGGGGATCTCGCTGGCCGACGTGGCCGAGGTGTTCGCCACGCTGCCGATGGACCACATGCCCAGCTCCCACGACTGGCACCGGGTCTCCAGGCGCTGGCAGGCCCAGCTCGAGGCGAAGAAGCGCGAGCTGGAGAACCTGCAGCGGGAGCTCACCGGCTGCATCGGCTGCGGCTGTCTTTCGATGAAGTCGTGCCGGCTGCTCAACCCCGACGACGCGTACGGCGATCAGGGCGCGGGTCCGCGGCGCGTCACCGCCGCGAAGGCGCCCGGTCGGCCAGGAACGCGGTCTGGACGAGGCGGACGCGGGTCCCGCCGCGCTCCGGGAGCAGCTCGAACGTGATCAGCAGCGGCTGCCCGCCGCTGCCGGACTCCGCCGACGACGAGCGGTAGGTGATGCGCCGGGGCGGGTCGGCGTCGACCACGGTGAGCGCGACCGTCGCCGACCCGCCGGTGGCCGTGTTGCGCCACATCAGCTCGCCGCGCGCCCCGACCACCAGCTCGAAGCGGGCGTCGTCGGGCCACCACCGCCGCAGGTGCTCGGGCCGGCTGAGCACCTCGTAGACCACGTGGGGCGGCGCGTCGACGTGGAGCTCGCGCTCGATGGAGCCCTGCTCCACCGCATCCGTCACGGGCTACTGTCCCGGCGGGAACGCGGTGCCCTGGTCGTAGATCGACAGCCAGCGGCCGCGCTCGAACGTGTAGGTCACGACGGTGATCGCGCGCGACTTGAATCCGATGCTCGGCAGCTCGTAGGTGGCGTCGTACTCGATGGTCGCGGTCTTGCAGCCGTACACGTGGCGGTCGATCTCGGTCCACGTCCAGATCGCCTCGCGGTTCTCGAAGTGGCTCTTCTGCGCGGCCATGATCGCGTCGATGCCGGAGAACCGGTGGCCGCTGGCGAAGACGCTGACGGCGTCCTCGTGGTGGCCCTCTCGCCACGCCTCGGCGTCGAAGTCGCGGAACGACTCCATGTCGATGCGCTGTGCTTCGTCGAACTTCTCCTCGCAGCCACGGTGACCGGCGGCGTCGTTCTGGGTGGCTGCTGCGGCGATGCCGGGCAGGGCGACCGCTCCGGCGGCCAGCACGCCGAGAATCGTCCGGACCGTGTTCTTGCGCATCGTGAACCCTCCTGACCTGTGTCTTCTCCCCTGTCGCTGGTCACGGTAGCCGCGGCCGGACGGCGCCCTCTGGGCCACAGCGGGGGGTTCTGCACTGGGCCGGTCACGGCTGGGTCACCGCCGGTCCTACGCTCTGGGCGTATGGACCTGCACGTGCGGCTGGACGGGCGCGGCGATCTGTCCGGGCAGCTGTACCGGCAGGTCCGTGCCGCGATCCTGGCCGGACGACTGCCGGCGGGCCAGCCGCTGCCGCCGACGCGCGAGCTGGCCGGCGACCTCGGCATCGCGCGCAACACCGTCAGCATGGCCTACGACCGGCTGGCCGCCGAGGGCTTCCTGACCGCCCGGCCCGGCGTCGGCACGTTCGTCGCCTCCGGCCTCGCACCCGACCGGCCGCCCGACGACGACGGCGACCAGGTCGCGCTCGCGCCCCGTGCGGTCTGGGCGGAGCTGCCCGAGGCGGCCGACCTCGCCGCGGCCGAGGCGGAGTTCGACTTCCGGCCCGGCGTCCCGGACGCCACGCTGTTCCCGTACGCCGCCTGGCGCCGGGTGACCGCTCGTCAGCTGCGCGCGACGGCGGTCGGGACGGGCGCGCACATCGCGGCCGCCGGTCATCCGCCCCTGCGGGCCGCGATCGCCCGGCACGTCGCCGTCGCCCGGGGCGTTCCCGCCGGCCCGGACGACGTCGTCGTCACCAGCGGCAGCCAGCAGGCCGTCGACCTGATCGCCCGGGTGCTGCTGTCGCCCGGCGACGTCGTGGCCGTGGAGGACCCCGGGTACCCGCTCCCCCGCAAGCTGTTGACGTCGTCCGGCTACTCGGTCGTGCCCGTACCGGTGGACGGCGAGGGCCTCGTGGTCGACGCGCTGCCCGACGCCGCCCGGCTGGTCTACGTGACCCCGTCGCACCAGTTCCCGCTCGGCACGTCGATGTCGCTGGGCCGCCGGCTGGCGCTGCTGGAGTGGGCCCGGCGGGCCGGCGCTCTGATCGTCGAGGACGACTACGACAGCGAGTTCCGCTTCGCCGGCCGCCCGTTCGAGCCGCTCGCCGGCCTCGGCGCCGCCGGCCACGTCGCCTACGTCGGCTCGTTCTCCAAGACGCTGCTGCCCACCCTGCGGCTCGGCTTCGTCGTCGCGCCCCGGTCGCTGCGCGACGCCATGCACAAGGCCAAGCAGCTGCTCGACTGGCACACCGCGGTGCCGGCCCAGGCGGCGCTGGCCGAGCTGATCGACGAGGGCCTGTTCGCCCGGCATCTCAAGGCGATGCGCCGGGTGTACGCGCGCCGGCACCACCTGGTGGCCTCGCTGCTGCGCCGCGACTTCGCCGGGGTGGTGGAGCCGGTGCCGTCGCTGGTCGGTCTGCACGTGACGGCGTTGCTCACCGACCCCGCGGCCGACGACGTGGAGGTGGCCGCCCGCGCCCGCTCGGCCGGTGTCGAGGTGCTGGCCCTGTCGCCGCTGGCGGTGGCGCACCCGGTGCGCGGGCTGGCGCTGGGCTACGGCGCCATCGCCGACGACCGCATCCCCGCCGGCCTCACCCGCCTCCGCCGCTGCCTGCGATGACGCGGAGCTGAAGCCGTCCTGAAGCGGATACGAAGTGGGCCCGCGAGACCCTCGGCGGGTCGGGTCGCGACCGGCGCGCCCGATTCACGAGGGAAATGGAGATCACGATGGCACTCCGTGCGATCACGCGGTCGGCCCTGGCGGCTGCCGCGGCTCTGGGCGCCGCGGTCGCGGCTCTGAGCGCCGCGCCCGCCGCACAGGCGTGGGAGGGGGACGGACGCTGCGAGACCGGCGAGGTCTGCCTGTACTGGGGCGGCAACTACACCGGCGCGTTCCGCGACTACTCGGGCAGCGTGTGGGACTTCGCCGGCCATCGCTACCCGAACAACGGCACCGGCGCCGGCCAGTCGGTCAAGAACAACGCGGCCTCGGTGATCAACCGCGACGGCGCCGCGGCCATCATCTACTACAACGAGGGCTACACCGGCCCGTACGACTACGTGGCCCCCTACACCCGGCGGAACCTGTACTACACCTGGAACGACAACGCCAGCATGGTCGATCTCTGCGTCTACTGCGGGACGTACCCGTCCGGCACCGCCGAGTGACAGTGCTCCTGATGCACTGGCGTCGCGCCCGCCTGGTGGTGGCGGCCACGGCAGTGCTGGCGGTGGCGCCGGGGTGTGCGAGCGATCCCGGCGCCCCGCCGGCGCCACCGGGCGAGGCGGACGCCGCACACCTCGCCCTGCCGATCGAGCCGTATCTCGTCGGGCCGGACGACGCCGCGGTCCTGGACCGGGCGACGGTGACGCTGGTCGAGCGGTGCCTGCGCCGGTTCGGCGAGGACGCCGACCTGCCGGTCCCGGATCCGGGTCCGCGGCTGGGGCCGACGGAGCGCCGTTACGGTCTCACCGATCCCGCGGTCGCCGCCACCCACGGCTACCACCTGGCCGGCGACGCGACGAGGAGCGGCCCGGCTCCCGTCGCCGTCGACGACACCGTCCTCCTGGGCGCGACCACCCCCGGAGCCACCGTCGCCGGCCTCGCCGTCCCCGAGGGCGGCTGCGTCGGCGAGGCCTCCCGTGCCGTCGGAGGCGCACCCGGGTCCGCGGAGATCGTGCAGCGGATCAACGCCGACAGCGTCAGCGGCGCGATGACCGACCCACGGGTCGTGGCCGCGTTCGCGGCCTGGTCCGCGTGCATGGCCGACGCGGGCTACGACTACGACGATCCCTGGCAGCCACCCGCGGACGGCTGGCTGGAGGACGCGACGCCCTCCACCGAGGAGATCGCCGTGGCGACGGCCGATGTGGCATGCAAGGAGTCCACCCGGCTGGTCGCCATCTGGCACCACGTCGACGTCGAGCTGCAGGAGGAGCTGGTGGCCGCCCACGAGGCGGAGCTCGCGCTGGTGGAACGCGACAACCGCCGCAGGCTCGAAGCGGCGCGAGAGGTGCTGGCGGACGGTCAGGCCGGGTAGCGCCCGCCCGGCGTTCATCGCGCGTTCGGCCGGCGTTCGCGCCGGCCGGGCAGGTTCACTCGCGCGCCGAACGCTAGACGGCGGTCAGCTCGAGCGTGAGCACCTGGGCCGGGTTGAGCGGCGGCGCCTGCAGGCCGACGGTCGCCAGCACCCGGCCCGGGAGCTCGACGCCGCCGGACTCCAGCCACGCCGCCGGCCGGGCCCACCGCGGCAGCGAGCTGCTCAACGCGCCGATCGGCGTGACCCGGTAGGTGACGCCGGCGTCGAGCCCGGGCAGCCGCAGCCGCGGCGGGATGTCCGCGGTCATCGTCTCCAGCGCCACGTAGGCGAACACCGCGTGCCCCGGCCCCACGACACCGTGCAGCACGTGCGCGTCGTCGGTGTCGGCACGGACCACGCGGCCGGAGTGGAGCAGCGGCCGCAGCCGCTTGTACGTCGCCGCCCACTCGGTGAGCAGCTCGAGCTCCGCATCGCCGCATTCGGTGATGTCCCACTCGATGCCGGCATGGCCGAACAGCGCGGTCGCACAGCGCAGCTGCAGCTCGGTGACCCGGCCCGACACGTGCGTGTGCGACGGACCGACGTGCGCGCCGATCAGCTCCGGCGGCAGCAGCAGCGACGTCCACCGCTGGATCGCCTGCCGGTCCAGCGGGTCGTTGCTGTCCGACGCCCACACGCGGTCGGTGCGCTGCACGATGCCGAGATCGACCCGGGCACCGCCGGACGAGCAGGACTCGATCTCCAGGCCCGGATGCCGCGCCCGCAGCTCGTCCAGCAGCCGGTACACCGCGGCGGTCTGCTCGTGCACCCCCGCATGGCCGTCGTGGACGGCCTCGAGCAGGTCGCGGTTGTGGTCCCACTTGAGGTAGTCGATGCCGTACTCGCCCACCAGGGCGTCCAGCCGCTCCAGCAGGTACGCGTACGCCTCGGGGTTGGCGACGTCGACGGTGTGCTGGTGCCGCCACTCGCGCGGCACCCGATCGGGGGCGTTGAGCAGCCAGTCCGGGTGCTCCTGCGCCAGCCGCGACCGCGGGTTCGCCATCTCCGGCTCGACCCACAGCCCGAACTGCATGCCCAGCGACTTGACGTGCTCGACCAGCGGGTGCAGCCCCTTCGGCCAGACGTCGGGGTCGACGTACCAGTCGCCCAGCCCGGCGAGGTCGTCGCGGCGGCCCAGGAACCAGCCGTCGTCGACGACGAACCGCTCGACGCCGACGGCGGCGGCCCGGTCCGCCAGCGCCTTCATACGGTCGAGGTCGTGGTCGAAGTAGACCGCCTCCCAGGTGTTGAGCACCAGCGGCCGCGGCGTCGACGGGTGCGACGCACGGGCGCGCAGCGACGTGTGCAGGCGCGCCGACAGCCCGTCCAGCCCCTCGTCGGAGTACACGAAGTACACGTCCGGCGTGGCGTAGGACTCCCCCGGCGCCAGCACCACCTCGCCCGGCGCCAGCAGCTCACCGGCGGCCAGCGTCGACCAGCCCTCGGCCACCCGCTCGGCATCGTGCACCGTCCAGCCGCTCCAGCCGGCGTGCACGCCCCACACCTCGCCGGAGCCGAACCCGAACCCCGAAGTGCCGGCCACCAGCAGCCCGGTGTGCGAGTGGCCGGTGCGCCCGCGCCGCGTCTCCAGCGACCGGATGCCGGGCAGGAACGCCTCGCGCTGCGGGATCTTCTCCAGGCCCCACCGGCCGGAGAAGTGCAGCAGCTCCGCGGCGTGGTCGGGCACCGGCAGGACGGCGCGCAGCCCGCCCATGGACCAGGCGGTGTCGTCGTCGTTGGTCAGCGTGTGCCGCATCCGCAGCACGCCGGCGTCGTCGAGGACCAGCGAGCTGACGACGGAGACGCCGGCGGCCTCGTCGCGCGAGGCGACCTCGACGCCGCCGCCGTCAGGCGCCACGGACACCGAGACCGGGACCAGCCGCAGGTGCGGAAACCGGCGGTCCCGGTCGCCGGCGACCGCGGGTCGGCCCGCCCAGCCGTCGACCTGCGCCGGCAGCAGCGACGGCGCCGCCGGCTCGGGCGGGGC
>NZ_QUAL01000382.1 GCF_003579925.1 Jiangella rhizosphaerae | reverse complement strand
CCACACAGTAACGGGGCCAACGCCCCCGGCAGCCGTCGCCACACTCCCCCGTCCCCCTGATAGCTGCCCGTTCTGAGCCGCGGACGCGCAGGTCAAGTCCAAGCGCCCCAACCACAGCAGAAGCCCGACCACAACGCGCGCGGACTTGAGGCGCGCGCCCGCGGCCAAGACAATCGGGCAGCAGGGGGACGGAACCAACGTGCGCGCGACCCGACGCAACGATCAGACCCCGGGTGCACCCCACACCGGGAACCAGCGGCTGACGTCGGGCTCGATGGGGAGATCGCCGCCGACGAGCGCGCGCACCTGCAGCTCGAGCGCGTTGTCGCGCTCCTGCCGCTGCGCGTCGAGCGGGGCGAACGGGTAGAACGTGCCGCGCTTGTAGAGGTACACCAGGGCGACGCTGCGGCCGGAGTCGTCGCGCAGGCCGATGGTGGTGCACAGCAGCGACGGCCCGAACCCCGCCTCTTCGAGGGTGGAGTTCACCGCGTGGAGGTCGGTGCACAGCTCCGACATCTGCGACGGCTGACGGCGGACGACCAGCCAGGTGTAGCCGTAGTCGTCGTGCACCTCTTCGGGCTCCGCGCCGCCGAGCAGCGTGGTGACGTCGGCCTTCAGCCGGGCGAAGGGGCCGCCCTCGACCTGCCGGAAGCACACCGCGCCCACCCCGGTGGGGTGCTGCTGCGCCGACGCCTCGAGCGTCAGCGCCGCCGTGGGCAGCGCGAACAGCGCGTCGAGGTTCGGCTGAACCTGCTTGGAACGCCCGAAGATGGCGTCGAGGATGCCCACGATTCACTCCTCGACGTGATGGGCCATGCACGATGCCCTCACGCCCACACGTCGTCCTCGGTTCTGGACCGACGGCTCGAGGGAGCCTCCGGCCCCCTGTCGCCGTCGGTGTGCATGTCCCATCACGTGGGTCACTCCCGGCCCAGCTCGACGGAGATGCGGCTGAGCTGTTCGAGCCGCTTCTCCAGCGGCGGGTGCGAGGCGAAGAGCGAGGCGATGTCGAGCTTGCCGGTCAGCGCCGGGACGAGGAAGAACGCGTTGTACGGCTCGGCCGCGCGCAGGTCCTTCTTCGGGATGCGGCTCATGTCGCCGGAGATCTTGGTCAGCGCGCTGGCCAGGGCCGACGGCTGGCCGGTGAGGATGGCGCCGGCGCGGTCGGCGGCCAGCTCGCGGTAGCGCGAGAGCAGCCGGGTGAGCAGGTAGCTGACGCCGTAGACGACGGCCGCGACGACCGTGACGATCAGCACCATGATGGCGGCGTTGTTGTTGTTGCGGTTGCCGCCGAGGCCGGACCACAGCAGCATGCGGGTGAGGAAGCCGGCCAGCACGCCGACCACCGAGGCGATGGTCATGACGAGCACGTCGCGATGCGCCACGTGTGACAGCTCGTGGGAGAGGACGGCCTCGAGCTCGCGCTCGTCGAGGCGGCGCTGCAGCCCGGTGGTGACGGCGACGACGGCGCGGTCGGGGCTGCGTCCGGCGGCGAACGCGTTGGGGATGTCGGTGTCGGCGATGGCGACCCGCGGCTTCGGCATGTCGGCCAGGGCGCACAGGCGGTCGATCATCGCGTGCAGCTCGGGCGCCTCCTGCGGCGACACCTCACGGGCGCCCATGCCGGCCAGCGCCAGCTTGTCGGAGAAGAACCACTGGCCCCAGAGGACACCGAGACCGATGATGACGCCCAGCCACACGCTGCTGGTGCCGTAGGCGATGGCGCCGATCAGCACCACGTAGAGCAGGGCCAGGACGATCATCGTCAGGCCCATCCGGGCCGACAGACCGCGGTCCGGGGCGAACCTCGAGCGGGCCAACGCTGCTTTCCTTTCCTCCCTGCGGCGGGCGGTGCCGCCTGTAGACAGGGAACGCGCCACGGGTGCCCGCGCGTTCCCCGTCCTCAGAGCAGGGTCATTTGACCGGCGGCTCCGACGGGACCAGGCCCTCGTCGGTGAGCAGCTCGCGCACTTCGTCGACGTGCGCCTCGGCATAGGGCAGCACCAGGTCGCTGTCGACCAGGACGTCGTCGGCGACCGCGGTGCCGACCCGGCGGACCTCGTCGAGCAGGGCCGTCAACGCCGCGCGGAACGCGTCGTCGTCGCCGCCGTCGATGGCCTCGCCCAGGGCGTCGTCGAGACGGTTGAGCTCGGCGAGATGGGTCTCGTCGACCTCGAACTGGCCCTCACCCATGATGCGGATGATCACAGCTGGCCCTCCTCGCGCTGCCGCTGCGGCTCGGCCGCCTCGGCCGCCGGAGCGGCGCCGTTGCCCTCGAGCTGGCGCGGCGCCTCGGCGCCACCGGTGAGCTCCTGCTTCATGCGCGACAGCTCCAGCTCGACGTCGCTGGTCGAGGCCAGGCGGTCCAGCTCGAGCGTGATGTCGTCCTTCGACGTGCCGGTGGGGTCGTCGAGCGCACCCGACGCCAGCAGCTCGTCGATGGCGCCCGCGCGCGCCTGCATGTTCGCCGTCTTGTCCTCGGCGCGCTGAATGGCCAGGCCGACGTCGCTCATCTCTTCGGAGATGCCGCTGAACGCCTCGCCGATGCGCGTCTGCGCCTCGGCCGCGGTGTAGCTGGCCTTGATGGTCTCCTTCTTCGTGCGGAAGGACTCGACCTTGGCCTGCAGGCGCTGCGCGGCGAGGGTGAGCTTCTCCTCCTCGCCCTGCAGCGACTGGTGCTGCGTCTGCAGGTCGGTGATCTGGTTCTGCAGCCCGGACCGGCGGGTGAGGGCCTCGCGGGCGAGGTCTTCGCGGCCGAGCGACAGCGCCTTCTGCGCCTGCTCCTGCAGCTTGCCGGACTGGGCCTGCAGCTGCGTCATCTGGACCTCGATGCGCTTGCGGCTGGTGGCGACGTCGGCCACGCCGCGGCGCACCTTCTGAAGCAGCTCGAGCTGCTTCTTGTAGGAGTAGTCGAGCGTCTCCCGGGGGTCCTCGGCGCGGTCGAGCGCCTTCTCGGCCTTCGCCCGGAAGATCATGGACATTCGCTGGAGGATCCCCATGAGGCCAGGTATCCCTTTCTCGAGCTGGTGAGCACTGCAACGCACAGTGTTTCCACCCAACCCTACGGCGTAGGGCGTCGGCGTGGCAGGGCCGGTGTGAATACTGTCCTACCCTGGTAGACGTGTTCCGTCGTCGAGAAACTCCCGAGCCCGCCGACGTCCCCGCCGAAGCCGCCGTGGACGAACCGCCCCGCCCTGCCGGCAAGGGCCGCCCCACACCCAAGCGCTCGGAGGCCGAGAAGGCCCGCAAGCAGCGCGTCCGGCCCGCGCAGAACCGGCGTGAGGCGATGCGCCGCGAGCGCGAGCGCATGCGCGCCGAGCGCGCCAGGACCCGCCAGGCGATGAACACCGGCGACGAGAAGTACTACCTGGCCCGCGACCAGGGCGAGGTGCGGCGGTTCATCCGCAACTACGTCGACTCCCGGCGCACGGTGGCGGAGTTCTTCCTGCCGCTCATCCTGGTCATCCTGCTGACCAGCCTCATCGGCATCCCGGTCGTCCAGTTCGCGTCGACGATCATCTGGCTCGCGGTCATGGTGCTGCTCATCGTCGACTTGACGATTCTCGGGGTCCGGGTGAAGCGTGAGGTGCGAAAGCGCTTCCCCGACGATCCCGGGAAGGGACACGTGCTGTACGCCGTCACGCGCGCCACCCAGCTGCGCCGGCTCCGGCTGCCCAAGCCGCAGGTCAAGCCCGGGACGCTCGTGTGAGCACGGCGCCGACGGCCGACCGCGACGACACCGGCCTGTTCATCCGGGCACTGCGCTACGCCGACCCCGTCGTGCGCGCCCTGGAGAGCGAGCTGCAGCTGGAGTACGCCGAGCGCTACGGCGACCCCGACGAGGGGCCGATCTTCCCCGAGCAGTTCACCCCGCCCGAGGGCCTGTTCCTCGTCGGCTTCGTCGGCAACGAGCCGGTGGCCACGGGCGGCTTCCGCAAGCACAGCGACGGCGTCGCCGAGATCAAGCGCATGTACGTCGCCCACGAACACCGCGGCGGCGGCCACGCCCGCCGGCTGCTGGCCGAGCTCGAGGCCCAGGCGCTGCAGGCCGGCTACACGCGCGTCGTCCTCGAGACCGGGTTGAAGCAGCCCGAGGCGATCTCGCTGTACCAGTCCAGCGGGTACGTCCCCACCGAGCCGTACGGCTACTACCGCGACGCCGAGCTGAGCCGGTACTTCACCAAGGTCCTCGCCGCCGACGCCTGAGCCGCCCCGAGCCGCCCTGGGCGACGCCCCACGGGCCGGACCGATAGATTCCTGTGCATGGAATTTCGCACGCTCGGCCGGTCCGGCCTCAAGATCAGTGAGATCGCCTACGGCAACTGGATCACCCACGGCTCCCAGGTGCAGGACGACACCGCCATCGCCTGCGTGCGCGCCGCACTCGACGCCGGCATCACGACATTCGACACCGCCGACGTCTACGCGGGCGGCCGCGCCGAGGAGGTTCTCGGGCGCGCGCTCGCCGGTGAGCGGCGCGAGTCGCTGGAGATCTTCACGAAGGTGTTCTGGCCGGCCGGTCACAACGGCCCCAACGACCGCGGTCTGTCGCGCAAGCACATCCACGAGGCGATCGACGCCTCGCTGCGGCGGCTCGGCGTCGACTACGTCGACCTCTACCAGGCGCACCGCTACGACGCGAGCACGCCGCTGGAGGAGACGATGGAGGCGTTCGCCGACGTCGTCCGCGCCGGCAAGGCCCTCTACATCGGCGTCTCGGAGTGGACCGCCGACCAGCTCCGGCAGGGCCACGCCCTCGCCCGCGAGCTGCGCATCCCGTTCATCTCCAACCAGCCGGAGTACTCCATGCTCTGGCGGGTCATCGAGTCCGAGGTCATCCCGGCCTCTGAGGACGTCGGCGTCTCGCAGATCGTCTTCTCCCCCATCGCCCAGGGCGTGCTCACCGGCAAGTACCAGCCCGGCCAGGCCGCCCCCGAGGGCTCGCGCGGCGCCATGACCAGCGGCGGCTCGGACATCACCCGCCGCTGGCTCACCGACGACGTGCTGACCCGCGTCCAGAACCTGCGGCCGCTGGCCGAGGAGGCCGGGCTCTCGCTGGCCCAGCTGGCCGTCGCCTGGGTGCTGCAGAACGCCAACGTCGCGGCCGCCATCGTCGGCGCGTCGCGGCCGGAACAGGTCACCGAGAACGTCGCGGCCAGCGGCGTCACGCTCGAGCCGGACCTGCTGAAGGCGATCGACGACGTGCTCGGCGACGCCGTCGTGCGCGACCCCGCCGAGACCGCCAAGCGGTCGCCGAAGTACTGACCGGCGGCGGGCGGTCCTCCGTCACGCCCCAGTCGCGCTTGGCAATGAGCACCACTACGCACCGGTGCGTAGTGGTGCTCATTGCACGTGGGGGCTCGCGCCGGGCCAACCGCGGCGAGCCGGACCACACCGGACCGGGCCCGGTGCGCGCCGCCGCGGCCCGTCGGGGTCGCCGTCAGTCCGGCGGAGCGAGGCTCATCGGGCCGTACACCTCGCGGCCGTCCTCGATCAGCACCACGGAGTCGACGCCGGCCTCGACCAGCCCGCGCCAGTGCTCGCCCAGCCAGCTCTCGGCGTCGGACTGGGTCGGGAACCCCGCGTCGGGACGTCCGGTGCCGTCGTCCACCCCCGGCGCCGGTTCGCCATCGGCTGCCAGGAACCGCCACGTCCAGCTCATCATCGCCTCCCGATCAGCACGGTCACTCGCCCCGACAGTACGGTCCGCCGGACGCGAAGCGGCGACCGCCCCGTGTTGCCCACGTCACACGAAATTCTCCGCTCGCATGCGTCATAGGACGGCGGCTGCTCTGTCTTGACGGGTACAAGGGCGCGTCGTTGCCGCGCAGGGGACGGCAACGACGCGCCCTGGACACACCTCCGGGTACGGGCCTGACGAGCAGCGCCGCGCGCCCGGAGGCGCCTTGACAAGACACCCGTCATGCTGTTGCCTTCCGCGTAAAGTTCAGTTCGCGGGGGGCGGGAGTTCATCGACGTGGGTAGTTCAGCGCCCGCACGGCGCCAGCGCCTGCTCAACGACCCGGATGTCTTCCGGTACGTGGCAGCGCGCATCATCTCTCTGACCGGCTCGGCGGTGACGTTCATCGCCATGCCGGTCCTCATCTACGGCATCACCGCCTCGGCGACCTGGACGTCCCTGGTGATCGTCGCCGAGGCCGTCCCCTACCTGCTGTTCGGCCTGTGGGCCGGCGCGTTGGCCGACCATGCCGACCGCCGCCGGATGATGGTCGGCGCCGACCTGCTCGCGGCGCTGACGCTGGCCACCGTGCCGGTCGCGTTCTGGTTCGACGCGCTGACCGCCGCGCACGTGCTGATCGCGGCGTTCGCCGTGCGCACCATCTACGTGTTCTTCGACGCCGCCAACCAGGGCGCCCTGCCCAGCCTGGTGGGCCGCGAACGCCTGCCGGCGGCCAACGCGCTGGTGGCCGGCGGCAGCACCGTCGCCGAGACCGTCGTCCCGATGATCGCCGGCGCGCTCATCGTCGTCATCTCCCCCGCGTCCATCATCGCCATCGACGTGCTGACGTTCGTCGCGTCGGCGCTGCTCATCCGGGGCATCGTCCGGCCGCTGAGCGGCACCCGCGACCGCGAGTCCACGCTGCGGCTGTCCGCCGTCGCCGAGGGGACGCGGTTCATCCTGCGGCACGAGATCATCCGGCTGATGATCGTCATCGGGATCCTGGTAGCGTTCAGCGCCGGCTCGCTGATGGCCGTCCTCGTCGTCTGGGCCGACCGCACCCTCGGCGTCCAGGAGGGCGACTGGCGGCTCGGCATGCTGTTCGGCGCCTGGGGCATCGGCGCCGTCGTCGGCAGCGTGCTCATGCCCCGCCTGATGCACCGCTTCGGCGGTCCGCGGGCCGCGCTCATCGTGCTGCCGTTCGCGGCCGCCGCCGGCGTCGCCGTCGCACTGGCGGAGAGCTGGCTGCCGGGCGCGCTGGCCATCGCGGGCTGGTCACTGATGTACCTGATCATCGCGACCATCTCGGTGACGCTGCGGCAGCAGGTGACCCCGGAGCCGCTGATGAGCCGCGTCATGACGGCCGGGCGCATGGCGACGTTCGGCCTGGGCTACCCGTTGGGCGCGGTCGTCGCCGGCGCGCTGGCCAGCGCCCTCGACACCGACGAGGCGGTGCTGGTGTGCCAGCTGTCGCTGGTGGTCGCGGCCGTCATCGCCTGGCTCTCGCCGCTGCGGACCGCGCCCCGGCGGCTCGACGTCGCCGAGCGCTGATCAGCTCTCCTTCGTCGACGGCTGGACGAACGGCGGCCGCACCACCTCGAAGGCCTCGGCCCGGCCGCGCACGTCGACCTGCACCTCGGTGCCCTCGGCGACGTCCGGCGGCAGCAGCGCCAGCCCGATGCCCTGCTTGAGGGTCGGCGAGAACGTCCCCGACGTGACGGTGCCGGCCGGCTCGCCGCCGACCGTCACCGTCATGCCCGGACGGGGAATGCCCCGGCCTCGCGCCCTGATGCCCTGCAGCCGCCGGGACGGCCCGGCCGCCTTCTCCGCCAGCAGCGCCTCGCGGCCCCAGAACGCGGGCTTGGACCAGCCGACCGCCCACCCGGCGCGCGCCTGCACCGGCGAGATGTCCAGCGAGAGGTCCTGCCCGTGCAGCGGGTAGCCCATCTCGGTGCGCAGCGTGTCGCGGGCGCCGAGACCGGCCGGCGCGATGCCGTGCGGCTCGCCGGCCGCCAGCAGCGCGTCCCAGACCGTTGCGGCGTCGTCCCACGGCACGAGCAGCTCGTAGCCGCGCTCCCCGGTGTAGCCGGTGCGGCAGACGACGAGGGGCACGCCGTCGTGCACGGTCTCGGCGAACGACATGTACGGGTGCCCCGTGGGCAGCCCGAGCTCGGCGAGCACCTCGTCGCTGTTCGGGCCCTGGACGGCGAGGACGGCGAAGTCGCGGTGCCGGTCGCGCACCTCGACGCCGGCGGGCGCGGCCGCCGCGAGCCGGCGGACCACCTCGGCGTTGTTGGCGGCGTTGGGCACCAGCAGCAGGTCGTCGTCGGCGCGCAGGTAGACGATGAGGTCGTCGACCACTCCCCCGGACTCGTCGCAGCACAGCGTGTACTGCGCCTGCCCCGGGCCGATCTTGTCCAGGGCGTTGGTGAGGCAGGCGTCGACGAACGCCCGCGCGCCCGGCCCGGTGACCGACGCCTTGCCCAGGTGGCTGACGTCGAACAGCCCGGCCCGCTCGCGCACGGCGGTGTGCTCGTCGACGATGCCGGTGTACTGCAGCGGCATCGACCAGCCGCCGAACTCGGCGAACTTCGCGCCCAGCGCCACGTGGCGGTCGTACAGGGAGGTCTTGGCGAGGTCGTCGGTGCTCACGGCCACACCATAACGGGACTCACCAGCCGGTGTCGGTTGCGGCGATGGCAGCGCCGGAGGCGAGGACGCCGGGCGGCAGCTCGCGGCCGACGGACAGCCCGGCGCCCTCGACGCACCGGCCGCCGGGCTCGTAGGTGAGCGCGGTGCTCACGCTGAGCACGACGCCGTCGTGAAGGCCGACGGTGCGCGGCCGGCCGCTGCCGCCGCCGCTGGGCTCGCCGAGCAGTTCGACGTGGTCGAGGCTGCCCAGGCCGAGCAGCGCGTCCTCGGTGGCCGAGTAGGCCAGCCGGTCGAGCAGGAACCGGGCCGGACGGGTCTAGCGGCCGGCGTCCGCCGGGGTCGCGCGGATCGGCGCGGGGCCGGACAGGCCGCCGTCGCCGGTGCTGAACCGGATGGCGCCCAGCGTGGCCTCGCGGCCGACGAACCGGTCGCGAAACCGCAGCGCCGTCACCAGGTCGCCGCCGCTGTTGCCGCGGACGTCGACGATCAGCCGCTCGCACCGGCCCAGCTCGGCGAGGGCGGCGTCCAGCGCGTCCGGATCGGACCAGGCGCGGATCCGCAGGTAGGCGGTGCCCGACGGCAGCCGCGACCAGCTCACCGGCCGCGCCTCGGTGTCGTCGCGCCAGCGCCGTTCGGCGCCGCCGGCGGACCGGACGACGACGTCGGCGGCGGCGTCGCCCGCTATGGTCAGCGCCCGCCGGCCGGCGTAGGCCGCCAACGTCCGGTCCTCGGCACCGGTGGTCGCCAGCAGGGTCGCGACGTCGACCGGCGCGCCGCCGACGGCCACCAGTAGGTCGCCCGGACGGGCGCCGGCCGCCCAGCCGGCGCTCCACCGCGGCACGTGCGCGAGCCGGACGCCGT
>NZ_QUAL01000379.1 GCF_003579925.1 Jiangella rhizosphaerae | reverse complement strand
CGGCCCGCGGTCGCCGCCGCGTAGCCGGCCGGGCACGCCGTCAGGGCTGCTCGAACACCGCGACGGTGCGGGCGGGGACGGTGACGCCGTCCGCGCCCGCCGTCGCCGAGCGGACGACGGGGTCGGCGCCGCCGGCCTGGACGGGGTGCAGCCGCAGGCTCGCACCGTCGTCGGCCGGCACCGTCACCGCGGCCGGCGTCGCGTTGAAGACGACCACCAGCCGCTCCCGGTCCGGGTCGAGGTCCGCACCCGCCCGGTCGTCGAGTTGCATGACGATGACACCGGCGGGCTGCGCCGGGCCGCCCGCACCGAAGGAGAGTCGCTCCTGCACGAGGTCCGCCGACCCGAGCCGGAACAGCGGCGACGAGAACCGCAGCCGCAGCAGGTCCCGCGCCATCGCCGTCGACGCCGCAAGGTCGGCCGGACCCGGCTTCAACGACGGCGACGCGAGCAGCGGCCGCATGAAGTCCCACTTCGCCGAGTTGTCCGTCGCCGGCGGCAGTCCGGAGCCGAACGTGCTCTCCTGGCCGGTCCAGTCGATGCGGTTGAACCAGTCGCCGGAGTCGTAGGAGTTGCGGTCCAGCGACTTCGACCGCAGCAGGTCCGCACCCGCGTGCCAGAACGACGGACCCTGGCCGAGCGCCGTCGTCGCCAGCGACAGGACGTTCATCCGGACACGGTCGGCCATCGGCGTGTCCGCGGGCAGCTTGTACGCGAGCGCGTCGTACAGGGTCTCGTTGTCGTGCGCGTCGACGTAGGTGATGACCTCCTCCGGGTCGGCGGTGTACCCGGCCGGCGAGCCGTTGTAGTCGACGTCGGCGCCGGTCACGGCCGCGCCGGTGCTGTCGGTGAACGCGTAGTCGCGCAGGTTGCCGGTGAGCCCGACCTTGATCAGGTCCTGCAGGTGCAGCAGCCGGGCGCGCTGCTCGTCCGGCGTCCCGTTCACGGCCGCGCCGTTCGGGTCGGTGAACAGGCCGCTGCCGAAGCCCTGCAGCCGCGGGTCCTCGTCGAACGGGCCGCCGCCGCGGACGCCGTCGCGCAGCCGGTCGTTGAACGTCCCGATGCCGGCGCCGAACAGTTCCAGCTGCGTGGCCTGGCGGAACCGGGCGTTGTCGGCGACCTCGCCGAAGTTCCAGCCCTCGCCGTACACGTAGACCGACGACCCGTCGACGCCGTCGCGCTCCACCGTCAGCTCGTCCAGGGCGGCGCGGACCCGCTCCATCGTCGCCCGGCTGTGGTGGCCCATGAGGTCGAAGCGGAACCCGTCGACCTTGTAGTCGCGCGCCCAGGTGACGACGGAGTCGACGATCAGCTTCTCCATCATCGCGTGCTCGGACGCGGTGTTGGCGCAGCAGGTGGACGTCTCGACGGCGCCGGTCGCGGAGAGCCGCTGGTAGTAGCCGGGCACGATCCGGTCCAGCACGGACTTCTCGTCCTGGCCGGCGGCGTGGGTGTGGTTGTAGACGACGTCCATGACGACGCGCAGCCCGGCGCCGTTGAGCGCGGCCACCATCTCGCGGAACTCCCGCGTGCGGCCGGAGCCGTCCGGGTCGGTCGCGTAGGAGCCCTCGGGGACGGTGTAGTGCAGCGGGTCGTAGCCCCAGTTGAACCCGTCCTGACCGGCGACGGCCGTGGTGCACGCCTGCTGCGCCTCGCCGGCGGGATCGGCCGCGGTCAGCGCCTCGAGGTCGCAGTCCGGCGTCGCCTGCTCGGCGCGGACCTCGTTCACCGTCGCGATGTCGAACACCGGCAGCAGGTGGACGGTGTTCAACCCGGCGCCGGCGAGCGCGGACAGGTGCCGCATGCCCGCGCCGTCCGCGTCGGTGAAGGCCAGGTAGGTGCCGCGATGCGCCTCCGGCACGGACGAGTCGCCGATGGAGAAGTCGCGCACGTGCAGCTCGTAGATGGTGGAGTCCTCCGGCTGCGCCAGCTCCGGCTTGACCAGGCCGTCCCAGCCGGCCGGTTCCAGCGCGGGATCGGACAGGTTCACGACCAGTGACCGCGCCGAGTTCGTCGTCAGAGCCAGGCTGTACGGGTCGGTGACGACGTTCGTCGTGACCCGCCCGGTCGACGGGACGTACACCTGCACGGCGAACGCGTAGGCCGCGCCGGCCCAGCGCGGGGTGCCGCGGGCGGTCCAGACGCCGTCGCCGTCGCGGCGCATGGCGACCGTCTGCTCCGTTTGCCCGGGCAGCGTGATCAGCAGGTCGACCTGCTTCGCGGTGGGCGCCCAGACGGCGATGTCGGGGCGGCGTCCGTGCCAGACGACGCCAAGCTCGCGGTCCGCCGCGCCGGCGTAGACGTCGTCCAGGACGCCGGGCAGCTGCACGCCGGTCGCGTCGACCAGCCGGCCGAGGTCGTCGTACGCGGCGACGGCGACCTGACCGGTGAGGATCTCCTCGATGTCCTTCACATCGGCCCTCAAGCCGTCATAGGAGGCGAGGTGCGGGTACTCCTCGCGCACGTCCTCCGGCAGCTCCCCCAGGGTGAGGGGGTACGACGTCCCGCCGGTGACGGCCTCCGCGTCGATTCCCAGGCCGCCCTCGGGCGCGGCGTGCAGCCGGAACGTCCAGTCCGCCGCCTCCGCCGGCAGGTCCCAGGCCAGCAGCCCGCGCTCCAGCCAGTGCGCCTTCTGCTGGGTGAGGTCGGCCTGCGACTCCGCGGCCGACGACGTCACCGTCAGCACGTGGGTGGCGGCGTCGTAGCTGAGCGTCGTGCGGGCGCCGGCCGGCACGGTGAAGCCGATGTTCGACCCGTTCGGCTCGCCGCCGGCGCCGTAGTTCTCGTCCCAGCTCAGGCCGTGCGTCACCTTCGCCTCGTACGTCCCGGCGGCGAGGGCCGTCGTCGACAGCGTGTAGACGCCGTCGCCGTCGGGGTCCTTCAGCCACGACCGCATGCAGGCCGGGTCCCAGTCGGCCGGGCAGCCCAGCTCGGACTGGAACGACCCCGGCACGGTGACGATCGGGTCCTGGGCGTCGCTGGTGATCCAGTGCGTGGCGTGGTCGTAGTAGAACGTGACGTCGTCCGCGGCGGCCAGCGGCAGCGGGATGTTCGGGCCGTCGCGGCGCGCTCCCAGGCCGTAGTTCTCCGCCCACGAGCCGTCGATCGCCACCTTGTACTCGAAGTCGCCCGCGGGCAGCGCGAACGTGCCCTTCCAGACGTCGTCGTCGGCGTCCAGCGTCAGGCCGGCCTGAGCACACGCCGGGTCCCAGTCGCCGGCGCAGCCCATCTCGCTGTTCAGGCTGCCCGGGACGGTGACCCGGTCCGGCTGCTCGACCGGCCCGCCGCCGCCCGGCTCCTCGCCCTCGTCCTGCGGCTCTCCCACCACGCCGTACGTCGACGCCACGGACAGGTGGCCGGAGTGGTCCTTCAGCACGGCGCGGTACTCGACCAGCGTGCCGTGCGGCAGGTCCGTCACGTCGTGGAAGACCCGATACGGCGCGTTGTCGTCGGTGCCGAGCAGCTGCCACTCGGACGTGCCGAGCGGCCGCCAGGCCAGCGTGACCTGGTTGAACCCGCCCGCCGGCACGGACACGCCCACCTCCGCGCGGCCGCCGACGGTGCCGCCGGCGCCGGGGGTGCGGAAGTGCAGCGCGGGCGCGTCCTTCGACTCCTTCAGCGGCTTCGGCGCCCGCCAGACGGCGGCGGACAGCGGCGGGACGGTGACGGTGACGCGGCCCTCGGCGTCGGAGCGCAGGTCGGCGGTGCCGACCGGCCAGAGGCCCTTGAACGACGTGCGGGCGTTGAACGTGTCGAAGCCGACGGTCTGCGCCTGCGTCGAGTTGTTGGTCGCGACGACGTACTCGACCTGCTCCTCGGCGTCGATCCGGCTGAACGCGTAGACACCCGCGTCGTCGCTGGCATACCGGTGGATCTGCGCGCCGTCGGCCAGCGCCGGGTGCTCGTCGCGCAGGGCCGAGAGCTCGGCGAGGTGCCGGTAGATCGGGTGGCCGGGGTCGAAGTTCCCCTCCGCCGTCGTGGCGTCGGTGCCGATGAGGTCGTCGTCGTTGTAGCTGGCGACCCGGCTCTCGAACATGTCCTGGCGGGCGTCCTTGTCGCCGCCGTCGCCGGTGAAGCCCTGCTCGTCGCCGTAGTAGACGACCGGCTGGCCGCGCGTCAGGTACATGAGGTCGTGCGCGAGCAGCGTGCGACTCAGCTGCTCCTCCGGCGCGACGCCGGTGTCCTGGACGAACATGCCGATGCGGCCCATGTCGTGGTTGCCGAGGAAGGTCGGCAGCGAGTACGCGTTGGAGTCGGCGTCGGTGTAGTGGTCGTCGCCGGCGAACAGGTCGCGCAGCTCCGTCGTCGGCCGGCCGGTCGCGAAGCCCTGCGCCCGGGCCTGGAAGCCGAAGTCGATGGTGGCCTGCAGCCCGCCCTCGGTCGTGTAGCGCGACATCGCGGCCGGGTTGGCGTCGTACACCTCGCCGAACATGAAGAAGTCGTCGGCGCCGGAGTCGTGCGCGGCGTCGAGCACCTCGGGCGCGAACTTCTGCCAGAACTCCATGTTGACGTGCTTGACGGTGTCGATGCGGAACCCGTCGACGCCGAACGCGGCCCAGTACCGGTAGATGTCGATCATGCCGTCGCGGACCGCCGGCTGCTCGGTGAACAGGTCGTCCAGCCCGACGAAGTCGCCGTACAGGTCGCCCTCGCTGCCGTCGAAGGCCGCGTTGCCCCGGTTGTGGTAGAGCGTCGGGTCGTTGAGCCAGGCCGGGACCTTGACCGTCGCGTCCTCCGGCGTGCGGAAGTACGGCGTGTACGGGAACGACGTCTGCGGGTCCAGCGGCGGGAACGTGTCGCCGGCGGCGTACTGGCTGTCGTCGAAGACGTTGCCGTTCGCGTCGCGGTAGGGGACGTCGCTCTTGGGGACGTACGTGTACTCCCCCTGCTCGTAGTCGATGACGTCGGCGGTGTGGTTGGTGATGATGTCGAAGAACACCTTGATGCCCCGCGCGTGCGCCTCGTCGATGAGCTGACGCAGTTCCTCGTTGGTGCCCAGGTGCGGGTCGATCCGGGTGAAGTCGGTGATCCAGTAGCCGTGGTAGCCGGCGCTCACGTCGGCGCCGCTGCCCTGCACCGGCCGGTTCATGAACGACGGCGTCAGCCAGATCGCCGTCGTGCCGAGGTCCTCGATGTAGTCCAGCCGGCGCAGGATCCCGGCGAGGTCGCCGCCGTGGTAGAAGCCCTTGTCCGTGGGGTCGTACCCGTGCACCAGCCGGGGCTCGGCCGTCCCGGGCGGGACGTCGTGGCCGCCGGTGTCGTTCGACGCGTCGCCGTTGTCGAACCGGTCGGCCATGACGAAGTAGAACCGCTCGTCGGTGAGCCCGGCGCGCAGGCTGTCGCCGGCCAGCTCGCGGTCGGCGTCGGTCAGGCCGGGCTGCGGGTGCGTCGGGGCGACGGCGATGCGGTGCGAGGCGTGGTCGTAGGAGAACGTGACCTCCGCCGCCGCCTCCAGGACGAGCGGGATGTTCGGGCCGTTCGCGACGCCGCCGGCGCCGTAGTTCTCGTCCCAGCCGCCGTTCAGGGCGACCTTGAACTCGTACGAACCGGCCGGCAGCTCGACGGCGCGAGCGTAGGTGGTGACGCCGGACGCGGTGGGCGTCAGCTCGCTGGCCGCACAGGCCGGGTCCCAGTCGCCCGCGCAGCCCAGCTCACTCTGCAGGCTTCCGGCCAGCGTGACGACGCTCGGCGGTTGGGTGTGATCGGCGACGGCCGGTGGCGCGGCCGCGGCCGCCGCGGCGACGAGGCCCAGCGAGGCCGTGAGGACGAGGAGGCGGCGAGCGGCGGGCAGGTTCGGCATCGGGCACTCCCGGTGGCGGACGGCGATGTCACGGTGCCCGAGACGCTAGCCACCCCGGTCGACCGTTGCAAGACTTGCAGCAAGCTTTCAACGGCCCCGGTTCGAGATGTGGCCTACCGATGACGTATGGAATGATCCGGAGTCATGAGACCTGCTCGCGTCGTCGTGTCCGCTCTCGCCACGGCGGGAGTGGTGCTCGCGGCCGCCGCGTGCTCCGGCGAGTCCGACGAGCCCACCGGCCTCGAGACCTCGGCCGCGCCGTCCGAGACGGCAGCGCCCACGACCACTGAGGACCCCGATGCGGCCGCCGTCGCCGACATCGAGGCCCTGTACCAGAACTACTGGGACACCATCATCGCGATGGAGAACGTCCAGGACGAGCAGGCGTCGTACGCGGCGCTGCAACAGGTGGCCATCGAGCTCATCGCGCAGACGCAGATCGCCAACCTGCGCGGCCTCGTCGACGCCGGCGTCACCCGCGACGGCGAGCCCGTCATCGGCCCGCCCGAGGTGACGGTCGACGGCGACACCGCCCGCGCCGAGGGCTGTGTCGACGAGGACGGCTGGAACGTGTATTACAACGGCGAGCCGGTGGAGCGCGAGCTGGCCGGTCCCCAGCCACGGGTCTTCGACCTCGAGCGGGTCGACGGCCGCTGGCTGATCACCGAGCTGGTCGACCAGACGGAGGCGACGATCACATGCTGACCAGGGTGCGGCAGCTCCTCCGGGTGCTCCTGGGCACCGCCCTCGTCGCGGGAGCGCTGCTCGTGACGGCGTCCACGGCGTCGGCCGACTGCGTGCTCATCCCCGAGACCCATCCCGACGGCAGCACCACGTGGACCGAGGACTGCAGCGACTCCGGGGGCGACGACGGCGAGGACACCGGCGGCGACAACGGAGGTGGCGGCGAGCAGGAGCCCACCTGCGACCTCAGCCAGGTCGAGGGCGAGGGCCCGCCCACCGCGGTGCAGTGGTGCATGGGCGAGGAGGCCTGCTGGGGCAACATCCCCTCGCTGAACCCACCGGAGACGTGGGAGGACCTCGCTGGCGGCCCGTCGCCCGGCGAGGGCTACATCGTCACGTTCGTGGTCTGCTACCCGAGCAACCCCGGCGGGACCTGGCAGTGGATCCTCCCGCCCGAGGAGCAGGGCCCGAGCCTGTGGGACCTCGCCTGGCAGGCGTTCGGCAACATCGCCACGCCCGACTTCACGCTGGCGTTCTCGCCGCCGAACCGCTCCTTCGTCAACCTCGACACCTGGTACTGGGCCGAGGGCCCGGGCGACGGCGAGATCATCGGCGAGTCGACGGGCGCCGTCAACGCCATCGCGACGCCCGACCGCATCGAGGTCGACCCCGGCGACGGCAGCGGCGTCCTGCAGTGCCCGTTCACCGTCGCCGAGAGCGACGCCTGCCACCACGTCTACGCCCACGCGTCAGTCGACCACCCCGACGGCTACCCCGCTCGCATGCGGCTGGTGTACGACATCTCGTTCACCAACAACGGCGAGCCGCTGGAGCTGGACGGACTGCCGACCACGCTCGAGAGCCCCTGGGTCGACGGCCCGCTCCCGGTCGCCGAGGCGCAGTCGATCGTCGTCGACTGAAGCCTGGCAGAACCATGATGACGGGCGGTCCAGTGGTGCTATAGCACCACCAAATCGCCCGTCATCATGGTTGTCGCGAACGCCGTCAGGCGGCGGGGACCGGCACGGGCGGCGGCGGGCCGACGTAGCGGGCCGCCGGCCGGATGATCTTGCTGTCGGCGGCCTGCTCGAGGATGTTCGCCGTCCAGCCCACCACGCGGGCGACCGCGAACGTCGGCGTGAACATCGCCCGCGGCAGTCCGCACTGCTCCATGACCACGCCGGCGTAGAACTCGACGTTGGTGTGCAGCTCGCGGCCGGGCTTGAGCTCGGCCAGGATCGCCTCGACCTGCCGCTCCACCTCGACGGCGAACTCGACCAGCGGGCCGCCGAAGCCGAGGGCGATCTCGCGCAGCATCCGTGACCGCGGGTCCTCGGTGCGGTAGACCGGATGCCCGAAACCCATGATCCGGTCGCCGGCCAGCACCCGCTCGCGCACCCACGACTGGATGCGCTCCGGCGTCCCGATGGCGTCCAGCGTGTCCAGGGCCCGGCTCGGCGCGCCGCCGTGCAGCGGGCCGGACAGCGCCGCGATGCCGCCGACCAGGCAGGCGGCGACGTCGGCACCGGTCGACGCGATGACCCGGCCGGCGAACGTCGACGCGTTGAAGCCGTGGTCGATGGTCGAGATGAGGTACCGCTCGACGGCGCGGGCGTGCTCGGGCGCCGGCTCCCGGCCGGACAGCATGTACAGGTAGTTGGCCGCGTGTCCGAGGTCGGCGCGCGGCTCGACCGGCTCCAGGCCCTGCCCGAGCCGGTACAGCGCCGCCAGCAGCGTCGGCACCACGGCGCCGGCCAGCAGCGCGTCCTCGCGCCGCTCGTCGGCGGTGAGGTCGTAGACCGGCCGGAACCCGGCCGCCGCGCCGGTCAGCGACAGCGCCGTGCGCAGCCCGGACATCGGCCCGGACGCCGCACTCGCGCGGGCGATCGCCGGAAGCGCCGCCCGCACGTCGTCGGGCAGCGTCCGCAGCGCGGCGACCCGGCGGGCGAACGACGCACCTTCCGCCGCGGAGGGCAGCGAGCCCTCCAGCATCAGGTGCCAGACGTCCTCGAACGTGCGCGTCGCGGCCAGCTCGACGGCCGAGTACTCGCGGTAGTGGTAGAAGCCCTCGCGGCCGCGGACGTCGCCGAGGACGGTCTCGGTGACGACGACCCCGGCCAGCCCGCGCGGCACCTGTGCGGTCATGATCCCTCCAGCTTCCTCAATAGTTGACGACCATGATAGATATATTGATTTCGGTCAATATCGGCGTGAGGAGGCGGGACGGTGGCGGAGCAACGCCGGCTGACGACGCGGCAGGTCGCGGCCCGGCTCGGCGTCAAGCCCGAGACCGTGTACGCCTACGTCAGCCGCGGGCTGCTCGGCAGCCGCCGCGGTCCCGGCGGCCGGGCCAGCACGTTCGACCCCGACGAGGTCGAGCGGCTCGCCCATCGACGCCGCGGCAGGGCGGCGGACGGCGGCCCGGCCGCGACGCGCGAGCAGGACGCCGCCGGCCCCGTGTACAGCGGTGTCACGCTGATCGAGGGCGACCGCTACTACTACCGCGGCGTCGACCCGATCGAGCTGGCGCGGCGGGCCTCGTTCGAGGAGGTCGCCTGGTGGTTGTGGACCGGCGACCAGCGGCCGGGGCCGCCGTTCACCGCTCCGCCCGACGGGCTGGCCGCAGCCCGGGCGGTCGGCGACGCGCTGCCGGCGCAGGCCGGGCTGGTCGACCGGCTCCGGGTGGCGGCGGTCGCG
>NZ_QUAL01000381.1 GCF_003579925.1 Jiangella rhizosphaerae | reverse complement strand
GCCGCGCTGGCGGCCGCCGGGGTGTGGGTGCCGGCGCCGTGGGGCCCGGCCGCTCCCCCGTTCCGGCCCGGCCCCGGCGGCGACGTCCTGCTGACCGCGCGCGACCTGAGCCTGACGTACCCGCGCACCCGGCGGCCGGCGTTGTCGTCGGCGTCGGTGTCCGTGCGGCGCGGCACCGCGGTCGCCGTCACGGGGCCGAACGGCAGCGGCAAGTCGACGCTGGCGATGCTGCTGGCCGGGCTGCTGCCGCCGGACACCGGCTCGGTCCGTCTCGGCGGATCGGAGCGGCCGCTGCACCGGTGGCGGCCGCGTGACCTGTGCCGCCGGGTCGGGACCGTCTTCCAGGACCCGGAGCACCAGTTCGTCACCCGCACGGTGCGCGACGAGCTGCTCGTCGGGCCGCACCGGGCCGGAGTGCCGGCGGACGCGGCAGTCCGGCGGGCCGACGAGCTGCTGGACCGGCTGCGGCTGACCCGGCTGGCCGGCGCGAACCCGTTCACGCTGTCCGGTGGTGAGAAGCGGCGGCTGTCGGTGGCGGCGATGCTGGCGACCGCACCGGACCTGCTGGTCATGGACGAGCCGACGTTCGGTCAGGACGCGCGGACGTGGGCGGAGCTGCTCGAGCTGTGTGTGGAGTTGCGGGCGGGCGGGACGGCGATCGTGGCCGTCACGCACGACGAGGCGTTCGCGGGCGCGCTGGCCGACGCGCGCGTGACCGTCGCCGGTGGCGAGCTGACGGCCGAGGCGGAGGTGCGGTCGTGACGTTGCTGCAGACCCACCTGTCCACCGACCCGGGCGCACCACTGGCCCGGCGCAACCCCGTCGCGAAGCTGGCCGCGGCGCTGATCCCGTCGCTGGTGCTGCTGGTCAGCGTCGACCCGGTGTCGTCCGGGCTGCTGCTCACCGCCTGGCTGGTCTCGGTGCCGTCGTGGGGCGTCGGCTGGCCGGGGCTGGTGCGCCGGCTGTGGCCGCTGGGCCTGGCCGTCGTCATGGTGGCGCTGGGGAACGCCGTGTTCACGGCGCGCAAGGGTGGTGCGACGCTGCTCGAGGCCGGTCCGCTGCTGGTCACGACGGAGAGCCTGGCGACCGGCGCGACGGCCGGGCTGCGCGTGGCGGCCATCGCGCTGCCCGGCGTGCTCGCGGTGCTGACCATCGACCCGGTGGACCTCGCCGACTCGCTGGTCCAGCACCTGCGCGTGCCGGCGCGGTTCGCCTACGGGTCGCTGGCCGCGTTCCGGCTGGCGCCGCTGCTGGCCGCCGAGTGGGAGGTGCTCGGCCGCGCCCGGCGGGCCCGCGGCCTGGGCGGCGACCGCAACCCGCTGCGCGCGCTGGCCGTCCTGGGCGGCCGGCTGTTCGCGCTGCTCGTCGGGGCGGTGCGACGGGGGACGCACCTCGCCGTCGCGATGGACGCCCGCGGGTTCGCGGCGTCGGCGCACCGCACCTCCGCCCGGCGGTCGGAGTTCGGCCGGGCGGACGCGGCTTTGCTGGCCGCGTCCGCCTTGCTGACCGCCGTCGCCGTCGGGGTGGCCCTGGCGACCGGCACCTGGTCCCCCGTCCTCTCGTAGATGATCACGGTGAGTGGGGTGTTGCTCGGGTTGTGGGGTTCTGACGGAGCGTGGGCTTGGTGGCCGCGTCGGCCGGGGGTGCGGCATTGGCCGTCCCCCTGCTGCCCATTCTCTTGGCCGCGCACGCGCGCCTCAAGCGGACTGCTGGGCGCTTCGCGCCGTCGTAGGTCCGCTTGACCCGCGCACACGCGGCCTAAGAACGGGCAGCTATCAGGGGGACGGGGGGGAGTGTGGCGACGGGCCGGGCCGTTGGGCCCGCAGCGGTGTGAGCTTGGTGTCGCTCGACGTCCACTTGGTGAGATTTCACCGCGATTCGGGGGCTGACACGAGGATTACCCGAGCCCCAACAGGCTTACAACCGTGTTGGGGCTCGGGTAATCCTCGTGATGTCCGCGAGCGTTCATCATCATGGCAACGGCGGAGCGGTGACGTCGGCTGTGGAGCCTTGGTCGTGCCCAGACTCGCCCCGTCCCCCTGATAGTGAACGGATCGGGTCGGGGAGCCGCATGTCGGGTCGGTCAGGCGGTGGTGCCGACGTCGCTCTGGGTGGCCGCGCGGAGGATCGCGGACCGCTCGCGGACCGTGAGCACCGCCGCGACGTCGGGCTGGGCGAGCACCTCGCCGACGTGGCGGACGAACTCGGCGTGGTTCGCCCACTCCTCCTCGTCGAGGATGCGGTCGCCGACGGTGCAGCCGTCGGGCAGCACGTCGTTCGGCACGCCGCTGTCGACGTCGCCGACCACGACGGTCTCCCGTGTGTCCGGCGCCGGGCAGGCCGGCGGCTCGTCCGGCGGGTTCACCCGGAAGTGGTCGAAGCCGACCTCGACCGGCGCCGTCTGGCCGCGTCCCTGGTGCAGCGGGCCGATGCCGCCGTCGGTGATGCCGCTGTTCTGCACCGTCGCGGGCAGCTCGATCCACGAAACGCCGTCGACGCTGACCCAGCCGGTGAACGTCGTGCCGGACTTGCGCAGCCGGAACCACCACTCGTCGCCCGGGTTGGCCGGCGCCGGCTGCAGGTTCGGCTGGGTCGTCGACGGCACGTCGCCGGTCTCCGAGCGCAGCTCCACCCGCAACGACCGCGGCTGTCCCGGCAGGTTGTCGGCCACGAGGTCGAGCTTCACGTAGTCGCCGTCGTCCTCGTAGTACTGCAGGCCGACCTGCTGGAAGCGCTGCTCCAGCGGTGCGTGCACCTTGGTCTGGATCAGCCAGTCCTCGTCCGGATCGATCGGCTGCAGGAACTGGTTCTGCACCGGCGGGTTGTTGTTGGCGCCGAAGTTGCCACCCGACGTCGTCCTCACCCAGAGCCGGCCGTCGGCGACGCGGTAGTCCGCGGCCGCCTCGCGGACGATCCGCGACCACCGGCAGGTGTCCAGCGCCGTGCCGTCGAACTCGTCGTCGCCGACCGGGCACTGCGGACCGGGCGGCTCGGCCACGCCCTGGCCGTTGAACCGCAGCCAGTCGACGGAGAGCAGGTCCGGGCCGCCGGGCGTGTAGCCGTCACGGGCCCGGAAGACCATGAACAGCTCGAACGAGCCGCCGGGGTCGGCGAGGTCCACGTCCAGCTCCTGGACGGTCTCCCAGCTGCCGTTGCTCAGCACCTCGACGCTGCCGAGCAGCTCACCGTCGGGCGCGTCCTTGCGGAACTCGACGATGCCGCCCTGTCCGGCCGACGACGCCCCGACGGTCACCGAGTCGATGCCGTGGAAGCTCACCGGGTCGTACGACACCCAGTCGCCGGGCCGGATCTCGCCCAGCCGGACGCCGGCGCTCGCGCCGGCCCGGGCCAGCGGCGTGACCCCGCTGTTGCCGTCGTAGTACTCGGCCTCGGTGCGCTTGGTCCGCAGCTGGATGCCCGACGCGCCGGTGAGCGTGCCGACGCCCTCGCCGCCGCGGTCGACGTAGACGCCCTCGAGCACGTAGTAGAGGTTGACGTCGCCGCCGTGGCCGCCGTCGGTCATGGTCGGGACGACGCCCTCGCAGCCCTCGACGGTGTCCAGCGGGTGCGCGTGCTCGTCGTGGCCGAGCAGCGTCTGCACGAGGACGTCCTCGCAGGCGATGCCGCCGTCGGCGATCGAGCCGTCCTCGGCGTCCTCGACCGACACCCGGTACGGGACCCGGTCGCCGAACTCGAAGAACCCGCCGTCCGGTGGCAGCTCGACGGTCACGACCGGCCTGGTGTTGCCGACGACGACCTGCACGGCGGCCAGCGCCTCGCGGCCCTCCTCGTCGGTGACGGTGAGCCGCGCCTGGTAGGTGCCGTTGTCCGTGTAGACGTGGGTGGGGTTCGGCTCGGTGGAGGTGCCGCCGTCGCCGAAGTCCCAGGCGTAGGTCACCGGCAGGCCCTGCGGGTGCCCGCTGCCCGCGCTGGAGAACTGGACGGTCAGCGGCGCCTGGCCGTCGGACGGGGTGGCCGCCGCGCGCGCCGTCGGCGGCCGGTCACCGGCGACGTAGTCGATGCGGTAGATGCCGGAGTCGTCGTTCGGCTCGCCGCGCAGCGCGCCGCCGAAGTTGCTGCCCCACTCGATGACGTAGAGCGAGCCGTCCGGGCCGAAGTCCATGTCCATCGGCCGGATCCAGGTCTGGTCGATGCCCCACGGGTCGACGGAGTAGACGTCGCCCGCACCGGCCGACGGGTACCGCTCGCCCACGTGGTCCTCGGCCAGGACGGAGACCGTCTTGATCCAGCGCCGGTCCCACTCGGCGATGAACCACTTGCCGTCGTAGAACTCGGGGAACTTGGTGTCGGAGTCCAGCTCCGGGTCGTAGTGGTAGATGGGGCCGCCGTGCGGTGCGATGCCGCCGGTGCCGAACTCCGGCCAGGCCGGCGTGGCGCCGTAGTTCTCGTACATCGTCGCGCCGACGACGGGCGGCAGCTCGCGCAGGCCGGTGTTGTTCGGCGAGTCGTTGACGGGGTTCGCGCAGTCGAACGGCGCGCCGGCGGTCGCCGTCGCGAAGTCGTAGTCGTGGAACGGCCGGTTCGGGCCGATGCAATACGGCCAGCCGTAGTTCCCGGCCTGCGTGATGAGGTTCCACTCGCCGTGCGCCTGCGGGCCGCGGGTCCCGCTGTCGCTCCGCGCGTCGGGCGAGTGCTCGCCCAGCAGCACGTGGCCGGTGGCGTCGTCGACGCGGAACCGGAACGGGTTGCGGAAGCCCATCGCGTAGATCTCGGGGCGGGCGCCTACGGTCCCGGGCGCGAACAGGTTGCCGTCGGGAACGGTGTAGCCGCCGTCGTCGGTCGGCGTGATCCGGATCAGCTTGCCGCGCAGGTCGTTGGTGTTCGCCGAGGTCGACTGCGCGTCGAAGTGGGCCCGGCCGGGCCGCTCGTCGATGGGCGCGTACCCGCCGGACTCGAACGGGTCGACGTTGTCGCCGATCGCGACATACAGGTGGCCGGCCGCGTCGAAGTCCATCGCGCCGCCCATGTGGACGCCGGACCGGTTCAGCTCGCGGTGCGTCGGGATCTCCAGCAGCACCCGTTCCGACGCGAGGTCGAGTTGGTTCTGCGTCGTCAGCGTGAACCGGGAGACCTGGATCCGCGGTTGCGTCGCGTGCGAGTAGGTGAGGTAGATCCACCGGTTCGTGGCGAAGTCCGGGTCGACGGCGATGCCCAGCAGGCCGTCGGAGTCGGGCGTGTAGACGGGGACCGTGCCGGCCGTCGTCACCCCGAGCGTCGATTGGTCGATGATCTTCACCGCGCCGCCGCGCTCGACGAAGATCACCTCGTTGGCGTTCAGGAAGCCCAGTGCCATCGGGTCGGCAGGGTTGGAGGCGATCTGCACCTTGTCGAAGCTGTCCTCGACCGTGCCGCCGCAGTCGCCGTCCGCGACACCGGCGGCCCACTCGATGCCGCCGCGCAGGTGCTCGACGAACTCGGCGTCCTCGAACGCCGCTGGGCTGTGGCCGCCCGCGGTGTACCAGGAGCGGCCGCCGTCGTAGACCTGGCACCAGGAGAACGGGTGGTTCGGGCCCTCGGTCAGCCCCGTGATGCCGACCTTGGTGTCGACCCAGGTCAGGACGTGGACGTCACCGACGACGCGCTGGTTCCAGTTGTACCACTCCTCCTCGAACTCCCAGAGCTCCGGCAGGTTCGCCGTCGACGGGTGGACGCGGTCGGTCACCTTGACGCGGCCGTCGATGGTGCCGTCGGGATTCTGGCCCGGCGGGTGGTTGGTGAAGATCGACCCGACCAGGCCCTCGTACCACGCCCAGTCCCGCTCGGCCGCCGTCGCCGCGTGCAGGCCGGTGAACCCGCCGCCGGCCTGGATGTAGCGCTGGAACGCCGCGCGCTGGTCGCTGTTGAGCAGATCGCCGCTCTGCGGGGTGGAGTTGGTGTTGTTGAAGATCACGACGTCGAACGTGGCGAGGTCGGCGTCGTTGAAGATCGTGGCGTCGTCGGTGGTGACGACCTCGAAGTCGTGCTCCGCGCCGAGCCGCTCGATGAGCGCCTGACCGGCGGGGATCGACTGATGGTAGAAGTTCGTCACCTTCGAGAACACGAGCGCGCGGAACCGCGGTGCGTCCGGCTCCTCCTGCGCGGTGGCCGTGGTGGCGGTGACGGCCGCGCCGACCAGGGCGGTCAGCAGCAGGGCCAGGACGGTGACGATCGAGGTGAGGCGGCGGGTGCTCCGGGACATCGGGCCTCCTTGACCGGAAAGCGCCTTCCCACGAGCCGGAGGACGGCAGGTGGTGGAGGTGGTAAGGGCTTTCCGGCGTACGCTAGGGACTTTCGCCGCCCGGTGTCAATAGTTCGCCGGCGCCGCTCGATTCGGGGTTGGCCGGGCTGGTGGGCTTTGAGGTTGGGGGCAGCTGTCAGGGGGACGGGGCCCTGGGCACGCCTCACCGGATCTTCGCGCCCGATTCGTTCCGACTCGCCGGGGTGTGGACAGCGAAGATCATCCAGGATCGCCTACACAAACGCCCGAAATCCCCACCACGTGGACACCGATCGGTAGCCGAGGCCCCACTTCGATGGCAACGGTCGTCTTCGACAGCGCCAACCGTCTTCTGAGCCCCGGCGGGATCGCCCGCCTCAGGGTTCGATGCGGCGCAGCAGCTCGGCCAGCGTGCTGAGCTCGTGGTCGTCGAAGCGGCCGACCACGTAGTCGTGCACGCCGCGCAGGTGGGTGCCGCTGGCCTCACGCAGCCGCTCGTACCCGGCGTCGGTCAAAACCGCGTAGAAGCCGCGGCCGTCGCGCTCGGCCTGCGCGCGTTCGAGCAGACCCTCCTCGACCATCCGGTCGACCAGCCGGGTGAGGCCGCTGGGCGAGAGCATGACGCGTTCGGCCAGCTCGCTCATCCGCAGCCGGCGGTCGTCGGCCTCGAGGAGCCGGACGAGGACGTCGTACCAGGCGAGCGGGAGGTCGTGCTTGGTCTGCAGGTCGGCCTCGAGGCGCCGCATGACCCGCGACTGCGCGCGGATGAACAGCCGCCACACCTCGAGCTGCTCGGGCGTGACCCACTGGTCGGTGTCCTTGCTGGCCGTCATGTCGTCCAGATCCTAGCCGGGCGCGGACCGTGGGACGGTGCAGAAGCGCGGCGGACGTAGCATCGACACCATGAGTGCGCTCCCCACCGTCGACGACGTCACCGCGGCCCTGGCCGGTGTCAAGGACCCGGAGATCAAGCGGCCGATCACCGAGCTCAACATGGTGAAGTCGGTCGACGTCGCCGCCGACGGCCGCGTCACGGTCGCGGTGTACCTGACGGTGGCCGGCTGCCCGCTGCGCGACACCATCACCCGCGACGTCACCGCGGCGGTCATGGCGCTGCAGGGCAGCACCTCGGTCGAGGTGGTGCTCGACGTCATGTCGGCCGAGCAGCGCAAGGAGCTGTCCCAGCAGCTGCGCGGCGGCGCGCCGGAACGGGAGATCCCGTTCACCAAGCCCGGCTCGCTGACCCGGGTCTACGCGGTCGCGTCCGGCAAGGGCGGCGTGGGCAAGTCGTCGGTGACGGCGAACCTCGCCGCCGCGATGGCGGCCGACGGCGTCAGCGTCGGGCTGGTCGACGCCGACATCTACGGGCACTCCATTCCGCGCATGTTCGGCGTCGAGGGGTCGCAGCCGACCGTCGTCGAGCGGATGATCATGCCGGTGCCGGCGCACGGTGTGAAGCTCATCTCGACGGAGATGTTCAAGCCCGACCGCGACATCCCGGTCGCCTGGCGCGGCCCCATGCTGCACCGCGCGCTGCAGCAGTTCCTCACCGACGTCTACTGGGGCGACCTCGACGTCCTCCTGCTCGACCTCCCGCCCGGCACCGGCGACGTCGCCATCTCGCTGGCGCAGCTGCTGCCCAACGCCGAGATCGTGGTCGTGACGACGCCGCAGCTGGCCGCGGCCGAGGTCGCGGAGCGGGCCGGGTCCATCGCCATGCAGACCCACCAGCAGGTCGCCGGTGTCATCGAGAACATGTCGTTCCTGCCGTGCCCGCACTGCGGCCCGGAGCACCGCCTCGAGCTGTTCGGCAGTGGCGGCGGCCAGCGGGTGGCCGACGGCCTGTCGCGACGGCTGGGCGCCACGGTGCCGCTGCTGGGCGAGATCCCGCTCGACACCCGGCTGCGCGAGGGCGGCGACGCCGGCACCCCGCTGGTCCTGGGCGGGCCGGACGCCCCGGCGGCGGCCACGCTGCGCGAGGTGGCCAAGCGGCTGTCGCACCGCCAGCGCGGTTTGGCCGGCATGTCGCTGAGCCTCTCCCCCGCCGGCTGATGGCAGGGTCGGCGACATGCGTCGCGTCGCCGCCCTGCTCTGCGCGCTGCTCCCGCTCGTCGCGGGCTGCGGCGACGACCCCGCCGACTGCGACGGCGGGCAGTGTCGGACCCCGCCCGTAGGGTGGGACCCCACCCCATCGGGGCGGGACACGACCACGTCCGCCACACGAACCGGTGGCCCCATCACCGCGACGCTCACCGTCCCGCCGGGCACCGTACTGCTGGGCGGGCCGTTCCCGTACGCCGCCACCGACGGCGGCCCGGCGGCCGGCACCGAGGCGCTGCTGCTGGTCGACGGCGACCCGGTCGCGGCGTTCGCCGACCTCGTCGAGCAGGTCCGCGCCGCCGGTCTCGTCCCGCTGACCTACCACCCCGACGAGGACGCCGAACCGGCGGCCTGCGTGGTCGCCGACGTCAGCTATCCGGACGCCACCGGCGAGCGCTGGCCGCTGGGCAGCGACGACGTCCCGGACGGCGACGACCCACTGGCGCTGGAGTGCGAGACGCACGCGTTCGGCCCGGACGGCTACCGGCTCGACCTGAGGCTCGTCGTCAGCGAGCGGGCCGTCCCGTACCTGTCGTTCGTGCGGATCGCCGAGGTGCACGACAGCCCCTCCTCGCCGCTGCCGGACCTCGAGGCCGAGGCGCCCGCGCCGGCCGGCGAGTCGCCGGTCACGCCGCCGCCGGTCCCGGACGGCCGGCCCGGGCCCGGC
>NZ_QUAL01000378.1 GCF_003579925.1 Jiangella rhizosphaerae | reverse complement strand
GCGCCGATCGGCCGCGCGGCCAGCGGTGAGGGCGCGGCCAGCACGACGTCGCCGCCGGCGGCGGCGCAGCCCGCGACCGCGCCGAGGACGAGCGTCAGGGCGCACGCGGGCAGGGTGAACCGGGGCATGGCGATGCCCTTCCGGGAGCCGGTGCCGGCGCAGCGGGCACCGTGACGGGAGTGGTGGCGGCGTCGACGCCGCGCGGCCGCTCGGGCGGCCGTGGTACGGGACGGGCGCTCAGCCGGGCCCGTCACGTCCCTTCGCCGTGCCTGCGAACCGCATGGCCGAACCCCCCGATCCCGCGGGCTCCCCCCGCCTCACCTCATAGACGCCGGAGGCACACGATTCGGTTGCATTGGCCTGATCCATGCCCGAATCTCGATGCAGCGTTCCCGGCCGCTCACGCGTCCCTCGCGCTGCTCCGCACGGCCTACGCGCTGTGCGGCGACCGGCACGCGGCCGAGGACCTCGTGCAGGGAGCGCTGGCCAAGCTGTACCGGGACCAGTTCAGCCGGTGGCGCCGGAGCTCGGTGCTGCGCTACTACGAGGACCTCTCCGAACGGGAGATCGCCGCGATGCTCGGCTGCTCGACCGGGACGGTGCGAAGCCAGGCGTCCCGGCCATCGCCCGGCTGCGTGACCATGAACCTCAAGGACCTGCTCGAGACCGCCGGCGACGGCATGCTCGACCTCGGCCGGCTCGGCACCGGCCCGGCGCCGGAGGTGCCGTGGTACGAGGACGGCGCGCTGCATGTCGGGGACCGGTCGACCCCGGCCGACCTCGCCGTGGAGCCCGGTTCCGACGACCTCGTCGTCGAACGGGTCCGCGACGGGTACGCGGTGTGGATCTGGGAGCCGGTCCCGGACGCCTACGGCCGCTCGACGCTGACCCTGGTCCGCGACGACGGTGAGCGGATCGTCCTGGCCGACGGCGACGTGACCCCTCCGGTGGTCTCGCCCGACGGCGAGCGCATCGCCTGGGGCCTGCAGAACCACGACCGGGTACGCGACGAGGACGCCCTCGAACACGGTCTCACCAGCACCGTCGTGGTCGCCGACGCAGGCGGCGCCGTCGTCGCCGAGCTGCCCGACACGCCCAGTCCCGGCATCCGGCCCCGTGGTTTCCTGGCCGACGGCCGGCTCGCCCTGGAGGCCGGCGCGAACACGGCGTGGGGCGTCGATGCCTGGGAGCCGGGCGGCGAGGTCACGCCGCTGCGTCAGGACGTCGGGGTCACGGCGATGTCGCCCACCGGCGATCTGGCCCTGCTGCAGGGCACCGACGCTGCTCAGCTGACCGATCTGGCCACGGGGACCGAACTGTGGTCGTTCGACGACGGCGCCGAGGCCCGGTTGTCCCCCGACGGACGGTACCTGGCCGCGCTCAGCTGGGAGGGCGCGCCGGCGGGCCGGCCCCGTCAGGTGGTGATCCGGGAGGCCCGCACCGGCGACGAGGTCGCGCGCCTGGACGTCCAGGAGGCCGGCGCGCTGAGGTGGGAGTCGCCCACGACGGTCGTGATCAGCAGCTACCAGGACGGCAGCGCCGCGCTCGTCCGGTGCACCGTCGGCGGCGAGTGCGAGCTCGCCACCGAACCCCGTCAGCTCGACGACGACCCGGGCACGTACGACAGCCCGTACGTCCTCGGCTGACCACCCGGCTCAACGGTTCCGGAGCGCCAGGTACTCGGCCCGGTCGGCGAACACGCCGCGCATCTCGGCCGTCACGCCGGCCATGAACTCGTCGCGGTAGGTGGAGTCGGTGAGGATGGAGATGGCGTAGTAGAGCCCGGTGAACGCCGCCATCCCGCCGGCCACCCGCAGCAGCGTCTCCGTCAGCCTGACGGGATGGCCGAGGAGGCCGAACTCGTACTCCCAGGAGCCGGCCGTCCCTGCCCACTCCACCCCGACGTCCGGTGTCAGCGCGAACAGCCCGAACGCGACGAAGAACGCCCCGACGCCGGCGGCGACGACGGACACCTGCAACGCCTGGCTCACGACCAGCGTCAGCCCGACGTTCAGCCGCTGCCGGCGCGACAGCGGGCGGGCGCCGTCGTTCAGTTCGTCCTCGAGCTGACGCACCAGGCCCGGCGCCCGCACGACCAGGAACACCAGACCCAGCCCGAACAGCATCCCCGTCACGACGAAGACGAACGTCCGCGGCATGGTCCCGAACATCTGCCACATCTCGGCGTTGACGAACAGCACGACCGAGAAGATCAGCAGCAGCGGCAGCGTCCGCACCAACCGGCCCAGCGACGCCGCCAGCTCGTCGGCCATCCGGCTCAGCGCCCAGAACACCGTGGCGATCAGCCCGTACCCGACCACCAGGTACACCAGCAGCAGGAACAGCGAGTTGCCCACGACGATGCCGAGGAACTGCCGCCACTGGCCACCGAAGATCACCGGCAGCAGCGCCGGCACCAGCACGAACGCCGCCAGCTCGGGCCGTCCGACCTCGCGCGGCAGCTCGAGGAACCGGCGGCCCCGGGCCCGGTTCAGCATGCCGAACGCCACGATCAGGATCGCCAGCCCGCCCAGCGCCGCCGCGAGGTTGAGCAGGAACGGCCACTCCAGCTCCGTCGCGCCGAGCATCTCGCCGAGGAACACCAGCGCCAGCCATGGCGCCGCGCGAGTGAAGATGTCCTCGCTCGCGCTGTAGTCCTCGATGAACAGCGGCAGCCCGCTGCGCCGGAACCGGCGCTCGTAGTCGGCGAGGTCGTCGCGTTCAGCCACGGGCGGGACTCTACCGACCCGCGTGCGAGGACGGATGCGGCCGAACCGGCCGGTCGCGCCGCGGATGGCTCCCGCTTCGTCCGGGTACCATCCGGGCTGTCACGGTTCGCCGTGACGTCGTCGGCCCACGAGGAGGAGCGGTGACCGAGCAGCGCTACCGGAGGGACGAGGACCAGGCCGACCGCTACGACCGGCACTGGAACGAGCTGCTCCAGGAGCTGCGCATCGCCCAGACCGGCGTGCAGATCCTGTTCGCGTTCCTGCTGACCATCGCGTTCACCACGCCGTTCCGGGAGTCCGACGAGTTCACCCACGACGTGTTCGCGGTGACGATCGTCGTCGCCGCGATGTCGATGGCGCTGCTGATCGCCCCGGTGTCTTTCCACCGCATCGTGTTCCGGAAGCGGATCCGCGACAAAATGATCCCGATGGCTTCCACGATGACCGCCGGTGGATTGTTCCTGCTGATGCTCGCCGTGTGCGGCGGGCTGCTCCTGGCGCTCGACGTCGTGCTCGACCGCTGGCTGGCGGTCGTCGTGGCCGGCGCCGCGCTGCTGTGGTTCGTCACGTTCTGGTACGTCATCCCGGGGCGGGTGCGAGCGCGGAGCGCGTCTTGACGCTCATCCATCACCGCCACGACGGCGACGGCTGGGTCGACTGCGCCTGCGGGCAGCGGCACTGGGGCCGGTTCGGCGCGGCCGGGCTGCTGCTGGTCGACGACGAGCGCGGCGCCCTGCTGCAGCACCGGGCGCATTGGAGCCACCACGGCGGCACGTGGGGCATGCCCGGCGGCGCGCGGTCGTCGACGGAGACGGCGCTGGAGGCGGCGCTGCGCGAGGCCGCCGAGGAGGCCGCCGTCCCGCCCGACGCCGTCCGGCCCAGCCACGCCTGGGTCGAGGACCACGGGACCTGGTCGTACACCACGGTCGTCGCGCGCCCCGTCCGGCCGGTCGATGCGCGGGCCGCCGACCCCGAGAGCCTCGACATCACCTGGATCCCGCTCGACGACGTCGGGTCGCTGCCGCTGCTGCCGGCGTTCGGCGCGCTGTGGCCGCGCATCCGCGCGGCGGCGCCGTCCGACCTGGTCCTGGTGGTCGACGCCGCCAACGTGGTGGGCTCGAGGCCCGACGGCTGGTGGCGCGACCGCGCCGGCGCGACGGCCCGGCTACGCGACGAGCTCGGCGTGCTGGCGCCCATGCCCGCGGCGTCGCTCGGACTGCCGGCGACGCAGTGGTGGCCGCGCATCGTGCTGGTCGCCGAGGGGCGGGCGCGCGGCATCGCGTCGCTGGACGGCGTCACGGTGATCGACGCCCCCGGCAGCGGCGACGACGCCGTCGCGGCTGCCGTCGCGACGGCCGTCACCGAACGGCCGCAGGACCACGTCGTCGCGGTGACGGCCGACCGCGAGCTGCGGTCGCGGGTCGACGCCGCCGGCGGCCGCAACCTCGGCCCGTCGGCGCTGTTCGAGATCACCCACCGGTCCGGCCCTTCCTGACCGCGCTCACCGCGTCGTCGACGGGGCCGCCGGACCGGTGCCGGGGTAGCCGCCCGACCGCCTCTCGTGACGCTGGAGGTCTGCCGTCCTTTCAGACCGCAGACCTCCAGCACGCCGAAGGCACCATGGGAGCCGCTGCCCGCCGGCGACGGTGACACAGCGAACCCGAGCGATCCAGCCGGAGCCGCGGGGCAAGACGTGGGTCAGGCGGACTTGCGCTTGGCGGCCGCCTTCTTCGCCGTCTTCTTCGCCGGGGCCGGCTTCTCCTCGTCCGCCTTACCCGCCGCGCGGCTCTGCTTGGCCTCCTCGACACTGCGGCGCAGGGCCTCCATGAGGTCGACGACCTTGCCCTCGGCCGGCTCGGCCTCAGGCGGCGTGACCACCTCGGCGCCCTCGGCCTTCGCGTTGACGACCTCGAGCAGCGCCTCGCGGTACTCGTCGTGGTACTCCTCGGGGTCGAAGTCGCCGGACAGGGTGTCGATGTAGGACTCGGCCATCGCCATCTCCTGCTTGCGGACCTCGATGTCCTCGCCGAGGAAGTCGAACTCGGGCTTGCGGATCTCGTCGGGCCACAGCATGGTCTGCACGATCAGCACGCCCTCGAACGAGCGCAGCACCGCAAGCCGCTCCTTGTTGCGCAGCGCCACCTTGACGACGCCGACCCGGCCCGAGCGCTCCAGCGAGTCGCGCAGCAGCGCGTACGGCTTGGTGTCGCCCGTGGGCTCGGCGTAGTAGGCGCGGTTCAGCGACGTCGGGTCGATCTGCGAGAACGGCACGAAGCCGAGCACCTCGACCGACCGCGACGACGCGATGGGGAGGTCCTCGAAGTCCTCGTCGGTGAGCACGACCAGCTGCCCGCCGGGCAGCTCGTAGCCCTTGGCGATGTCGGCGTAGGCGACCTCGTGGCCGCCGGCCTCGCAGACGCGCTTATAGCGGATGCGGCCGCCGTCGGCGGCGTGCACCTGCCGGAAGCTGACATCCTTCTCCTGCGTGGCCGACACCAGCCGGACCGGGATCGACACCAGCCCGAACGAGATCGAGCCCTTCCAGACCGTCTGTACAGGCATGTTCCACTCCGTCCGCCGGCACCTCGTCGTCGTGCCCGTTCCCAGCCTAGTGTGGCCCGTCACCACCCCGGCGCGCCTCCTCGGCCCGATCGGTCCCGCGTGTCACCCTCGAAGCATGAGGGCAAGACGAGATCTGAACGTCGCGGCGCCCGAGCTGCTCATCGGCTCCCTCACGGCGTGGTGCGGCGAGTGCGACGCGGAGACCGAGTTCGACAAGGTGCCGGGCGGGCTGGGCGTCGAGTACGCCTGCCGCGAGTGCTCGGCGGCCGTGTTCAACGGCGACCTGCCGCTGATCGAGTCGATCTTCCAGCCGGTCGCCGTCTGACGCGCGTCCCGGTTAGGGGCCGGCGACGGTGAAGCTGAACATCATGCCGCTGTGCATGTGTTCGGGGATGTGGCAGTGCGCCATCCACACCCCCGGGTTGGTCACGTCGAACAGGATGTCCACGACCTGACCGGTGCGGACCAGCACGGTGTCCTTCCAGACGAGGTTGGGCTCGGCCACGTCGTCGCGAGCCAGGACGAGGAACCGGCCGGCGCCGTGCAGGTGGAACGGGTGGTGCATCGGATGGTCGGAGTCCATCTCGTTGACCAGCCGGATCTTCACCCGGTCGCCGACCCGGAACCGCCAGTCGACGGCGGCGGCCTCGGTGCCGCCGGTCCGGTCGACGAACATCCAGTGCATGGTCGCGGCGGTGGAGCTGCGGTTCATCTCCGCCATCTCGTCTTCCCACTCGATGCCGTCGGCGACGGCGTGCGCGGCGCCGTGCCCGTGCGCGCCGTGCTCCTGATGCGCGTGGTGGTCGTGGTGGCCGGCCGCGTGGTCCATCCGGGCGACCAGGGCGAGCACCTTGTCCGGCGGCGCGGTGAGCCACGGCCCCAGCGCCTCCCGCTCGGCGGTCAGCTCGGGGTCGCGGCGCAGCGCCTCGAACGCCTGGCCCGCCTCCGACGCCACCGGCTCGCCGTCGACCGCCAGCGTGGCCAGCGGGTAGGTGCGGTCCGGCGTCCGATGCTCCAGGGTCAGCTCGCCCGGCTCGGCGGCCAGGACGTCGACGACCGCCCGTTCCGACGGCGCCAGCAGCACGTGCGTCACGAACTCCTCGTGCTCGACCCGGCCGCTGTCGCCGCCGACGAGCTTCATCCGCGCGCCGGGGAGGTGCAGGTCGAACACGCGGGCACTGGCGGTGTTGGTGAGCCACAGCCTGACCACCTCCCCGGGCCTGGCGGCGAACCGCGGGTGCGGCTCGCCGCTGGTGAGGAAGACGTTGCCGAAGCGGCCCATGGCCGCGTGGCTGGTCTCGTCGCGGCTGAACGGCACGACCCGGCCGTCGTCGCCGAGCAGCAGGTCGTCGACGGTGACGACGAGGTCGCGGTCGGCCGGCGGCCAGTAGTCGTCGGCCGCCGGGACGACCAGGATGCTGCCGTACAGCCCCAGCTCCTGGGCGTAGTCCTCGCGGACGTGCGGGTGGTACCAGTACAGGCCGGGGTCGGGGAACTGGATGCGGTACGTGAACTCTCCGCCGACCGGCACCGGCGCCTGCGTCTCGTGCGGCACGCCGTCGTAGCGGTTCTCCAGCCGCAGGCCGTGCCAGTGCACCGTGGTCTCGAGGTCGCCCTGGTTGGTGACGTGCACGACCAGCTCGCTGCCCTGCGCGACCCGCAGCGTGGGGCCGGGGATCGAGCCGTTGTAGCCGAGCATCCGGACCGTGGTGTCGCCGAGGCGCTTGGCCACCGGGGCGACCGTCAGGTGCAGCGTGTCGCCGTCGGCGAGGTCCAGCAGCGCCGGCCGTGCGGCCTCGGGCAACCCCGACGGGTCGGCCGGGAACTCGCGGTGCCGGTCATGGCCGTGATCGTGCTGGTGGTGATCGTGGTGAGAGTCGTGCGTCTGCATGGCCGCGCCCCCGCTCAACCGCTGATGGCCACGACGATCATAGCCGCGGCGAGGAGGGTGTCGAGGACCACGCAGAACTCGGCCAGCGAGCGCGTGACGACCCGGTTCGTGCGGTGGTGCCACACGTCCCACGCCGCGTGCCCGAGCAGGCCGGCGGCGAGCGGCCAGCGGCGCAGGACGCCGCGGAGCGGGCGGGTGGCCGGGCGCGGGTGGGCCACCGGGACGGTGGTGGTCATGGGATGCCTCCTAGGTGCTGACTGAGCGTTCAGTGGTGACGGTGCGTCAGGTACTCGTCGCGGCGGCGGAGCATGACCGCCAGCATGAGCGGGAACATCGCGACGTGCTCGACGGTCATCGCCGTGCCGGCGCTGGTGACGTCCAGGACGACCAAGGCGGTCGCGACGAACGCGGGCATGAGCATCGCGGCGCTCATCTCCAGCGTGGCCGGCCAGCCGTGGCGGCGGACGCGCATCCACGCGGCCATGGCCACCGTCATGGTCAGCCCCATCTCGACGAGCACGATCTCGGGATAGCGGTCCATGGAGTAGTCGACGCCGCCGGCGGCGAGGGCCGCGCGCAGCGCGCCGCCGAGGACGAACATCCCGGCCAGCATGGCGACGACCATCTCCACGTAGTGGCCCGCGAAGCGGGCCCAGCGGCGGGTGACCGGCCGGCGCAGCTCGGCGGCCTCGGTCGTGACAGTCGGCATCTCGTCCTCCCGGTGGTGTGTGCTGACATCGATGAGTCTGCTCTGACCTGCGACGACGCAACCAGTGCGCGCGGTCACGACCTGAGGGTGGGAGGTGCACCCCCGGGACGTGCATACTGCACATCTCGACCGGGAACCCGGCATGGAGGCCGCCGATGGACGCAGGTGGGCGCATCGCGCTGACACCGCGGCTGGCCGCCGCGTTCCCGGTGGCGTTCCTCGTCATCACCCTGCTCACCCGGCTCGGCAACGCCGTGTACTGGAGCGGGCCCGGCGGCGGCGTGGTGCTGGCCGTGGTGTTCGTGCTGCCGCTGCTGTACACCGTGCCGTGGGGCCGGGCGCTGTGGGCGCGCCACCGTGGCCCGCTGCTGGCGGTGCAGGCGGCCCTGACGTACGCGCCGCTGCTGGTCTTCGGCCAGGACTGGATCACCATCGCGCCCGCCCTGCTGGCCGGGCTGCTGCTCCTGACGGTGGCGGCGCCGGCCTCGTGGCTGCTGTTCGGCGGCGTGATCGCGCTGGAAGCGGTGCGCGTGGCCGTCCTGGGCGTCCCATGGCCCGGGAACGACGCCGCGATCGTCATCTGGATGCTCGTCGCGCCGGCCAACAGCGGGGTCGCGTTCTTCGGCCTGGTCCGGCTGGCCGACCTGGTCACGGCGTTGCACGCGGCGCGGACGGAGCTGGCCGAGCTCGCGGTCGGCGTGGAGCGCCGCCGCTCCGCCGAGCTGCTGCGCGCGGCGGTCGGCGACCATCTCGAGGTCGTCGCCGCCCGTGCCCGCGACGCCCTGGCCGCCCTCTCCCGCAGCCACGACTCGGCGCGGGAGCAGCTCGCCGCGGCCGGACGCAGCGCCCGCCGGGCGCTGGAGCAGGTGCGGACCG
>NZ_QUAL01000377.1 GCF_003579925.1 Jiangella rhizosphaerae | reverse complement strand
CCGACGGCGGCCAGCAGCGCCAGCGCGGCGGCGCCGGCGCGACGGACGGTCGCGGCGGCGCGCGAACGGCGCTCAGGCGGCAGCCGCAGCGCGGCGAACACCGCGCCGTGCAGCGTGAACACGGCGACCACGACGGCCCCCCACAACAGTGAATACGGCCCCACCAGTGTCTCAACCCCCGGCCGCCCCTCGGTCGGCACCCCCTGGGCGACGTTGCCCAGCAGCAGTCCCCACGCGAACGGGACGGCCGTGCTCGCCACCACGACGACGGTCTCCCAGCCGTCCTGCCATGCCCGCGAGGGGCGCCGGCTGCGGAACCACACCGCGATGTCGCGCAGTACCCACGCCACCACCAGCCCGACGACCAGCGGGTAGTAGGCGGACAGCAGGTCCTTCTCCAGCCCGGGGAACGCGCCGATCAGGATGCCGGCAGCGGCCACCAGCCAGACCTCGCCGCCCAGCAGGAACGGCCCGAGCGCGGTCAGCAGCAGCCGGCGCTCCGGCCCGCTGCGTCCGATGCGCCGCAACGACGCGCCGAGCCCGAGAACGGCGCCGTCGAGCACCGACCAGCCGGTGAGCAGCAACCCGAGCAGGCCGAGCCAGAGGATGTCCATGTCAGTCCTTCCCCACCAGCACGAGTTCCGGTTCGGGCTCCTCACGAGCGGCGCCGTCGGAGCCCAGCACGAGGTCGTACGGGCCGCGCCGGGCCAGCCGGGCGATCAGCCACCAGTCCAGCACGGCGAGCGTCGCGAACAGCACGCCGAAGACGATCAGACTGGTCAGCACGGTGCCCGCGGCGTGCGACGAGACCGCCTCGGCCGTGGTCAGCTCGCCGTAGACGACCCACGGCTGCCGGCCCACCTCGCGGATCAGCCAGCCGCAGGCCACCACCACGAACGGCCACGGCAGCGTCCACACGTAGAACCGGTGCCAGAACCGGCGGAGGACGGCCGGGCGCGCGCGGTCGAAGGCGTTCTTGATGAGGAAGAACACCAGCCCGAAGAAGATCAGCATGTACAGCGTCCCGCTGATCTCCATGAGCGGCCAGGCGAACGAGATCCACGTCGGCGGGGTCCAGTCGCCCGGGCCGTGCAGCCGTTTCATCTCGGCCTGGAACTCGGCCCGCTCCGCCGCGGACCCGCCCAGCGCCAGTTCCTTGCCCTCGGTCAGGTAGCCGAACTGCGCGTAGCCGTTGCCGACGGCGAACACCGCGGCCACCGCGCCCACCACGACGGCGACCCGCAACGAGCGGCGGAAGAAGTCGACGTCCGGAGGGTCATGCAAAACCGACGGGCGACGGGGGGCCGAAGGTCCCCCTGAGTCCTCGGTCCGGGTTGATGCTGCCCGGAGAGAGTTCGCGATCTTTGCGTGACCCGACGTCTGGACATGACTGGCCGTGCCGCGCAGGAAGTGCCACGAGCAGATGCCGACCATGACGATGCTCCCCGTCAGCAGGCAGACCGGGACGATGTGCAGCAAGGCCCCGACGGCCTGGTGGTTGGTCAGCAGAGCACCGACGTCGTCGATGCGCGCCACCCCGTCCTCGACGACGTGGCCGACGGGATCCTGCAGGAACCCGTTGGCGACCATGACCCAGTACGCCGACAGGTACGCCGTCAGCACCACCAGCCAGATGAGCGCGGTGTGCACCCAGCGGTTCAGCCGGTGCCAGCCGAAGATCCACATGCCGAGGAAGGTCGACTCCAGGAAGAACGCGACCAGCGTCTCGGTCGCCAGCGGTGCGCCGAACACGTCGCCGGCGAACGTCATCAGCCCGCTCCAGTGCAGGCCGAACTGGAACTCCATGGCCAGCCCGACCACGATGCCCATCGCGTAGTTGACGACGTAGAGCTGGCCCCAGTAGCGGGTCAGGCGCTCGTGGACCTCTCTCCCGGTGACCGCCCAGCGGGTCTGGAAGAACGCGACGACCGGCGCCAGGCCGAGCGTGAGCACCACGAACAGGAAATGGAAGATCGCCGTCAGCGCGAACTGCAGCCGCGACACGTCCAGCACGCTCATCCTCGCCCCTCCCCGCGCCAGATTTGCCTGTCTACCTGTAGGCAGGCTACATGATGATGCGTAGACTACCGACATGAAGGCCGACGCCCTCCGCGGGAACCTCGACGCGCTGATCCTCGCCGTCGTCCGCGACCGGCCCCTGCACGGCTACGGCGTCTCCGAGGCGCTGCACGCGCGCAGCGACGGCGCCGTCGACCTCCCCACCGGCACGCTCTACCCCGCGCTGCGGCGGCTCGAGCGGCTGGGCTACCTGCGCAGCTCCTGGGACACCGTCGGCGGACGCAAGCGGCGCACGTACGAGATCACCCGCGAGGGCAGGGGCTACCTAGCCGCGCAGCAGCAGGCCTGGAGCGAGATGAGCAGCGTCATGAACGCCATCCTGGGCCCGGCGTGAGGTCAACCGCAGGCAGCTCACCGCCAGCCAGCTGATCCACAGCGCCGACACCACCGACAGCAGCGACATCAGCACGAGCTCGGGCCCTTCCCACTCGCCCACGCTGGCCGGCGCGAACGCGCTCAGCACCACCCCGCTGCCGACGTGCAGGGCGACGTCGGCGAGCGTCACGACGGCGACCACCCGCACCACGCGGCGAGTGGGCAGCCGGCGGGCGCCGCGGCCCAGCGCCAGCACCGCGACGGCGGACAGGCCCATGAACCCGAAGCTGGAGACGTCGACGGCGCGCGACAGCACGCCGTACCACGGGGACGGCTCGGGCCAGCCCTGCGCGGCGGCCGCCGTCGTCCAGGTATAGGTGGCCAGCGCGAACTGCACCGAGCCGAGCACGACCACCAGCCCGGCCAGGTAGCGCGCCGCCACGGCGGCCAGCTCCTCGCGCACGCCGGCCGCGACCACCTCGGCCGGGCCGAACTCCTCGACGGCGAGCCGCTCCGCCTCGGCGTCGGTGGCACCGGCGGACCGGTGCGCGTCGGCGGCGTCGAGCAGGCCGTCGCGCAGCTCGCGGAGCATGCTGCGCCGTGGCAGGTACGGTCCACGGACCTCGCGGCGCAACCGGGCGACGTACTGGTCGATCACTGCGCCTCCCGCATGGACGGTTCGCCGCCAGCGTAACGGCCGCCCACCGGAGCGCAGAAGGTCCACGCTGGCATCCCCGGGACCGCTCCGGGATGTCCCCGACCCGCGGCGACCGGTGGACAGGATGTCGACTTGTTCGTACCTAGTGATCTAGGCCACGATTGCGCCGATGCGCGGAGTCGGTGACCGCGACTAATCTGTACCAGAGCAGCCGCGCAGATTCGAACGGAAGAAGGCGAACGCGACAGTGGCCCCCACCGGCCCGGAATCGGGATTCGGACCGAACGAGTGGCTCGTCGAGGAGTTCTACGAGAGCTGGCTCCAAGACCCCACCAGCGTCGACCCCCAGTGGGCGGAGTACTTCGCCGAGCGCAACGCCGCCGGCACCGCCCCCGCCGGACCACCGGGCTCCGCCACCGCCACGAAGCAGACCTCCGCACCGACCGCCACTGCCACGTCCCCCACGAGGACCACCGTGACTTCCACGCCCGCCGCCGCGCCGGCGCAGGCCGCAGCGTCGCAGCCCGCACCGTCGCAGGCCGCCCAGGCTCAGCCCAGCCCTGCGGCCGCCAAGGCCGCCCCGCCGAAGCCGACCCCGGCCCAGCCGGCCGCCAAGGCGCCGGCCCCGCCGCAGGACACCGCGGCCGACCAGCCCGACATCGTCCCGCTGCGCGGCGCACCGGCCCGCACGGCCACCAACATGGAGACCAGCCTCGAGGTCCCGACGGCCACCAGCGTGCGCGCCGTCCCGGCCAAGCTTCTGGTCGACAACCGCATCGTCATCAACAACCACCTCGCCCGGTCCCGCGGCGGCAAGGTGTCGTTCACGCACATCATCGGTTTCGCGCTGGTCAAGGCGCTGCACCAGATGCCCGACATGAACTACGCCTACGCCGAGATCGACGGCAAGCCGGCGCTGTCCAAGCCGCGGCACATCAACCTCGGCCTGGCCATCGACATGAAGAAGTCCGACGGCACCCGGCAGCTGCTGGTGCCGAGCATCAAGGGCGCCGAGGACCTCAACTTCGCCGAGTTCTGGGCGGCCTACGAGGACGTCGTCCGCCGTGCGCGCGACAACAAGCTGACGGTCGCCGACTTCCAGGGCACCACCATCACGCTGACCAACCCGGGCACCATCGGCACGGTCCACTCGGTGCCGCGGCTGATGAAGGGCCAGGGCACCATCATCGGCGTCGGCGCCATGGAGTACCCGGCCGAGTACCAGGGCGCGGCGCCCGAGACGCTGGCCCGGCTGGGCGTCTCGAAGACCATGACGCTCACCAGCACCTACGACCACCGCATCATCCAGGGCGCCCAGAGCGGCGACTTCCTGCGCATCGTGCACGGCCTGCTGCTGGGCCAGGACGGCTTCTACGACGAGATCTTCCGCGCGCTGCGCATTCCGTACGAGCCCATCCGCTGGGCCACCGACGTCCCGCACAGCCACGAGGACGAGGTCAGCAAGCAGGCCCGGGTGCTGGAGCTGATCCACGCCTACCGCGTGCGCGGCCACCTCATGGCCGACACCGACCCGCTGGAGTACAAGCAGCGCACCCACCCCGACCTCGACGTCAGCACCCACGGGCTCACGCTGTGGGACCTCGACCGCGAGTTCGCCACGGGCTCCTTCGGCGGCAACAAGCGGTTCATGCTGCTGCGCGACATCCTCGGCGTGCTGCGCAACGCCTACTGCCGCACCGTCGGCATCGAGTACATGCACATCCAAGAGCCCGAGCAGCGGCGCTGGATCCAGGAGCGGGTCGAGAAGCCGGTCGACCTCACCCCGCGTGAGGACCAGCTGCGCATCCTGCTCAAGCTCAACCAGGCCGAGGCGTTCGAGACGTTCCTGCAGACGAAGTACGTCGGGCAGAAGCGGTTCTCGCTCGAGGGCGGCGAGTCGCTGATCCCGATCCTCGACGAAGTGGTCGAGGCCGCCGCCGAGGCCGGGCTGGAAGAGGCCTGCATCGGCATGGCGCACCGCGGCCGGCTCAACGTGCTGGCCAACATCGTCGGCAAGAGCTACGCGCAGATCTTCGGCGAGTTCCAGGGCAACATCGACCCCCGCACCGTCCAGGGCTCCGGCGACGTCAAGTACCACCTGGGCGCCGACGGCGAGTTCACCGCGCTCGACGGCTCGAAGATCAAGGTCTCGCTGACGGCCAACCCGAGCCACCTCGAGGCGGTCAACCCCGTGCTCGAGGGCATCGCGCGGGCCAAGCAGGACATCCTCGACCGCGGCGAGGAGTTCCCCGTGCTGCCGATCCTGGTGCACGGCGACGCCGCGTTCGCCGGCCAGGGCGTCGTCGCCGAGACGCTGAACCTCTCGCAGCTGCGCGGCTACCGCACCGGCGGCACCGTCCACGTCGTCGTCAACAACCAGGTCGGCTACACCACGTCGCCCGATCAGTCGCGCTCGTCCATGTACTCCACCGACGTCGCGCGCATGGTGCAGGCGCCGATCTTCCACGTCAACGGCGACGACCCCGAGGCGTGCACCCGGGTGGCCCGGCTGGCCTTCGAGTTCCGGCAGGCGTTCAAGAAGGACGTCGTCATCGACATGGTCTGCTACCGCCGGCGCGGCCACAACGAGGGCGACGACCCCAGCTACACCCAGCCGCTCATGTACGACCTCATCGAGGCGAAGCGGCCGGTGCGCAAGCTCTACACCGAGGCGCTGATCGGCCGTGGCGACATCACCATCGAGGAGGCCGAGCAGGTCCTCCTCGACTACCAGCAGCAGCTGGAGCGGGTGTTCGCCGAGACCCGGCAGACCGCGCCCACCAGCGTCACCACGGTGCCCAGCTACCCCGACAAGCCCGCACCCGAGGGCGAGGTCGTCACCGCCACCACGCCCGAGGTGCTCAAGCGGGTCGCCGACGCCTACCTCACGGTGCCCGACGGCTTCACCGTCCACCCGAAGGTGCTGCCGCAGGTGCAGCGGCGGGCGCAGGCGCTCACCGACGGCGGCATCGACTGGGCGACGGCTGAGATCACCGCGTTCGGCGCGCTGCTGCTCGACGGCCGCCCGGTGCGGCTGGCCGGCCAGGACAGCCGCCGCGGCACGTTCGTCCAGCGGTTCGCCTCGCTGGTCGACCGCAAGACCGGCGAGTCGTACATTCCGCTGCAGCACCTCGACGAGTCGCAGGCGAAGTTCTACGTCTACGACTCCCTGCTGTCCGAGTTCGCGGCCATGGGCTTCGAGTACGGCTACTCCGTCGCCCGGCCCGAGTCGCTCGTGCTGTGGGAGGCGCAGTTCGGCGACTTCGCCAACGGCGCGCAGACCATCATCGACGAGTTCATCACCTCCGGCGAGGCCAAGTGGGGCCAGTACTCCGGCGTCGTGCTGCTGCTGCCGCACGGCTACGAGGGCCAGGGCGCCGACCACTCGTCGGCGCGCATGGAACGGTTCCTGCTGATGGCCGCCGAGGACGCGTTCCGGGTGGCGCAGCCGTCCACGCCGGCGTCCTACTTCCACCTGCTGCGCTCGCAGGCGCTGGGCGCGCAGCACCGCCCGCTGGTGGTCTTCACCCCGAAGTCCATGCTGCGCAACAAGCGGGCCGTCTCCGCGCCCGACGACTTCACCGGCACCACGACGTTCCGGCCGGTGCTGGGCGACCCCGAACCGCTCGACGCGGCCAAGGTCGACCGCGTGCTGCTGTGCAGCGGGAAGATCACCTGGGAGCTGCTGGCCGAGCGCGGCAAGCGGTCCGACGACCACACCGCGATCGTGCCGGTCGAGCAGCTCTACCCGCTGCCGGCGCAGGAGATCACCGCCGAGCTGGCCAAGTACCCGAACGCGCGCGAGATCCGCTGGGTCCAGGACGAGCCCGAGAACATGGGCCCGTGGCCGTTCATGGCGCTGCACCTCGCGCCGCGGCTGCCCGACGGCATCCCGTTCCGGCCGGTCACGCGGCCGGCCAGCACGTCGCCGGCGGTGGGCAACCACCACGTCCACCTCGAGCAGCAGAAGGCCCTGCACGACGCGGCGTTCGCCTGATGTACTTCACCGACCGCGGCATCGAGGAACTCGACGAGCGCCGGGGTGACGAACAGGTCACCCTGGGCTGGCTGGCCGAGCGGCTGCGCGACTTCGTCGACCAGAACCCGGAGTTCGAGACCGCCGTCGAGCGGCTGGCCACCTGGTTGGCCCGTGCCGACGACGAGGACGACGACGCCGTCGCCGAGGACGACTGAGTGGCCGATCCCCGCGATGTCCGGGTCTGCGTCTTCGGCGACTCCTTCGTCGCCGGCGTCGGCGATCCGAAGTCGCTCGGCTGGGTCGGCCGGGTCGCCGCTCGCACGCCGCCGTCCACTGGTGTCGACCTGACGGCGTACCCGCTGGGCGTGCGCGGCGAGGCGACCGAGGAAGTGGTCGTCCGGATGCCGATGGAGTCCGCGCCCCGCTTCGCCCGCGGCGACGAGCACCGCGTCGTCCTGGCGCCCGGCGTGGCCGACGCCCACCGGGGCGTGCCGGTCGCGCGGTCGGTGGCGGCGCTGGAGTTCGGCCTCTCCTCGGTGAGCGTCCCGGCTCTGGTGGTCGGGCCGCCGCCGGTCGGCGACGACGCCATGGTGGCGCGCATCGGCGAGCTGGACGCCGCCTGGGCCGACCTGTGCGCGCGGCGCGAGGTCCCCTACATCGCGACGTTCGGGCCATTGAGCGCCAACTCGGCCTGGCAGCGCGCCCGCGCCGACGACGGCATCCACCCCGACCAGACCGGCTACGGCCTGCTCGCCTACCTCGTACTCAACGGCGGCTGGTACCCGTGGCTGGGCGTCGAGGCGCCGCGCACGCCGGTCAAGGACCGCCGGGTCCCCCGCGCCACGTCGTGAGCCCGCGGTGAGCCGAGGACGGGCTCTTCAGCTACCTCGAGGCCGATCCCAGCACGGCGAGTCATTCCTCGCCCTCGTCGGCCCGGCAGCCCAGACGTGCGCCACGCCTGACCCCCTCCCAAGTTGATCTTGGAGTTGTTCGGCCATCTATCGGACATTTCACCCCACATGTGCCGAACAACTCCAAGATCAACGCCGGCTGGGGCGGCGCACGATGGGCGTTCGCCCGGCAACGGTGTGTGAACGCTGTCGCCGGACGGGAGGCGCCGGCCTGACGTCCACGCGTCAGGGGGTGAAGACGACCTTGCCGAAGACGTCGCCGGCGTCGAGGGCGGCGAAGCCGGCGCGGGCCTCCGCCAGCGGCAGGACGCTGTGGATGGGCGGGCGCAGGCCGGTCCGCTCGCAGAAGGCCAGCAGCCGGACCAGTTCGTCGCGCGTCCCCATCGTCGAACCGAGCACACGCAGCTGCAGGAAGAACACCCGGTTCAGCTCAGTCTCGGCCGCGTAGCCCGACGTCGCGCCCGAGACGACCAGCGTGCCGCCGGGTCGCAGCGACCGCACCGAGTGCGCCCACGTCGCCGCGCCCACCGTCTCCATGACGGCGTCGACGCGGGCCGGCAGCCGGGCGCCACTCTCGAAGACCTCGTCGGCGCCCAGCGCCAGCACGCGCGACGCCTTCGACGGGTTCCGCGACGTCACCCACATGCGCGCGCCGGCCGCCGCGCCCAGCGCCACCAGCGCCGTCGCCACGCCGCCGCCCGCGCCCTGCACCAGCACCGTCTGCCCGGGCGTCACCCTCGCCTGGGTGAACAGCATGCGGTACGCCGTCAGCCAGGCGGTCGGCAGGCAGGCGGCCTCCTCGA
>NZ_QUAL01000376.1 GCF_003579925.1 Jiangella rhizosphaerae | reverse complement strand
CGGCGACGCCGGCCGCGGCCGCCGCGCCCAGCACGGCGCGCCGGCCGTACCTCCCGCCGGCCGCGCCGTTCCCGCCGTCGTGCTCAGTCTCCGCCACGCCCTGCTCACCCTCCGCTCGAGTCCGCTGACCCGTCCATGCTCGGGGGTGCGCCACGTCGGCTCCAGTGGCCGGAGCGCCACGGTTCGATACTTTCCCGCCAGCCCGTCGATCCGCCCTCAGCCGGCCGGCGAGAACGCCTTGCGGTAGTCGCGCGGCGTCGTGCCGACCGCCCGGCGGAAGTGCACGCGCAGGTTCGCCGGAGTGCCGAAGCCGCTGCGGCCGGCCACCTGCTCGATGCCCAGATCGCCGCGTTCCAGCAGCTCGCGGGCGAGGTCGAGGCGGGCCGCCAGCACCCACTGCATGGGCGGCACACCGGTCTCGGCCACGAAGCGCCGGGTGAGCGTCCGCTCCGACAGCCGGGCGTGGCGGGCGAGGTCGGCGACCGCCAGCGGGCGGTGCAGCTGGCCGAGCGCCCACGCGCGGGTCTCCGCCAGCGACACGCCCCGTTCGGGCGGGACCGACCGCTCGACGTACTGCGACTGACCGCCCGGCCGGTACGGGGCGGCGACGATGTCGCGGGCGATGGTGTTCGCCACGCTCGCGCCGAGGTCGCTGCGGATGACGTGCAGGCACAGGTCGATGCCGGCCGCCACGCCGGCCGACGTCATGACGGTCCCCTCGTCGACGTAGAGCGCGTCGCGGTCGACCCGCACCTCGGGGTACAGACGCGCCAGCTCGTCGGCCTGGCGCCAGTGCGTGGTCGCCCTTCTGCCGTCGAGGATCCCCGCGGCCGCGAGCGCGAACGCTCCGGTGCAGATCGACACCAGGCGCGCCCCGCGCTCGTGCGCGGCACGGAGCGCGTCCAGGACGGCGCGCGACGGCGGCTCGGCGGGCGGCCAGTACCCCGGCACGACGACGGTGTGCGCGTCCGCGAGCGCGGCGAGGCCACCGGCCACCCGCACCGCGAAACCACCCGAGGTCATCACCTCGCCCGGCTGCTCCCCGCACACGGTGACCCGGTACGGCGTGGGATAGCGCTCAGCGAACAGCTGCGCCGGGATACTCAGATCGAGCGCGACGACCCCGTCCAGCGCCAGCACCATGACCTCGTGGGTGTGGGACATGACCGGAATCTAACCGGCGGCCATGTGCTCCCGCGACGAGGACGTCGAACATGGCCGCCGACCGGCGAATCGGGTGGAGCTGAGGGGACTCGAACCCCTGACCCCCTCCATGCCATGGAGGTGCGCTACCAGCTGCGCCACAGCCCCGTGCCGAACGGCTTCGTAAGCTTAGCCGACGGCTGGGTGAACCTCATAATCGGACCCACCACGCGGCGATCGGCCCTCCGAAGCGGCCCGATCGACCTCCGAGAGAGTACCAGGTCATCCCTCTTCGATCACCACGGGGCTGGGCAGCGTGCCGGCGTTGTGCTCGACGAGGATCCAGCCGTCGTCGCCCTCGCGGAGCATGGACCACGAGCAGTTCGACAGCCCGCCGATGTTGGTGAAGCGGTGCAGCGGCATGCCGATGAGAGCGGCGATGCCGAGCCGGGCCGCACCGCCGTGGGAGGTGAGGACGGCGAGGCCGTTCTCGGGCAGCCGGGCGGCGGCGTCGGTGACGGCGGCGAACATCCGCTCGGCGACCTCCTGACGGGTCTCGCCGCCGCCGACCCGCAGTAGCGGGTCGCCGCCGCGCCAGGCCTTGTACTCGTCGGGCCAGTTGGCGGCGATCTCGGCCGTCGTGCAGCCCTGCCACTGGCCGGCGTAGGTCTCGCGCAGCCGCGGGTCGAGTTCGACGTCGAGGCCGACCAGCGTGGCCAGCGCGGCGGTGGTGTCCTGCGCGCGTTGCAGGTCCGACGACACCAGCAGGTCGGGCGCGAGCGCGGCCAGCCGGGCGGCGGCCTCGCGCGCCTGCTCGCGGCCGAGGTCGTCGAGGTCGACGTCGGTCTGGCCCTGGAAGCGCCCGGCGGCGTTCCACTCCGTCCGGCCGTGCCGCCAGAGCACGACGCGGCGGCTCACTCCCCGTCTCCGGAGCGTGGGCCCCGTCCGGCGTTCACCTCGGCCGGCAGCTCGATGGTCGGGCAGTCCTTCCACAGCCGCTCGAGGGCGTAGAACACCCGCTCCTCGGCATGCTGCACATGGACGACGATCTCGACGTAGTCGAGCAGCACCCAGCGGCCCTCGCGCTCGCCCTCGCGGCTGGCGGGGCGGGCGCCGAGGTCGCGCAGCTTCTCCTCGACGGCGTCGACGACGGAGCGCACCTGGCGGTCGTTGGAGGCCGAGCAGACCAGGAACACGTCGGTGATCGCCATCCGCTCGGACACGTCGAAGGCGACGATGTCATCGGCCAGCTTGTCGGACGCGGCCTCCGCGGCGGCGACCGCCAGCTGGATCGCGCGATCGGTTGCGGTCAAGCGGCGTTCCTCTCTTCGTGGGACCGGAATGACCGGTCCAGCGTCTCATGCCTCGACGTAGAGGCCGCGTTTGTTGATGTACTGGACGATGCCGTCGGGCACCAGGTACCAGATCGGCTCGCCGGCCGTCACCCGGTGGCGGCACTCGCTGGACGAGATGGCCAGCGCGGGCACCTCGACCAGCGTCACCTTGCCTTCGGGCAGCCCGACGGCGGAGAGGTCGTGCCCGGGCCGGGTGCAGCCGACGAAATGGGCGAGGTCGAACAGCTCGTCGTGGTCGCGCCAGGACAGGATTTGCCCCAGCGCGTCGGCGCCGGTGATGAAGAACAGCTCGGTGTCCTCGCCGTAGTGTGCGCGGAGGTCACGGAGGGTGTCGACGGTGTACGTGGGGCCGCCGCGGTCGATGTCGACCCGGCTGACGGAGAACACCGGGTTCGACGCGGTGGCGATGACCGTCATGAGGTAACGGTCCTCGGCCGGCGTGACCTCGCGGTCGGTCTTCTGCCAGGGCTCGCCGGTGGGCACGAAGACCACCTCGTCGAGGTGGAACCAGTGCTGCACCTCGCTGGCGGCCACCAGGTGCCCGTGGTGGATGGGGTCGAACGTCCCGCCCATGACGCCGAGCCGCTTCGGGTTGCTCACCGACGACACCGTAGTGCCTGAGGCTTGATCAGGCGTGCGGACGCCCCTTGCCGAAGCTGAGCACGACCAGCAGCAGCACGACGAGAATGCCGAACGCGGAGAGGCCCCAGCCCCAGGCCGGGAACCCCTCCGACGAGGAGTGCGCCTCCTCGGCCAACAGCACGACGGTGTCCATGGTGCGCAAGCTTACCGTCAGCCCCGCACGTGCCCGTCACCGGTGACGACGTACGTCGTGGTGGTGAGCTCGGGCAGCCCCATGGGGCCCCTGGCGTGCAGCTTCTGCGTCGAGATGCCGATCTCGGCGCCGAACCCGAGCTGCTCGCCGTCGGTGAACCGGGTGGAGGCGTTGACCATGACGGCGGCGGAGTCGGTGGTGGCGGCGAACCGGCGCGACGCCTCCAGCGACCGGGTGACGATGGCCTCGGTGTGCCCGCTCCCCCAGCGCCGGATGTGCGCGACGGCGTCGTCGAGGGTGTCGACGACGGCGGCGGCGAGGTCGAGCGAGAGGTACTCGGCGGCCCAGTCGTCGTCGGTGGCCGGCACGACGGCGTCGTCGTAGGCCTGGACCCGCTGGTCGCCGTGGACGGTGACCCCGGCGTCGCGCAGCGCGGCCAGCGCCGCGGGCAGGAACTCGGCGGCGACGTCGGCGTGCACGAGCAGCGTCTCGGCGGCGTTGCACACGCTGGGCCGCTGCGTCTTCGCGTTGAGCAGGATCTGCAGCGCCATGGCGAGGTCGGCGTCGGCGTCGACGTACACGTGGCAGTTGCCGACCCCGGTCTCGATGACCGGGACGGTGGACTCCTCGACGACGCTGCGGATGAGCCCGGCGCCGCCGCGCGGGATGAGCACGTCGACGATGCCGCGGGCGCGCATGAGCTCCTTGGCCTGGTCGTGCCCGCCGGAGACCAGCTGGACGGCGGCGGCCGGCAGCCCGGCCTCCTCGACGGCGGCCGACAGCACGCCCACGATCGCCTCGTTGGACGCCGCGGCGCTGGACGATCCCTTGAGCAGGACGGCGTTGCCGCTCTTCAGCGCCAGCCCGGCGGCGTCGGCGGTGACGTTGGGCCGGGCCTCGTAGATGATGCCGACGACGCCCAGCGGCACCCGCCGCTGGGTGACCTGCAGGCCGTTGGGCAGCGTGTAGCCGCGCACGACCTCGCCGACGGGGTCGGGCAGGCCGGCGACCTGCCGCAGGCCGCTCGCCATGCCGGCGATGCGCGACTCGTCGAGGCGCAGGCGGTCGATCATGGCGTCGGCGGTGTCGTTCTCGCGCGCCCGCTCGACGTCGGCGGCGTTGCGCTCGATGATCGCCGCGGCGTTGGCCACCAGCGCGTCGGCCATGGCGTGCAGGGCGGCGTCCTTCTCGGCGCGGGTGCGGACGGCGAGGTCGGCGGCAGCCGTGCGGGCCGCGCGGCCCAGGTCGGCGACGATTGTGCTCACCCGGTCAGTCTAGTGGCCGGTGCGCGGTCGCAGTTCGCCGAGCAGCCGGTCGCGGCCGCGTCAGCCGGCGATGCCGAGGAACACCACCAACGCCCGGTTCAGGCGGACCATGTCCTCGTCGGTCAAGCGACCGACGCGCTCCCCGAGCTGATCGCGCCGGACCGTCATGATCTTGTCGGCCATCACGGAACTCGGCTTCTTCAGACCATTGATCTGCGCCGGCTCGACCGGGATGCGGAACAGTGGCAGTTCGGTCCGGTCGGTGGTCATCAGAGCAACGGTGACGGAGTCCGTGGCGTCGAACCGGTCGTCCTGCACGATGACGACCGGTCGCGGTTTGCTCGCGTGCCCGGGTCCGGCCGACGTCCAGACCTCACCACGTCTCACTCGGCCTGATCCCAAGCGGAGGCCTGCAGATCATCGGCGAACGCCTGGTCATCGGCGGCGTCGGCACTCGCCGCGGCCAGGACGGACTGGCGGTGTGCCTCTGCGGCGAACTCGGGCGAGGTGACGTCGGGAACCCAGATCTGGAGGGGCCGCAGGCCCTGAGCGCGCAGCCGTTCGCGATGCGCCCGCACCCGGGCCCTGCTCTCCGTCGCCATGCCGTCGATGTTACATGTAACGGCACCGCGCACGCCATGTCAGCGGCGGGGCCGGCCGAGCAGCACGAGGTCGTCGCGGTGGACGACCTCGCGCTCGTACTCCGGCCCCAGCTCGCGGGCGAGGTCCTTGGTCGAGCGGCCGAGCAGCGCCGGCAGCTCGGCGGCGTCGTAGTTGACCACGCCGCGCGCCACCGCGCGGCCCGTCTCGTCGAGCAGGTCGACCGGGTCGCCGGCGGTGAACGTGCCGGCGACCCCGGTGATGCCGGCCGGCAGCAGTGACGCGCCGCGCTCGACGACGGCCCGGACGGCGCCGGGGTCGAGCGTCAGGCTGCCGCGGCCGTCGGTGGCGTGCTCGAGCCAGAGCAGCCGGGTGGCCCGGCGCCCGGCCCGGCGGTGGAACCAGGTGCCGACGGTGTGGCCGGCCAGCACCGCGGACACCTCGGGCGCCGACGCCAGCACGACGTCGATGCCGGAGCCGGTCGCGATGGAGGCCGCCTCGACCTTCGTCACCATGCCGCCGCTGCCCAGCCCGGACTTCCCGGCCGAGCCGATGTCGATGCCGTCGAGGTCGGCCAGGCTGTGCACGTCGGCCAGCCGCGTGGCGCCGGGCTTGTGGGGGTTGCCGTCGTACAGGCCGTCGACGTCGGAGAGCAGCACCAGCAGGTCGGCATGGACCAGCTGCGCGACCAGCGCCGCCAGGCGGTCGTTGTCGCCGAAGCGGATCTCGTGGGTGGCGACGGTGTCGTTCTCGTTCACGATCGGCACGACGCCGAGCTGCAGCAGCTGGTGCAGCGTGCGGTAGGCGTTGCGGTAGTGCGAGCGGCGGGTGACGTCGTCGACCGTCAGCAGCACCTGGCCGACCCGCAGGCCGTGACCGGTGAACGCCGACGTGTAGGTGGCCATCAGCAGGCCCTGGCCGACACTCGCGGCCGCCTGCTGCCGGGCGAGGTCGCGCGGCCGCGTCGCCATGCCGAGCGGCGCCAGCCCGGCGGCGATGGCTCCGGACGACACCAGCACCACCTCGCGGCCCGACGCACGCGCCTTCGCCAGCGCGTCGACCACCGTGGCGACGCGGGCGTCGTCGATGCCGCCGTGCGCCGTGGTCAGCGACGACGAGCCGACCTTGACGACCACCCGCTGCGCGGTGGCCACCGCCGCACGCACCTCGGCTGCGCCGCTCATGACAGCCGGGAGTCCGTACCCCGGGGGCCGAGGTGCTCGCCGCCGGCGCTGACGCTGGGCTCCCAGTCGAACACGACCGCGTCCTCGCCGCCGATGACGACCTCGTCACCGGGCTGGGCACCGGCTTTGATGAGCGCCTCCTCGACACCGAGCCGCGCCAGCCGGTCGGCGAGGTAGCCGACCGCTTCGTCGTTGGTGAAGTCGGTCTGCCGGATCCACCGCTCGGGCTTCACGCCGCGGATGCGGTAGCGCTCGCCCTCGTCGGTGACCGTGAAGCCGGAGTCGTCGACGGCGGCCGGGCGCAGCACCAGGCGGGTCGGCTCGGGCGCGGGGGCGGCGGCCCGGGCGGCGGCCACCAGCGAGCCCATCGCGTAGGTCAGCTCGCGCAGCCCCTCGTGCGTGGCGGCGGAGACCGGGAAGACCTCCCAGCCGCGCGCCTCGATCTCCGGACGGACGAGGTCGGCCAGCTCGCGACCCTCGGGGACGTCGATCTTGTTCAGCGCGACCATGCGCGGCCGGTTCTCCAGCCCGCCGTGCTTCTCGAGCTCACCCTCGATGACGTCGATGTCGGTGAGCGGGTCGCGGCCGGGCTCCATGGTGGCGAGGTCGACGACGTGCAGCAGCGCCTTGCAGCGCTCGACGTGGCGGAGGAACTCGTGGCCGAGGCCGCGGCCCTCGCTGGCGCCCTCGATGAGCCCGGGCACGTCGGCGACGGTGTAGCGGACGTCGCCGGCCTCGACGACGCCGAGGTTCGGCGTGAGCGTGGTGAACGGGTAGTCGGCGATCTTCGGCCGGGCCGCGGAGATGGCGGCGATGAGGCTGGACTTGCCGGCGCTCGGGAAGCCGACCAGGCCGATGTCGGCGACGCTCTTCAGCTCGAGCACGACGTCCTTGGTCTCGCCCGGCTCGCCGAGCAGCGCGAACCCGGGCGCCCTGCGGCGCTTGCTCGCCAGTGCGGCGTTGCCCAGCCCGCCGTGGCCGCCCTGGGCGACGACGTAGCGGGTGCCGGCGCCGACGAGGTCGACCAGCACCTCGCCGTCGCGCGTGCTGACGACGGTGCCGTCGGGCACCTTCAGCTCGATGTCCTCGCCGTTGGCGCCGTCGCGGTGGCTGCCCTCGCCCTGGGCGCCGTTCTTGGCCTTGCGGTGCGGCGAGCGGTGGTACTCCAGCAGCGTGGTGGTGTTGGGGTCGACGACGAGGACGATGTCGCCGCCGCGCCCGCCGTTGCCGCCGTCGGGGCCGCCCAGGGGCTTGAACTTCTCGCGGTGGACCGACACGCAGCCGTGCCCGCCGTCGCCCGCGGCGAGGTGCAGGACGACGCGATCGACGAACGACGGAATGGCCATGGTCTACAAGTTCCCCAGAGAAAAGGGCGGGCCGGTCGAGTGACCGGCCCGCCCTGATGAGTCAGGTGTGTTGCTCGCGTGGAGCGGGGGTCACTCCCCCGCCGGCACGACGATGTTGACGACCTTGCGGCCCCGCTTGACGCCGAACTCGACGGCGCCCGCGGACGTGGCGAACAGGGTGTCGTCCTTGCCGCGGCCGACGTTGTCGCCCGGGTGGAAGTGGGTGCCGCGCTGGCGGACGATGATCTCGCCGGCGTTGACCAGCTGGCCGCCGAACCGCTTCACGCCGAGCCGCTGAGCGTTGGAGTCGCGCCCGTTCTTGCTGGACGAGGCGCCCTTCTTGTGAGCCATCTCGAGGTACCTGCCTACTTCGTCTCGATGCCGGTGACCTTGACCTGGGTGTACTTCTGGCGGTGCCCCTGGCGCCGCCGGTACCCGGTCTTGTTCTTGTACCGGAGGATGTGGATCTTCGGGCCCTTGGTGGCGCCGACGACCTCGGCCGTGACGGACACACCGGCCAGCTTGGTGGCGTCGGTGGTCACGGTCTCGCCGTCGACGAGCAGGACCGCCGGCAGCGTGACGGTGGCGCCGGGCTCGGCGTTGTCGAGCCGGTCGACGTCGATGACGTCTCCGACGGAGACCTTTCTCTGGTTGCCGCCGCTGCGGACGATCGCGTACACCGCGGACTCACTCTCTCACTCGGGCTTCGGGCGCGCATGCCGACGCTCGTGGAGCGGGCACGCGGGTATGGGCGCGAAGAGCGCCGACGCCCTAGGGTACGGAATTGGTCAGGGTCGGGTCAAACTCAGGGGACGGGACTGCCGGCCGGGCGTTCGGCCCGGCGCCGGGTGCGGCGCGGGCGGGACGGCTCGGTCGTCTGCTCGGCCGCCGGCGGCGTCGCCACCGGCTGGCCGGTGG
>NZ_QUAL01000375.1 GCF_003579925.1 Jiangella rhizosphaerae | reverse complement strand
GCCGCCGGCACCGGAGCAGCGGGGGCGGCCTCGGCGACCTCAGCGGTCGCTGCTGCCGCAGCGGGTTCAGCTGCCGGAGCGGACGCCGCCGGCGCGGACGCTGCCGGAGCGGCCCCCGCCGGCGCGGATTCCCCGACCGGTTCGCCGGCGCCCGCGAGCCGGGCGATCGGCGCGCCGATCGGCGCGGTGTCGCCCTCCTTCACCAGGATCTCGGCGAGCACGCCGTCCTCGTAGGCCTCGTGCTCCATGACGGCCTTGTCGGTCTCGATCTCGACCAGGACGTCACCGGCGTGGACCTCGTCGCCGACCTGCTTGCGCCAGGCGCTGACGACTCCCTCCTCCATCGTGTCGGAGAGGCGGGGCATCAGGATCTCGGTCATCGCGGGGAATCTCCTCAGTGCGCGCCGACGGACCGGCGGCCGACGGCGTCGAGGGTCTGGTGGACGGCGGTGACGACGTCGTTCGCCGACGGCAGCGCCGCCAGCTCCAGCGACTTCGCGTAGGGCAGCGGCACCTCGGCCATCGCCACTCGCCGCACCGGGGCGTCGAGGTAGTCGAACGCGCCGTCGGAGATCGACGCGGCGACCTCGGCGCCGATGCCGTAGGTCAGCCAGTCGTCCTCGAGCACCACGGCGCAGGACGTCTTCTTGACCGACTCGATGATCGTCGGACGGTCCAGCGGGCGCAGGCTGCGCAGGTCGACCACCTCGGCCGAGATCCCTTCCTCCGCAGCGAGCTTCTCGGCGACCTGCAGCGCGACGTGCGCCATGCGGGAGTACGCCACCAACGTGATGTCGGTGCCCTCGCGGGTGACGGCGGCCCGCCCGATCTCACCGGCGACGTCGCCGTCCGGGACCTCGCCCTTGGTGTTGTAGAGCGCGAGGTTCTCGAGGAACAGCACGGGGTCGTTGTCGCGGATCGACGCGAGCAGCAGGGCCTTCGCGTCGGCCGGCGACGACGGCGCCACGACCTTCAGGCCGGGCGTGAACGCGTAGAACAGCTCGACGTTCTGCGAGTGCGTGGCCGCGAGCTGCTGGCCGCCGCCACCCGGCGTGCGGATGACCATCGGCACGGACCGCTGCCCGCCGAACATGCCGTAGATCTTCGCGGCGTGGTTGACGATCTGGTCCAGCGCGAGCAGCGAGAAGTTGATCGTCATGATCTCGACGACGGGGCGCAGGCCGAGCATCGCGGCCCCGACGGCGGCGCCGGTGAAGCCCTCCTCGGCGATGGGGGTGTCGCGCACCCGCTTCGGGCCGAACTCGTCCAGCAGGCCGGCGGTGATCTTGTACGAGCCCTCGAACCGGCCGATCTCCTCGCCCATCAGGAAGACGTCGGGATCGCGGAGCATCTCGGCGCGCAGCGTGTCGTGCAGCGCCTGGCGGTAACTCATGACGGCCATGTCAGGCTCCTACCGGGAACAGCGGGTCAGCGGGGAGGCGGCGCGAGTCGTTCGGCACCGGGCTGGCATAGGTGTAGTCGAACAGCGACGACACCTCGGGCGCCGGGCTCTTCTCGGCGAACTCGACGGCGGCCTTGACGATGCGGTGGACGTCGGCGTCGATCTCGGCCAGCTGGTCGGCGTCGGCGACCTTGTCGGCGATCAGCTTGTCGTGCAGGCCCGCGACGGGGTCCTGGGCGCGGACGGCCTCGACCTCGTCCTTGCTGCGGTACGCGGCGGGGTCGACGACGGAGTGCCCCTTCAGCCGGCCGCTCACGGTCTCGAGCAGGTACGGCTTCTGCTCCTTGCGGGCCCGCTCGACGGCGACCTTCGCGGCGTCGCGGACGGCGATGACGTCGTTGCCGTCGACCCGCGCGGACTCCATGCGGTACGCCGACGCGCGCTTGTACAGCTCGGGCTCGGCCGAGGACATCTCGACCGTCGTGCCCATGCCGAGCTGGTTGTTGACGACGACGAACACGATGGGCAGGTTCCACAGCGTCGCCATGTTCAGCGTCTCGTGGAACGCGCCGATGTTCGTGGTGCCGTCGCCCATCTGGCACATGACGACCTCGTCGCCGTCGCGGTACGAGACCGCGAGCGCGGCGCCGGCCGCCAGCGGCAGCTGCCCGCCGACGATGCCGTAGCCGCCGAGCTGGCGGACGTCGGTGTCGAACAGGTGCATCGACCCGCCCCAGCCCTTGCTGACGCCGTCCTGCCGGCCGTACAGCTCGGCCATGACGCGGCCGGGGTCCATGCCGCGGATGAGCGCGTAGCCGTGGTCGCGGTAGTTCGTGAAGAGGTAGTCGCGCTCCTCGATGGCCGCCATGAGGCCGACGACGGTGGCCTCTTCGCCGAGGTTGAGGTGGCAGTAACCGCCGATCTTCGCCTCGGTGTACGCCTGCGCGGTGCGCTCCTCGAACCGGCGGACCAGGAGCATCTGCCGGTAGAAGCCGAGCAGTTCCTCGTGGTTCCTCGCCGAGCGCGCCGGACGCTTGCGACTGGTGGTCGCCACTGTTACCCGCCCTTCGTTGTCACGGGGCGCGTCGCTCGACGCGCAGCGGTGGCCCGGCGGTGGCCGGGCAAACAATGAAACGTTAGCGTTTCATTGCATCCAAGACTACCTCCGAGCCAGGATGATGACGTGACTGCACGGGGGGCGGCGACGGCGCCGCGAGGCCGGCCGCGCGACGTGGACCGCGCCGCCCGGCGCGACGCGCTGCTCGAGACGGCCATGCGGCTGTTCCTCACGCATGGCTACGGCGGCACGACCATCGAGGTCATCGCCGCCGAGGCCAGGGTCGCCAAGCGGACGGTCTACACCACGGTGGGCGACAAGGCCGACCTGTTCGTGGCCGTGGTCCGGCGTCTGGGCGACCGGGTCGTCAACACCGTCGCGCCCGACGCCGGCGACCCGGTGAGCGACCTGCACGCGTTCGGGGTGCGGCTGGTCCGGCTCATGCTCTCCGACGAGGCCATCGGACTGCACCGACTGGTCACCGGCGAGGCGGCGAAGTTCCCCGAGCTCGCCGCCCGGCACTACGCCAACGGGCCGCGCCGCTACATCGGCGTGCTGTCCGGCCTGCTCGCCGCGCTGCCGCCGGACCGCTTGCTCGTTCCCGAACCCGACCACGACGTGCTGGCCGAGCAGTTGTTCACGCTGCTCATGGGTGAGAAGCACCGGCGGCGGATGTTCGGCATCGACCCGGCGCCCACCGCCACCACCGCCGCCGAGCACGTCACCAGAACGCTGGACCTGATCCTCATCGAGCCCCCGGCCCGTTGATCTTGGAGTAATGCCGCCAAAGGTAGGCGAGATGTCCGATGGATACCGGCGTTCTCCAAGATCAACGAGGGTGTGGGGCTCGGTGGTCCTCAGGGTCGGCCGGGGAGGAGGACGACGGCGTCGCCGACGGGGCGCTCGACGGGGTCGCTCGGCGTGTTGACGACGCCGTCCTCGGTGACGACGGTGCTCGAGCCGCCGCCGTCGAGGTTCAGGGCCTCGTCCACGCCCAGCGATCGCATCAGCTCCGCGGTCTCGGTGATGCTCAACCCGACGCTGCGGCCGACCTGGCGACCGTCGACCACCACGAACACCAGGCGCCCGTCCGGCAGCACACCCGCCGCGGTGCGCGGGTTGCGGCGCACGTACCAGCGCCAGTAGAAGTCGGCGCGCGCCGTGCCGGCCAGGGTCGCCGGGCTCCAGCCGTCGCGCACCGGGTCCAGCGCCGTCGCGCCGTCCTCGACCAGCAGCGGTCCGCCGTTGACCACGGACGCGCCCGGCCGCAGCGGCACCCGCCGGCCGGTGTCGCCGTCGACCACGTCGGTGTCCAGGACCAGACGCGCACCGGCGGTGCCGTGCTCGGCCAGCCATGCGGCCGCGTCCCCGGTGGCCTGGAGGACGACGGTGCCGGCGGCCGGCTCCGCGCCGCCCCGGACGGGCGCGACCTCGACGACGCGGTCCTGCGCGTCGAGCCGGACCTGGTATCCCGGGCCGGTGGGCAACGCCGCGCCGAAGTCGGCGGTGAACGCGACCGGCTCATGCGCGTTGCCGCAGGTGTAGTCGTTGCCATGGGCCGGGGACGTTCCGGCTGCCGTCGATGGTGAAGAAGCCACCGTTGACGGCGGCCAGCGCGCCGACCCGGTCCACGATGGCGCTGGTGGTCTCGCGGCCGGCCACCTCGCCGGTCGCCAGCTCGGTGCGGACCGTTCCGTCGAACTCGCGCGGATCGACCTCGGGGATCGTGACCCGCCACGGGCCGTCGGTCGGGCCGCCGTCGTCGCGAAGTCGGCGGTCGCGGTGTAGCCGTCGTCCGGGTCGACGGCGCCGCGGACGATCCGGTACAGCGTCACGCCGGGCCAGCTCCTCCTGGGAGCGCTCCTCCACCAGGCCGGCCGGGCCCAGCGGCAGCTCGTCCGGCAGCAGCCCGCCACGCTCGGGCGCCGCACTCACGACCCCGTCCCCAGGACGCAGACGCCGGCGAGGGCGGCGTAGGCGGCGACGCGTGTCGGCTTGCGCATGCGATGTCGCTTCCGCGAGGGTTGCGAACCTTGCCGGACGCTAGTCGCTCCAGGGTAGCGGGCCGGTCAACCCCCGGGAGCCGCGTCCGGCGGCCGGATGACTGTGCGATCACCTGTCAGTCACCGGTACGGTTGCCGTGGCGCATGGGGGATCGGAGGGGTGAGAGCTGGTGGGCCGGGCGCGGCTTGAGGTCGCTCTGCTGGGTCCGGTCGAGGTGCACCGCGACGGGGTCACGATCCCGGTGCCACCCGGCCGGCCCACCGTCATCCTCGCAGCTCTCGCCGCGCGCCCCGGCACCGTCGTCCCCGTCGACGCGCTGGCCGGCTGGCTGTGGCCCGACGACGAGCCGGTGCATCCGCGGGCGGCCATCCAGACCCACGTCGCCCGGCTGCGCGCCGCGCTTGGCGACGGTTTCGTCCAGGCCGCCGGCGACGGCTACCGCCTCGACCTCCCGCCCGATGCCGTCGACGTCACCCGGTTCCGCGAACTGGTCGCCGCCGGCCGCGACGCCGAACCGGCCACCGAGCTGACCCTGCTGCGCGAGGCGCTGGCGCTGTGGCGCGGCGATCCGCTGGCCGGGCTCAACCCCGACGACCTCGAGAAGGCGACCGCGCCGCTGCTGGTCGAGGAGCTGCTGTCGGCCACGGAACGGATGAACGAGCTGCGGCTGCGCCTCGACCGCACCGACGAGGAGTTCGTGCCGTCGCTGCGCCGCCTGGTCGCCGCGCACCCGTGGCGGGAGCGGCTGTGGGCGCAGCTGATGCTGGCCCTCTACCGCCAGGGCCGGCAGGGCGACGCGCTCGCGGCGTACCACGAGGTCGTGACGGTGCTGCGCGACGAGCTCGGCATCGATCCCGGCCCCGAGCTCACCGACCTGCACCGGCGCATCCTCGACACCGACCCGACGCTGTTGCCGACGGCCCCCGGCGCGGGACCCGGGGCGGGCGGCGGCCCGGCCGGTTCGGCCGCGGCGCCGGTCGTCCGGCCGCCGGTCCAGCTGCCCCGCTCGACGGCGCAGTTCGTCGGCCGCGAGCACGAGATCGACCTGCTCACGGCCGTGCTGTCGGAGAACCGGTCGTGGGCCCGGCTGGGACTGATCTCGGGGCCGGGCGGGTCGGGCAAGACCACGTTGGCCCTGCACGTCGGGCATGCGCTGCGCGAGGCGCACCCCGACGGCCAGCTCTTCGCGGAGCTGCGCGGGTCCACCGTCCCGGCCGATCCCGCCGAGGTGCTCGCGGAGTTCCTCCGCGCGCTGGCCACGCCCGAGGAGGACATCCCGGCGACGCTGGACGAGCGGGCCGCGCTGTTCCGGTCCGCGTGCGCGCACCGCCGGCTGCTGGTGGTGCTCGACGACGCCCGCGACGCCGCGCAGGTGACGCCGCTGCTGCCCGGCGCCGGCGGCTGCAGCGTGCTGGTGACCAGCCGGCCGCAGCTGAGCATGATCCCGGCCGACGTCCAGATCGACCTCGCGCTGTTCTCCGACGACGACGCCTACGAGCTGCTGGAGTCGATGGTCGGCCGCGAGCGCCTGGCCGCCGAGCCCGAGGCGACGGCCCTCGTCGTGAGCGCCTGCAAGGGCTCGCCGCTGGCGCTGCGCATCGCCGGCGGGCGGCTGGTCACCCGGCCGGCGTGGCCGATCGACCACTTCGCGGAGCGGCTGCTCACCAGCCGCCTCGACGAACTCGAGATGGGCGACCTCAGCGTGCGGTCGATGCTGACGGCGTCGGTGCAGGGCCTCGACCCCGCCATCGCGTTCCGGTTCCGGCTGCTCGCGGCGGTGCCCGGTCCCACCGTCGACGTCGAGACCGCGGCCGCCACCTGGGACGTCTCGGCCGACGACGCTCGCAGCGTGCTCGAGCACCTGGTCGACGTACGGCTGATCGACTCCGCCGCGCCCGACGAGTACCGCTGGCACGACCTCGTCGACGACCACCTGCGCGCCGTCGCCGACTCCCACCGCGTCACCGCGGCCCGGCGCCGCCTCGTCCGCTACTACCTGCGCTGCCTGCACAACCTGTGGCCGGTGCTGCGGCCGGGCAGCGGCGCCGTCGAGCCCGGCGCGTGGTTCCCGCACGAGGTCGTGGGGCGGTCGTTCTCCGACCGCGCCGAGATCCATGCCTGGCTGCACCCGCACACCGCGCTCATGACGTCGCTCGGCCTGGCCGGCCTGCACGCCGACCAGCAGGACGTCGTCGACGAGTCGGCCGCGCTGCTGCTGGCGCTGGCCCGCGCCCGGTACGAATGCTGCCGCGAGGCGCACACCGAGGACCTCTCGCGCGCGGTCCTCGACGTCCCGGCCAAGCTCGGCGATCCGGTGCTGACGGCGCGCGCCTGGCACGCGCTGGCGCTGTCGCTCGGTGCGCAGAGCCGGCGCGAGGAGGCACTGGAGGCCGGCGCCCGCGGCCTGGCGGTCCGCCGCGAGCTGGGCGACCGGTACGGCGAAGTGATCATGCTGCACAACATGGCCGTCTGGCACGAGCTGGACGGCCGGTACGAGGAGGCCGCCGAGCTGTTCCAGCGGTGTGCCGAGGCCGACGACGTCCTGTCCCCGGAGGTCCGGCGGCGCTGCCGGCGCAACCTCGCCGACGTGCAGATCAGCCTCGGCCGCTATGACGATGCCCGGCGCAACCTCGAGCTGACCGGCGAGGGCCTCGGCGACGAGCCCGGCATCGAGCTGTTCGACCAGCTCATGGCGCTCGCGCACCTCGCGCTCGAGACCGGCGCCGCCGACGACGCGGTGGCGGGGTTCGAGCGCGCCGTCGCGGTCGCCGTCGAGCTGGGTTCGGTGCCGTTGCAGGCCGCCGGCCTGGTCAAGGAGGCCAACGCGCTGCGCCGCGCCGGTCGCGACGGGGGCGGGCCGGCCGCGCGGGCGGCGGCGCTGGCCAGGGAAGGTCACCTCGCCGACGTCGAGGCCGAGGCGCTGGCCGAGCTCGGGTACAGCCGCAGCGGTGACGGCGACGACGAGGCCGCCCGGACGCACTGGGCGGCGGCGCTGCGCATCTTCGACTCGCTCGGCTCGCCGCGCGCCGACGAGCTGCGCGACCGGGTGGCGGAGCAGCCGTGACCCGCACCCCGCACCTCGACGTCGGGCCGCGTGGCGGTCCGGGCGAGGTCGCGGGGCCGTCCGGCGAGCTGGACGTCCGGTTGCTCGGCGCGGTCGAGGTCCGCCGCGACGGCGTGCCGGTGCCGGTGCCGTCGGGGCGGCCGGCGGTCATCCTCGCCGCACTGGCGCTGCGGCCCGGCGGCGTCGTCTCGCAGGGCACCCTGGCCCGGCTGCTGTGGCCCGACGCCCAACCCGAGCATCCGCGGGCGGCACTACAGACCCACGTCGCCCGGGTGCGGGCGGTGCTCGGCCGCTCCGCGGTCGAGTCCACCGGCGACGGCTACCGGCTCGTCCTGCCGCCCGACGTCGTCGACGTGACGCGGTTCCGCGGGCTGTCCGCGGCCGCGCGCGCCATGGACGACCTGCCCGGGCGGCTCGCGCTGCTGGACCAGGCGCTGCTGCTGTGGCGGGGCAACCCGCTGGCCGGCCTCTGGCCCGACGTCCTCACCCGCCAGTCCGCGCCGTCTCTGCTCGACGAGGTGCTGACGGTGGCCGAGCGGGCCTGCGAGCTCCGGCTGCTGCTGCACGGTCCCGACGACGGCGTGATCAGGGAGCTGCGCGAGCTGGTGACGGCGTACCCGGAACGCGAGGGCGCCGCCGCCCAGCTGATGATCGCCCTGTACCGCGAGGGCCGCCAGGGCGACGCGCTCGGCGTCTTCCACGACACCGTCCGTGCCCTGCGCGCCGCCGGCCGGCGTCCCGGTCCGGAGCTGGCCGCCGTCCACGCCCGCCTGCTCAGCGGCGACGGCGACCCGGTCACGGCCGGCGCCGACGCCGGCGCCTCCGCCGCGCCGG
>NZ_QUAL01000373.1 GCF_003579925.1 Jiangella rhizosphaerae | reverse complement strand
CGGCCACCGCGGCCGGGACCGCTCCCGCCGCGCCACCGGGCCGGCTGCTGCGCCGCCGACGCGCGCTGCGCCGGTTCGCCGCGGCCATGCACGCCGTCCATCCGGTGCGCGACGGCTGGCAGACCTGGCTCGGCGACGACACACTGGTCTGCCGCTGCGAGGAGGTCACGGCGGGCGAGGTGCGGGCCGCGGTCGACGAGCTCGGCGCGACCGATCCGCGGACCGTGAAGCTGTTGAGCCGGGCCGGCATGGGATGGTGTCAGGGACGGGTGTGTGGGTACGCCACCGCCTGCCTCACCGCGTCGGCCACCGGGTCGGCGCCTGACCTGCGGGGGGTGAGCGAACGGCCGATCGCCGCTCCGATCTCGCTCGGCCGGCTGGCGGGCGACGCCGGTCACACCGGACAACAGTGACATTTCACATGTCACTAAGATATTCTGCAGGAAGCACTCGACGACGACGTCCGACGCCCGGCGGGCCGCTCGTCGACGGACCACCCCGCACCGAACCTGGAAGGCTCACGCATGTCTGACGTCGATTCCGCCGTCGGCGCGGCGGCCGAGGCCGCCGAGCCGTTCGAGCAGGCCGGCCGCGCCCACAGGGCCGACGCCCTGGACGCTGTCGCCGCCGCGCTCGAGGACGACCGCGACGCCATCGTCTCCACCGCCGACGACGAGACCGGGCTGGGCGCCACCCGGCTGAACGGCGAGCTCACCCGCACCACGTACCAGCTGCGGCTGTTCGGCGAGGTGCTGCGCGAGGGCTCGTACGTCGAGGCCACCATCGACCACGTCGGCGACACCCCCATGGGCCCGAAGCCCGACCTTCGCCGCATGCTCGTCCCGATCGGCGTCGTCGGCGTCTTCGGCGCCAGCAACTTCCCGCTCGCGTTCAGCGTGCCCGGCGGCGACACCGCCTCGGCGCTCGCGGCCGGCTGCCCCGTCGTCGTCAAGGCGCATCCGTCGCACCCGCGGACCAGCCGGCGCACCTTCGCCGCCATGCGGGCCGGGCTCGCCGAGGCCAAGCTCCCCGAGGGCACCCTCGGCCTGGTCGAAGGGCTCGAGGCCGGCAAAGAGCTGGTCAGCCACCCGGACGTGCGCGCCGTCGGCTTCACCGGCTCGACCCGCGGCGGACGCGCCCTGGCCGACCTCGCGGCCGCGCGGCCGCAGCCGATCCCGTTCTACGGCGAGCTCGGCAGCCTGAACCCGCTGGTCGTGACGCCGGAGGTGGCGGCCGGCCGGGCCGAGGAGTTCGCCGCCGGCTACGTCGGTTCCATCACCATGGGCGTCGGCCAGTTCTGCACCAAGCCCGGCCTGCTGTTCGCGCCGGCCGGCGCCGGTGGCGACGAGCTGCGCGCGGCGCTGGGCGCGAAGCTCGCCGAGGTCCCGGCCGGGCGGATGCTCAACGACTCCATCCGCGACGCCTTCCAGCAGGAGACCGAGCGGCGGCGCGCCGACGGCCGGCTGCGCACGCTCGGCGACGGCCGGGGCGACGACCCCGCGCTCGGCCGCCCGGTGGTGTTCTCGGTGGCCGCGGCCGACCTCGACGCCGAGCTGCTGGAGGAGTGCTTCGGCCCGACGGCGCTGGTCATCGAGTACCGCGACACCGACGAGCTGCTCGCCGCGCTCGACCGCCTCGAGGGCCAGCTGACCGCCACCGTGCACGCCGGCGAGGGCGAGACCGAGCTCGTCGGCCGGCTGCACGCGACGCTGCGCCGGCGGGCCGGCCGGCTGCTGTTCGGCGGCTTCCCGACCGGTGTCGCCGTCACCTGGGCCATGCAGCACGGCGGGCCGTACCCGTCGGCCACCCTCAGTGCGCACACCTCCGTCGGACCGACCTCCATCCGCCGGTGGCTGCGGCCCATCGCCTATCAGAACGCACCCGAGTACGTGCTCCCGGACGAACTTCGGGACGCGAATCCGGGCATTCCGCGACGAGTGGATGGCATTCTGCAGACCTGATTTTTGATACCTAGTCCGCATTACCCTGTTCTCGACACTTGAGTGAAATGTTATATAGTATAGAAATGGAGCCTCGCATGAACGGTCGTGAAAAGCCTTGGCACGGCGTTCTGGTTGCCACCCCGACGTTCTTCCGTGACGACCTGTCGGTCGATTTCGACCGGTACGCCGACCACGTCCGCTGGCTCGCCGAAGGCGGCTGCCACGGCGTCTGCGTCAACGGGTCGCTCGGCGAGTACCAGGTGCTGACCCCCGACGAGCGGGCCAAGATGGTCGAGGTCGCGGTCGAGGCGGCGCCCGAGGGCTTCACCGTCATGGCCGGCGTCGGCGCCTACGGCGCCCGCGAGTCGCGTCAGTGGGCCGAGCAGGCCGGCGAGGCCGGCGCCGAGGTCGTCCTCGCGCTGCCGCCGAACGCCTACCGCGCCGACGAGCGCTCGGTCATCGAGCACTACCGCGAGATCGCCAAGGCCGGCCTTCCGGTGTCGGCGTACAACAACCCCATGGACACCAAGGTCGACCTCACGCCGGCACTGCTGGCCGAGCTCTACAACGAGGGGCTCATCGTCGGCGTCAAGGAGTTCACCGGCGAGTCGCGTCGCGCCTACGAGATCGCCGAGCGGTCGCCCGGGCTGGACGTCCTCATCGGCACCGACGACTCCGTCGTCGAGGTGGGCCTGGCCGGCGCGAAGGGCTGGATCTCGGGTTTCACCAGCGTGTTCCCGCGCGAGAGCGTCCGGCTGTACGAGGCCACGCTGGCGCACGACCTCGACACCGCCCTGCCGCTGTACCGCACGCTGCACCCGCTGCTGCGCTGGGACTTCCACACCGAGTTCGTCCAGGCCATCAAGCTCTCGATGGACGTCCTCGACCTCGGCGGCGGTCCGGTGCGGCAGCCGCGGCAGCCGATGCTGCCCGAGAACGCCGCCCTGATCCGCGAGCTCACGCTGCGCATCGCCGCGGAATTCTCCTCGGCGAACGTAGCCTGACAGCGCAGACCACCGAGGAGTACCGACGATGCGATCCAAGCGGATCTTCCACACCGTGGAATCGCACACCGAGGGCATGCCGACGCGCGTCGTCACCGGCGGCGTCGGCACCCTCCCCGGCGCCACCATGGAGGAGCGGCGCCAGTGGTTCATCGCGCACTCCGACCACCTGCGGCGGCTGCTCATGTTCGAGCCGCGCGGGCACTCCGCCATGAGCGGCGCCATCCTCCAGCCCCCCACCCGGCCCGACGCCGACTGGGGGGTCGTCTACATCGAGGTGTCCGGCTGCCTGCCGATGTGCGGGCACGGGACCATCGGCGTCGCGACCGTGCTGGTCGAGACCGGCATGGTCGAGGTGACCGAGCCCGTCACCACGATCCGGCTGGACACCCCGGCCGGGCTGGTGGTCTGCGAGGTCGCCGTCCACGACGGCGCCGCCGAGGCCGTCACCATCCGCAACGTCCCGGCCTACACCGACCGGCTCGACGCGAAGGTCGACGTGCCCGGCTGGGGCACCGTCACCTACGACCTCGCCTACGGCGGCAACTTCTACGCCATCCTCGACGCCGGCCAACTGGACCTGCGCGTCGACGTCGAGCAGAAGGACCGGCTGCTCGCCGCCGGGCTGGCCATCATGGACGCCATCAACGAGCACGACGCGCCCGTCCACCCGGAGAACCCGGACATCAACGTCTGCCACCACGTCCAGCTGGTCGATCCCGGTTCGGACGCCCGCCGGTCGCGGCACGCGATGGCGATCCACCCCGGCTGGTTCGACCGCTCACCCTGCGGCACCGGCACGTCGGCGCGCATGGCCCAGCTCTTCACCCGCGGTGAACTGCCGCTCGACACCGATTTCGTCAACGAGTCGTTGATCGGCAGCCGATTCGTGGGCCGCCTCGTCGGCGAGTCGACGGTCGGAAACCTTCCCGCGGTGATACCTACAGTCACCGGACGCGCTTGGTTGACAGGAACGGCACAGTACTTCCTCGACCCGACAGATCCCTTTCCCGAGGGCTTTCTCCTTTAGGGTTGAAGAGGTGGGATATCTCGCACGAACGCGACGTCGCCGTGACGTTCGGCCGCCGTGCAACACCGGAGGGACCACAGATGGCTGAACTACGGCAGTTGGCGCTGCCGTCCTTCGCACGGCGGATGAGCGTCAGAGAAGAGGTCGCCGACGCACTGCGCGGCGCCATCGTGTCCGGCGAGATGAAGCCCGGGGAGCTGTACTCCGCCCCCGGGCTCGCCGAGCGCTTCGGGATCTCCGCCACCCCTGTGCGCGAGGCGATGCTCGACCTCGTCAAGCAGGGCCTGGTCGAGGTCGTGCGCAACAAGGGCTTCAAGGTCACCGACATGTCGGAGACCGACCTCGACCAGATCACCCAGATCCGCGAGCTGCTCGAGCCGCCCATCGCCGCCCAGGCGGTCTCGGCCATCTCCGCGCAGGAACTGTCCCACCTGCGCAACCTCGCCGCGGCCATCGTCGACGCCGCCGCCGAGAGCGACCTCATCAGCTACATCGGCGCCGACCGCGAGTTCCACGTGCGGCTGCTGTCGGCCAGCGGCAACCAGCGCCTGGTCCGCATCGTCGAGGAGCTGCGCGCGCAGACCCGCCTCTACGGGCTGTCCTCCCTCGCCTCGACGGGGCGGCTGGTCGCCAGCGCGCGCGAGCACCTGCAGATGTGCGACCTCATCGAGGCCGGCGAGGCCGAGCAGCTGCAAGAGCTCATGCGCACCCACATCGGCCACATCAGGCGCGAGTGGGCCGGCCGGGAGGGCTGAGCCCTCTCGCCGCGTGAGAGCGCTCTCACGCACGACTTATCGGGGATTCAGGGGCCGGCGGCGGGCTCGTAGCAGCCCCCGGCCCGAGGCCTCGGCCGGTGGAGGCCACAGCTGCCGATGACGATCCGAGCGTGTTGACGCCAGCGCCAACAGTTGGCGTCCTGGTCAACACGCCGAACGACAGACCCGCCGGCGGGCCGCGTCGTTCCGGTCGGAGTCCGCGGTCACCGCGTGGCTGCACCGCATCGTCGTCAACGCCTGCCTCGGGAGCGGGAGGTCACGAGTGGGCGGTGCCCTTGACGCCCCTTTCGTCCGATCAGTACCATGTCACATCTTTCATCGCTGTTACCGTTAACAGCGTCCGGCTCCTCCCCGGACAAGGAGAACCACATGACCAAGGACCTGTCCCGGCGCACCGTTCTACGCTTAGGGGCTCTGGCGGCCGCCGCGCCGGCCGTCGGCACCATGGCGGCCGGCAGCGCCGGCGCCGCACCCGGCAACGCTCCCGCCGCCGGCGCGACCACCCCCACCAGCCTGCCGAGCCTGCCGATCGCGGACAGTTGGCAGGTGCGTCCGTTCACGCTGAGCCAGGTGACGCTGGGCGACAGCGTCTTCAAGGAGAAGCGGAACCGGCTGCTCCACTACGCCCGCGAGTACGGCCCCAGCGTCGTCAACGGCGTGCGCGACGACCAGCGCGGACCCGACCGCATGCTGCGCAGCTTCCGGGTGACGGCCGGCCTGGACCACAAGGGCGTGAACCCGATCGGCAGCTGGGAGTCGCCCGACGGCAACCTGCGCGGCCATTTCAGCGGGCACTTCCTGACGCTGCTCGCGCAGTCGTGGGCGTCGACAGGCGAGCAGATCTTCAAGGACAAGCTCGACTACATGGTCGACGGTCTCGGCGAGTGCCAGGACGCGCTGGCCGCGCAGGCCGCGCGTCCCACGCCGCGGGTACCCGGCCGGAACGGGACCGCGATCCGGTTCACCGGCACCCCGAACGGCCACATCACCGGCGACGCCGACTACGTCGAGCTCCCGGCCGGCATCGTCAGCGGCCTCACCGACTTCACCGTCGCCGCATGGGTGAACCTCACCGTGCGCGACGACAACGCCCGGCTGTTCGACTTCGGCCACCCGGGCAGCGCGGCGTCTGACTCGCTGTCGCGGATGTACCTGTCCGTGCACAACGACACCGGCCCGCGCTTCGCCATCACCACCGGCGGCGCGGCCGGCGAGCAGCGGGTCCAGGCGACGACGGCGCTTCCGGCCGGCGAGTGGGCGCACGTGGCCGTCGTCAAGTCCGGCGGCACCGGCACCATCTACGTCAACGGCGTCGCGGCCGGCAGCGCGGAGCTGAGCCTGTCGCCGGCGGACCTGGGCGTCACACCGGCCAACTGGCTCGGCCGGGCGCAGTTCCCGCAGGTCAACATCAAGTTCCTGAACGGCCTGGTGGACGAGTTCCAGCTCTTCGGACGCGGCCTGAGCCCCGCCGAGGTCGCCGCCGTCGTCGCCGATCCCGCGTCGCCGGGCACCGACGACCTCGTCGCCTGGTACCGCTTCGACGAGGCGCCGGGACCGACGATCACCGACTCCTCCGGGCGCGGCAACCACGGCGAGTTCTTCGGCGCGACGGACGGCCGCCGGCACCCCGGCTTCCTGTCCGCCTACACCGAGGCGCAGTTCATCCGGCTGGAGGAGTTCACCACCTACAGCGGGACCGGCATCTGGGCGCCGTACTACACGCTGCACAAGATCATGCGCGGCCTCATCGACGCGCACCATCTGGCCGGCAGCGAGCGGGCACTGGAGATCGTCCTGAAGATGGGGGACTGGGTGCACAGCCGGCTGTCGCGGGTGCCGCGAGAGAACCTCAACCGGATGTGGTCGCTGCACATCGCCGGCGAGTTCGGCGGGTCGAACGAGAACCTGGCGCATCTGGCCGCGATCGCGACCGACCCCGAGCGGGCGGCCCGGTACCTCGTCGCCGCGAAGGCCTTCGACAACCGGCGGACGGTGTTCCCGGCGACGCTGGAGAACCGCGACGTGCTCACCGGCATCCACGTCAACCAGCACGTGCCGCAGTTCACCGGCTACCTGCGCATCTACGAGCAGGACACCGAGGCCAACGCCGAGTACTACACCGCGGCCGAGAACTTCTGGCACATGATCATCCCGCACCGGATGTTCAGCCACGGCTCGGCCGGCGGCCAGTACGGCGAGGCGCCGGGCCGGCCGGCGAACACCAACCCCGAGCTGTTCCAGCCGCGTGGCGACATCTCCGAGTCGCTGCACTACCAGAGCGCGACCTCGGGCACCTCCAGCGGCGGCGGCGAGACCTGCTCGACGTACAACCTGCTCAAGCTCACCCGGAACCTGTACTTCCACCACCCCGACCCGAAGTACATGGACTACTACGAGCGCGGCCTGACCAACCACATCCTGGGCTCGCGCCGCGACAACGACAGCGCCAGCGACCCGCAGGTGACGTACTTCCTGCCGGCCCACCCGGGCGCCACCCGCGGCTTCGGCAACAACGGCACCTGCTGCGGCGGCACCGGCATGGAGAACCACACGAAGTACCAGGAGACCATCTACGCGCAGTCGGCCGACGGGTCGGTGCTGTACGTGAACCTCTACATCGCCTCCACCCTGAACTGGGCGGAGAAGGGGTTCACGGTCACCCAGGTGACGGACTTCCCGCGCCAGGAGTCGACGTCGATCACCGTCGACGGCAGCGGCCCGCTCGCCGTCAAGCTGCGGGTGCCGTTCTGGGCTCGGCGCGGCTTCACCGTGACGGTGAACGGCGCCGCCGTCGACGCCGCGGCCGAGCCGGGCACGTACCTGACGCTGGAGCGCACCTGGGCGCCGGGCGACCGCATCGACGTCACCATGCCGTTCAGCCTGCGCACGGAGCGCGCGCTGGACGACCCGCAGGTCGAGAGCATCTTCCACGGCCCGCTGGTGCTGCCGGCCCTCAACCGGTCGCGCGAGTGGCGGCAGTTCTCCTTCTACCCGCACCTCAAGCTCGACGGCGACCTCGCGGCGGCCGTCGAAGCGCTGGAGGAGCCGAACTTCTTCAGCACGCACGACCACACGCTGCGGCCGCTCTACGTCGGCATCAACGACGCGCACCATGTGTACTACAAGCGGGTCGAGCCCAAGGTCGTGTTCGGGTCGGTCGACTCCGGCGTGTCCAACGAGGCCCGCGACGACGACGGCGACAGCTTCCTCGACAAGGTCTGGGCGGCCGCGCCGTTCCCCGACCACGGCCGCTTCATCCGCCGGGTCGAGGAGGTGTCGGCGGAGTGGGTCGCGGCCGGCCGGTTCAGCCGGCGCGACCGGCAGGACGTGATCGTGGCGGCCTCGCGGGCGCAGGCGGACCTCCGGCTGTCGTGACGGCTGCCGTGACGGCGCGGTGACCGCGCCCGTCTGATCCGGCGCAGGTGGGCCGGCCCGGGACCGCAGCCCGGGCCGG
>NZ_QUAL01000374.1 GCF_003579925.1 Jiangella rhizosphaerae | reverse complement strand
CGGCCGCCCTGAGTCGGGCGAGCGCCCGGCGGTCGGTGAGCGCCTCGAGCGCGCCGGCGAGCGCCGCGGCGTCGCCGGGCGGCACGAAGACCGCCGCGTCACCGAACGCCCGCCGCTGCGGCTCGGTGTCGCTGGTGACGACGGCGCACCCGGCCGCCGCGCCCTGGTACACCTTGTTCGGGACGACGGCGCGCGCCTTGCCGGTGCCGCCGAAGATGCCGAGGCAGACGTCGTGCCCGGCCACGAGGTCCGGCAGTTCCGCGGCGCCGAGCCAGTCGTGCCACGTCACGACCACGGCGCTCCCGGGTCCGATCCCGGCCAGGACCGCCCGCACCGCGGCGGCGTCCTGCCCCGAGCCCACCAGCGTCGCCCGGATCCGCACGCCGCGGGCGTCGAGCAGGCGCAGCGCCTCGGCGATCACCGGCGCGCCCTGCAACGGCGTGAACAGGCCGAAGAACACCACGGCGAGCGGGCCGCCGCCCGTCTCGTCCGTCCTCGCGGCGCGCTCTCCGGCGTCGAACCAGGCCTGCGTGGCGCCGACCGGGACCACGACCGCGTCCCGGCGCCGTCGCGCCGGCACCTGCGCGGCGTGCTCGGCCGTGTCGGTGACGACGACGTCCGCGGCCGCGATCGCCAGCCGGTCCAGGCCCGAGAGCAGCGCCGTCCGGACTCCGGTGCCGACGCCGCGGTCGCGGGCGGTACCGGCGGCGAAGATCAGGTGGTCCAGCACGATGGTGCTGGCGGGGAAGAGGACCCGGGCGAGCAGCACGTCGAAGTGGCCGAGGTAGCCGACCAGCACGTGGCTCGGCCACTCGGCGCGGCCGAGCCGGCGGGCGCGCCGGGCGAGCGTCAGCCACCGCCGGCCCAGGCGGGCGACGAGCACGGGCAGCAGCCACGGCTTGCGCAGCAGCTCCACCCGCCGGGCCGTGTCGAGGCCCAGCGGCTCGTTGAGCTCCCGGACGTCGGCGCCGCGCTCGCGCAACCCGTCGACGAGCACCTGGACCCTGGGGTGCGCCGCGGCGTCGTACGTCCCGAACGCCAGCACTCTCACGGTGCGACGGCCTCGCTGGCGGCCAGCTCCTCCGCCCGCCGCACGACCTCGCGGCCGTCGTCGTACTGCAGCGCCTTGAGCCGCTCGAGGGTCTCCTCCAGCAGGATGCGGTTGGTGCGCTGCAGGTCGACGATCACCAGCAGCGCGAACGTCAGCAGCGCCCCCACGAGCATCGCGGTGCCGAAGATCAGCGACTGGATGTGCCCGGCGCCGTCGCCCATGAACCAGTAGACGAGGAAGCGCACGAACGGCACCAGACCGGCCACCAGCATCGGCACGCCGATCCAGCCGAGGATCACGTTCGGCCGGTACATGAGGTACGACCGCGAGATCGCCCGGCCGGACAGGTACATGTGCTGCCACTGGTGGGAGAACAGCCGCGACTCGCGGGTCTTCGGGTTCGTGACGATCTGCAGCGAGGTGATCGCCAGCCGCTTGTTGCCGGCCTGGATGATCGTCTCCATGCAGTAGCTGAACTGCGTGACGACGTTGAGCCGCAGCAGCGCCGCCCGCGAGTAGGCGCGGAACCCGCTCGCGGCGTCCGGGAGATCCGTGCCCGCGGCGAAGCTCACGACGCGCGAGCCGAACCGCTGCATCGCCTTCTTGAACGGGGAGAAGTGCGCGATGGTGCTGGTCTGCCGGTCCCCGATCACGACGTCCGCCTCGCCGGCGATCACCGGCCAGACCAGGTCGGCGATGCGCTCCTGCGGGTACTGGTTGTCGCCGTCGGTGTTCACGACGATGTCCGCGCCGTGGGCCAGCGCGTGGTCGACGCCGTCGCGGAAGGACCGGGCCAGCCCCATGGTGCGCGGGTGACGCAGCACCTCGGCGCCGTAGGAGCGCGCCACCTCGGCGGTCCGGTCGGTCGAGCCGTCGTCGATCACCAGCACGCGGATCTCGTCCACACCGGGGATCTCGCGCGGGATCGACTCGAGCACCAGGGGGAGCGTCTGTTCCTCGTTGAGGCACGGGATCTGGACGAACAGCTTCATGACATCCTCGCGCGGGACTGCGGACGGCAAAGTCGCGAGCAGGCTAACCACGGTGCGGGGCGTTCAGCCGGGCGTCACGGCCACTGTTCCTCGAAGGTTCACGAGGGGTTAGACGTGCGGGGGCGGAGCACAGCTCGCGCGGCAGACGTGGTCGAGCGGGAGCATCACTCGCGCGGGAGAGTCGCCCCCGGGCGGCCTCCCGTGCAGGAGGCCGGCCAGCAGCAGGGCGGCGCGCTCGCCGGTGGCGTAGAAGTGCGGGTCGTAGCTGCAGACGGCCGGCCACAGGTACCTGCTGACCGAGTCGTCGAAGCCGAAGACGGTGAGCTGATCGGGCACCGCGACGCTCAGCTCCCGGGCCGCTTCGAGGACGCCGTGTGCGACGTGGTCGTTGTAGGCGACGATCGCCGTGACCGGCTCGCCCGAGGCCGGCAGGCCGTCGGTGAGCAGCCGCCGGGCCAGGTCGCGGCCGGCGGTCTCGCTCAGCGGCCCCGACGCGTGCACGATCGGGGTGTCGGCGGGGTCCAGGCCCAGCGCGGCGACGGCGTCGTGCCAGCCGCGCTCGTGGTCGAGGGCGGTCGAGGACGGCGCCGAGTCGCGGGGGAAGATCGCGGCGAATCGGCGGTGCCCGAGGCGGTGGAGCCGGCGGACGGCGTCGCTGGTGCCGCCGGTCCAGTCGGGCGTCACGCAGTGCACCGGGGACGCGCCGGGCTCGTGCCCGAGGTGCCGGTTGACCAGGACGTACGGGGTGCCGGCCCGCTCGAGCGGCTGCAGGTCGCTCGCGCGCAGCGCGCCGGCCGCGACGACGAGGATGCCGTCAGCGCGGTCCTCGGCCACGAAGCCGGCCAACTCCGCCGCCGGGTGTGCCGAGTCCATGGCGGCGAGCTGGACGTCCATGCCCTGAGCGGCCGCGCCGGCCAGGATGCCCGCGAGCGTCGGCCCGTAGGCCGAGTGGGGGAGGCGTGAGGCGGACAGGCCGAGGCTGACCACGGCGCAGCGCAGCGCCGCCTGGCGGCCCATGGCGAGGTGGCGCGCGCGGATGCTGGGCCGGTAGCCCAGCCGCTGGGCCAGCTGCTGGACCCGGACGCGGGTCGCCTCGGCGACGTCGTCGTAGCCGGCCAGCGCCCGCGAGACGGTGGTGATGCTGAGCCCGGCATCGGCGGCGACGTCGCTGAGCGTGACACGACCGCGGCGGTCGCGAGCCGCGGCGCTGCCGTTGTCTGCCACGCGCGCGAGCGTAGCACCGCCGGCGCCTCCAAAGCGCTGTGGTTCCGCCCTTGCCAGTGGTGCCCGCGAGCTGGTTGGATTCGGTCGCATGGCCTCCAAAGCGCTTTCGAACCAGGCGGCGCACGACCCGACGCGCTCGGCCGGCTGGCCGGACGAGGATCGGGGTTCGGCGCCGTTCACCGGGTGGACCCGCGCGCACTGGGAGGCCACGGCCGACGCGTTGCTCCTGGCGCCGCGCCGGTACGCCACGGCGTCCCACGCGCTGGTGCACCTCCCGGGGCCGGCCAGCAGGTCGGGCCGGTGGAGCGACGGCCTGGAGGGATTCGCCCGGACGTTCCTGCTGGCCGGGTTCCGGCTCGCCGGCGCCGGCGGCGACGACCCCCACGACCTGGCCGGATGGTACGCACGAGGCATCGCGGCCGGCGTCGATCCCGGGTCGCCCGAGCGCTGGCCGCGGCTCACCGAACGGCGGCAGGCCCACGTCGAAGCCGCGTCGGTCGCGATCGGCCTGCACGAGACCCGGCCGTGGATCTGGTCGCGGCTGTCCGACCGGACCCGTGCGCAGGTCGTCGACTGGCTCGGCGACATCGTGGGACAGGGCGGCTACGGCAACAACTGGGTGTGGTTCCAGAACATCGTCGAGGCGTTCCTGCGCACGGTGGACGGCCCGTGGGACCCCGCCGACATCGAGCGCAACCTCGCGGCGCACGAGAGCTGGTACGTGGCCGACGGCTGGTACACCGACGGCGGCGTCCGCAACTTCGACTACTACGTCGGCTGGGCGATGCACTTCTACCCGGTGTGGTACTCGCGCATCCTCGGCGCCGGGGCCGACCCGGCGTTCGCCGCGACGACCCGCGACCGGCTGCGCCGGTTCCTGCTGGACGCCCAGCACCTGGTCGCGGCCGGCGGCGCGCCCGTCCTCCAGGGGCGGTCGCTGACCTACCGGTTCGCGATGCTCGCCCCGTTCTGGGCCGGCGCCGTCGCCGACGCCCAGGTGCCGGCTGACGGCGGCGACGGCGACGCCGTGCCGCCCGGCGTGACCCGCCGCCTGGCGAACGGCGTGCTCCGGTACTTCCTCGACCACGGCTCCCGCGACGAGCGCGGCCTGCTGCCGATCGGCTGGCACGGGCCGTTCCCGCGGATCCGGCAGTACTACTCGGGGCCGGGCTCGCCGTACTGGGCGAGCAAGGGCTTCGCGGGGCTCGTGCTGCCGTCGTCGCACCCGGTGTGGACGGCGGCCGAGCGGCCGCTGCCGGTCGAGTCCGGCGACGCCCACCGCGTCATCGAGCCGCCCGGCTGGATCGTCTCGGCGACCCGCGCCGACGGCATCGTGCGGGTGCTCAACCACGGCACCGACCACGCGGCCGTGCCGAGCGCCGCCGCCGACCTGCCGTTCTACGCCCGGCACGGGTACGCGTCGCACGCCGCGCCTGAGCTGTCGCACGGCGACGCCCGCGGGCCGGTCGACTCGCACGTCGCGCTCCTCGACGCCGCCGGCCGGCCGAGTCACCGGACGCCGCTGCGGCGGGTCGATAGCGGCCCGGACGCCCTGGCGTCGTGCAGCCGGGCGCACTGGCTCGAGCTGTCCCCCGACGCCGGCACGACCCAGGACGCCGGGAGCATGCGCACCGGCCCGTGGCTCACCACGGCGACGCTGGTCCGCGGGGGTGTCGAGGTGCGCCTCGCTCGGGTCGACCCGGTGCCGCAGGGCTACGGCCGGCCGGGCACCGCCGGGTCGGACGATCCGGACGCGCACTGGCTGCCCGATCCGGGCCCGTGGCGGTTGCGCTTCGGGGGGTGGGCGGTGGCGAGCGACGCGGCGGCGCCCGCGCACGGGCTCGGCGACCGGTACGCCTCCGCTACGACCGACGCGGGCCTGATCAGCGTCGTCGTCGGCCACGACGATGTCGACGAGGTCGGCGTCCGGGCGTCCGACGGCACCAATCCGCTGGGACGGCGGTCCGCGACGCCGTGGGCGCAGAGTTCCTCACCGGTCGACACCGGGAGGGTCTATGCGGCCGTGGTCGCGCTGACCGGCGTGCCCTCGGTGGCCGAGGACGCGCGCCGGACGGCCGTGCGCATCGACGGCGCCGACGTCACCGTCGAGTGGCCCGACGGCACGTTCGCCATGGCGCGGCTCACCGCACCGGACGCGGCCGGCTCGCGGTGACGGCGCCGGCGGCCTTCCTGACCCCCGATCGGGCCTGGGCCGAGGTGACGCGCGGCCTGGCGGCCGACCCCCGGGCTCGCGCGGTGCTGACCGACGAGTGCGCCGCGCAGCGCCGGACCCCGCTGCGGAGTGTGACGGACAAGCCGGTGCCGGCGGCGAGCGGCTCGCGGCACGACTACGTGAGCATCGCGCCGTACTGGTGGCCCGACCCGTCGCGGCCCGGCGGACTGCCGTGGGTGCGGCGCGACGGCGAGGTCAACCCGGCCTACCACGACTACGACAACGCCCGCCTCGACGCCATGTCGCAGGCGGTGGCCTCGTCGATCGTGGCGCACCGGGTGACCGGCGACGACCAGCACGCCGAGTTCGCCGGCCGGTATCTGCGGCACTGGTTCCTCGACCCGGCCACGAGGATGAACCCGAACCTCGTCCACGCCCAGGCCATCGCGGGCGTGACCGACGGCCGCGGCATCGGCATCATCGACACCGCCGGGCTGGTCCACCTGCTCGACGCGGTCTGCCACCTGCCGCTCGGGCCGCACTGGTCCGCGGCCGACCTCGACGGACTGCGGCAGTGGTGCTCCGACTACCTCGACTGGCTGCTCACCAGCGAGCACGGCCGCGCCGAAGGCGCCGAGGCGAACAACCACGGCACCTGGTTCGACGCCCAGGTGGTGGCGTACGCGACGTTCACCGGACGCGCCGACGTGGCCGAGCGGCAGTTGGAGCGCCGCACGGTGGGACGCCTGGAGACGCAGATCGCCGCCGACGGCGGCATGCCGCACGAGCTGCGGCGGACGCTGTCGCTGACCTACTCGGCGTTCAACCTGCTCGGCTTCCTGTGCCTCGCGTCGCTCGCGCAGCACGTCGGCGTCGACCTGTGGCGGCACGGCGACGCGCTGCGGCGCGCGGCCGGCCACCTGGTGCCGTTCCTCGTCGGAGAGCGCGAGTGGACGCATCCGCAGATCGTTCCGTTCGACCGGTACGTCGTCGCGCCGCTACTGACCCTGGTGCCGGAGCACGACGCGCTCGCGGCCGCGCACGCCGAGTGGCCGCACCATCGGCTGATCTTCTCCCACGTCAGGATCGCCAGCCGGTCCGGCCTCGTGCCAGGCCCGGGCGGGTCCTAGACGGTGGCCACGACCTCGTCGAAGCGGACGCCGCCGGCGGTGCGGCCGGCGACCAGGCCGGCCTTGTCCAGGACCAGCCCGACGCGGGTCGCGGGGCCGTGCCAGACGCCGTCGTTCGCGCCGCCGAAGTGCAGGTAGCCGGACCCGCTGTCGAAGTCGGTGACGGCGATCTCCTGCCAGGCGCCGGACGGGGTGAACGTCAGGTTCTGCTGGTGGGTCTGGCCGGTGCTGTCGGTGACCCGCAGCCCGACGCGTCGCACCGTCGTCGCGCGCACCCAGAATGTGAGCGCGGTGAGGTTCAGGTTCGGCACCGGGCGGGAGATCTGCACGTAGTTGCCGCCGCCGGCGAAGTCGCCGTGCAGCACACCGGCCAGGGCGCCGCCCATGACGTACGTGTCGTTGCGCTGGAACGAGCCGGTGGCGCCGGGGAACTCCGGACCGAGCCCCAGCACCCAGCCCTCGCTCGGCCCCTCGAAGCCGCCGATCAGCACGTCGTCGCCCACCAGCCTGCGGCCCACCTTCTTGTACCGCCAGTCGGTGTGGTCCATGGTGACCGGGTCGAAGTTGGGGAACTCGACGAGACCGTAGTTCGCCTCCTGGTAGTCGCTCTTGAGCGGCTCGTTCAACAGCTCGTAGAGGATCAGCGCCTCGACGTGCGGATGGGCCGCGCAGAGCGCGCGGATCTGGTGATACCAGTTGACCTGGCGCTGCTGGTTCTCCGCCTCGCTCTTGTCGTCGTCGGGTCGTTCGTTCGTTTCCGACACCCAGATCGGCAGCCCGTACTCCGACCAGAGCCAGTCGAAGATGTTCGTGATGCCACTGACCGGCAGGTCGCCGATGTTCCGTTGCATCTCGGCGTACCAGTGCCAGTCGATGAAGTCGAGGTCGACGTTGTCGAGCAGGTAGCGCTGCCACCAGGTCGGGAACCATCCCTTGACCGCCACCGACGTCTTCGCCGTCGGCTGGACCGACTTCAACCCGGCGTCGGCGCCCTTGATCCACTGCATCGCCCGAGCCGTCTTGACGTGGTCGTAGTGGTTGTACGAGTGGCCGGTCGCCTCGGGCGGCGTCAGCATCTGCTTGAACAGCTCCCACTCGTTGCCCAGGTTGTAGTGGGTGAACATGTGCCCGTAGTTCGTGGCGAACCCGGCCATCAGCGCGTAGCCGCGGTCGTAGTTCTCCTGCGGCGAGATGTCCGGCGAGTAGTTGTCGTACACCATCGGCAGGCAGTCGATGCCGGCGTCGGCGAGCAGGCCCTGCATGGTGAGGAACTTGGTGTGGTTCGTCGACCGGCCGGTCGCGTCGGTCTTGATGTCGGTGCGGTAGATGTCCATGCCCATCGCGGTGAGCATGGCCACCTGGGTCGCGTAGGGGACGCCCGGCTCGGCGTCGGCGTCGTAGGCCTTGGTGTTGTAGGGGTGACCGTTGGCGCCGAAGCGCAGCGGCGTCGCCGCGGACGCCGTGCCGGCCGACGACAGCAGGGCCGGGAGGGGGAGGGCCGCGCCGGCGGTGGCCAGGCCGGCGGCCTTGAGCAGTTCTCGACGGGTCGGTCGCATCGTTGCCTCCGGTGGTCGAGTGGAGCAAGGGTGGGGTCGGGCCCGGCCGGAGCCGCCGGTGACGGCTCCGG
>NZ_QUAL01000371.1 GCF_003579925.1 Jiangella rhizosphaerae | reverse complement strand
CGGCGTCAGCCGCCGGAGCGGCCGGCCCGGACGCCCCGGAGGCGGCCGGTCCAGCGACCGCCTCCGCGCGGCGTCGCACAGCACCGCCGGCTGTGAGAGGAAGGTGATGCGCCACCACGATCATCGACAGGCCCCATGCATTGAACGCGTCCGGCTCGGCCGTCCCGGCCGAGCCGGACGGACGCTGGTGTCCGTGAGACCGTCAGGACCAGCGACGCGGGAAGCTGTCGCCGTCGAGCCGGTCGCCGGCCGCGAGGCCGAGCGGATCGGTGACGGGATGCGGTGTGCCGCTGTACGTCGTGGCCTCGTCCATGTAGATGGTGACGTGGGCGAGGCGGGCCAGGTCGGTGCGGTTGGGCAGCGCCATGTGGCCGGTGTAGCTGCTGTGGAACGTACAGTCGCCGGCCCGCAGCGGGACGGTCACCCGCGGGATCCACCGCAGCGACGGCTCGGCCTCGAACAGGTCCTCCTCGTCGTGCAGGTCCTGCGGCCGCAGCCCGGAGACGCCCTGCGTGCCGGGCAGGAACGTCATGCAGCCGCGCTCCGGCGGCACGTCGACCAGCGCCACCCACGCCGACAGCGACAGCCGGTCGTTCGCGTGCGGCCAGTAGGGGCGGTCCTGGTGGAACTCCGTCGCGGCGTTGTTGTGCGGCTCCTTCACCAGCAGCTGGTCGTGCCAGAGCCGCAGCGGGAAACCGGCCAGCTGCTCGGCGACGCGGCCGAGACGCGGATGGAGCGTGAGCTCCCGGAGCGTCGTGTCCTGCTGCCAGACGTTCACCAGCTGGCTGAAGACGCCCTGCTTCTCCAGGCTCTCGGCCCGGTGCGCCTCCAGGAACGACTCGGCGGCGGACCGGAACCGCGCCACCTCGTCCGGGCCGAGCATCCCGCGCACTCGGACGAACCCGTTCTGGCGGTAGTCCTCCACGAGCGCGCCGGGCACGCGGCCGTCGGCGTCGACGTCGGACTCGCGCCGGTCCGTAGGGGTGATCGTCATGGTCTGGCCTCCTTGGCAGTGCCGATGTGAGCACCACCAGCCTGGGTGCCGCCGTGCGCCGAGGGCTAGGCCGATACCGTCGACTCCTCGTACGATCCCGACATGACCGCGACGCTGCACGAGCACTCGCTGTTCGCCGGCAGCCCGGTCCTGGGCGGTGTCCACCGCCTGACGGACGGCATCGACCCGCACGCCCACGACTTCGTCGAGATCGCCGTCGTCGGCACCGGCGCGGGCACCCACCTCACCAGCCGCGGCGAGCGACCGGTCGGGCTCGGCGACGTCATCGTGCTGCGCCCCGGCGCCTGGCACGGCTTCGGCGACTGCACCGACCTCACCGTCGCCAACTGCTGCATCTCGGCGCAGGCGCTGCGGGCGGAGCTGGCCCCGCTCGGCGACATCCCGATGTTCCGGCGGCTCATCTGGACCGACCCCGTCGCGGCCGGAGCGTACGGCGTCGTCGTCACCCGCGTCGACCGGCGGGCCGCCACGGACGCCGTCGAGGCGGTCGCCGCTCTGGAGCGGGAGCTGGAGGGCGGCCGGCGCACGGCGGGGCGCGTCCTCGGCCACCTCGTGACGATCCTCGGGATCCTCGCGGACGGGCGAGCCGGCGGCGGCCCGGCCGGCGACGGCACGACGCCGGCGCCCGCGATGCATCCCGCCGTCGCCGCGACCATCGCCCGGCTGGAGGACGCGCCGGAACGGGCGTGGCGGCTGGACGAGCTCGCCGCCGCCGTCAACCTGGACGCGGCCTACCTCGGCCGGCTGTTCCGCCGGCACGTGGGGCTCACCCCGCTGGGCCTACTGTCGCGGATCAGGGCCGAGCGCGCGGCGACGCTGCTGACGCACTCCACGCTCCCGGCCGCGCGCGTCGGCGCCGCGGTGGGCTGGGACGACCCCACCTACTTCGCGCGGAGGTTCCGGTCGCTGGTCGGGCTGTCACCGACGGAGTACCGCCGGCGCAGCTGACGCCCGCGGCGGCCAGGTGGGATCGATCCGTGGAGCCGAGGTCCGCGGCAATGCTGGCGAGGTCGTCGTCCGGCCGAGTCGCCAGCGCGAGGCGTCCAGCGTTGCGGTCAACGGCGCCGCGGCGTTCGTGATCCGGCCTGGTGTGAGGTCGCTGAGCACCGCGAGCCCCGCCGGACGCAGTCGGAGACATGCCAGTACTGATCGACCTCCCGTGCGGGGAACGGCGACCTGATACAGGAGCATCAGGCCACCCTCACAGCCGCCGCCAGGCAGGTCGGCTACAGCACTCCGTACGCCCTGCCCGGACCATTCGGTGTTCATCCAGGATGATCAACGAGACAGCACCGACGAGCCACGCGGATGTCCCGATCGGCGGCGTGCGTGAGCTTGGCTCGCCGAAAGTGACCATCCGTGCCGGATAGGCCCGGTTTGTGGAGCACTTCGGCGTGCCAAGGCAGCGGCCACCGACATCGTGACGACCACGCCCCGGCGCGATCGTCGCGCTCTCATCCGCACGCCGATGTCGCCCACGCCGTCATTCTCGATGGCGGCCAACAAGACACCAGCGCCAACAGTTGGCGTTCATGTCACCCCTCGTGCGATCACGGCCGGCCCGGCAGAGGGGTGCGAGCCTGCCGCCGTCTCACGTCCGATACCAATACCGGTATTGTTATCGCCGACAGAGACCAGGCTCCGGACCGCGAGGATTGCCGCATGATCGAGTTGAAGACCGCCGCCGAGATCGAGGCGATGCGCGCCGCCGGGCGCGTCGTCGCGGCCGTGCACGCGGAGGTGCGGGCACACGCCGCCCCCGGCGTCTCGCTGGCGGAGCTGGACGAGCTGGCGCGCAAGGTCATCGACGGCGCGGGGGCGGGCTCGTCGTTCCTGGGCTACCACCCGCGGTTCGGGGCGACGCCGTATCCGGGCGTCATCTGCACGTCGGTGAACGACGTCATGCTGCACGGCCTGCCGACGTCGTACCGGCTGCGCGACGGCGACCTCCTCAGCGTCGACTGCGGCGCGCACGTCGACGGCTGGCACGCCGACGGCGCGGTCAGCTTCGTCGTCGGGACGGCGGCGGCCGCCGACCTCGCGCTGATCGAGACCGCCGAGCGGACCCTCGCCGCGGGCATCGCCGCGGCCCAGCCGGGCGGACACATGGGTGACATCGGTCACGCGATGTCGGCGATCGGCCGCGCCGCCGGCTACGGCATGCAGAACGACTTCGGCGGCCACGGCATCGGACGGGCCATGCACGAGGAGCCGTTCGTGCCCAACGAAGGGCGTCCGGGACGCGGCCTGCCGCTGCGGCCGGGGCTGGTCATCGCCATCGAGCCCAGCCTCATGGCCGGCGGCCGCGACGGCTACCACATGGCCGACGACGGGTGGTCGCTCGTGACCGACGACGGCAGCCGCAGCGTGCACGTCGAGCACACCGTCGCCATCACCGAGGACGGGCCGCGGATCCTGACGCTGCCGTGAGCGGGACGGGTTCGCCCGGCGTGGCCCGGTGCTGATACCCTTCTCAGGCCCGAGCCCGCGTAGCTCAGGGGATAGAGCGTCTGCCTCCGGAGCAGAAGGCCGTAGGTTCGAATCCTACCGCGGGCACCCAGGTCAAGCGGCATGTCGATCATCGCACCATCGCCGGCATTCGGCGGCGCCGCGCGCCCGATGGCTACGCTCGCGGCATGGACATGAGACTGGAGCTGGTGGCGGTGCCCGTCACCGACGTCGACCGTGCCAAGGAGTTCTACGTCCGGGCGGGCTTCAACGCCGACCACGACCACACGGTCAGCGACACCGTCCGGTTCGTGCAGCTCACTCCCCCGGGATCGGCCTGCTCGATCGCGATCGGCCAGGGGCTGACGGGCATGGAACCCGGGTCGCTCGACAACCTGCAGATGGTGGTCGCCGACGCCGACGCCGCCCGGGCCGACCTGCTGGCGCGCGGCATCGAGGTCAGCGAGGTCGACGACCAGCCGTGGGGCCGCTTCGTCTTCTTCTCCGACCCGGACGGCAACCGCTGGGCACTGCAGCAGCTCCCGGACTGGTCCGCGGGCGCCCAGACCGGGTGACCGCAGGTCAGGGGAGGTCAGCCGCGTCGGTCGTCACCGCCGGTCCCAGGTGCGGTTGACCTGCCGCACGACCAGCCGGACCAGCACCGCCAGCGCCACGACACCGGCCGCCACGCCGACGCCGACCGCCGCCTCCGTGCCGGCGCCCAAGGCGTCGCCGATCAGCCCGGCCAGGGCGCCCATCAGCACGGCGACGATGACGCTCACCAGCAGAGCGATGCTCGACAGGTACTGGCCGGCCGGGATGCGGCTGCGGCGCACGCCGTAGGTCTGCATGAGCCCGGCGACGTCCTCGCGGTGGCCGGTGACGAAGTACGGCTCGAGCTCGGGCGCCAGGTCCAGATAGCCGCGCCGCAACCGGTTCATCCCGGCGACCAGCTCGACGTCCTCGCTGTTGAGCTGGACCAGGCGGATGACGGTGGCCAGACCGATGACGACGAGCAGCGGCATCAGCACGAGCGCGAACAGGCCGAAGCCGGGTCCGAAGTCGGTGCTGTCGGCGACCAGCGCGAGCGCCACCACCGTGGCCGAGACGACGGTCAGGAACCAGCTGGCCCGGCTGAAGCTCTCGCTCCAGGCGAGGTTGCGGGTCGCCAGCAGGCTCCAGTGCTCGGTCGACAGGATCTGCGCCCGCACGGGGACGGGCGCCGGCTCACGGACGGGTGCGGCGTCCTCGGCCGGGGCGACGGGCTGCTGGTCTGCGGAGGGATCGGGCACGGCGCGCCTCCTGTTCTGCCGCCGCGGCACCGGCGGCCTGGCCCCACCCTAAGGGTGCCATCGGAACGAAAACGTCGTCTCACCCATTGAGCCGTTCCGCGCGCGAGCCGGCGCCGTCGCCGCTAACGTCTTGGTCCGTGGACGTCGCTCGCTACCGTGCCCACTGTCCCGCCTGCCCGTGGACCAGCCGCGATTTCTCCCGCTACACGACCGCCGAGAACGCCGCCCGCGCGCATGCGGACGAGAAGGATCACACCTGCCACGTGATCGACCAGTACGGCTTACGAGTGACGGGGTCGACGGTGCGGCCCGGCGACGAGATCTGACCGCGAACTCGCAGGTCAGAGATCTTTCCGGCCCCTACCCTACGCTGGGGCCATGGCCGTCACGCGCACGGCCGGCCAAGACCTCGCCGGCCTGGTGCTCCCACTCGCCAAGGCGCTCGCCGCGTTGGAGTCCTCCGTCGCGCGCCGCCACGGCCTGACGTCGTGGCAGTCCGCCATCCTGCGCGCGGCCGCGGAACCGCCCGGACGCACACAGCGCGAGATCGTCGGCGCCATCGGCTACGACCGCAACCGCATCGTCGCCGATCTCGACGACCTCGAGCGCAGGGCGCTGCTCTTCCGCCGCGTCGACGACCTCGACCGCCGGTCCAACCGCATCGAGGTGACCGCGGCCGGACGGCGACTGGCCCGGGCCACGACCCGCGACCTGCGAGCCGGGACCGACGACCTGCTGGCGGCGGTCGGCCCGGGCGACGAGCGCGCGACGGTGCTCCGCGGCCTCGCCGCGCTGCGCGACCGATGCGCCGACGACGCCTGGTGCACCGCCTGGCTGCGGCCGTGACGTTCACGTTCCGGCCGCTCACCCGCGCCGACTTCGCGCTGCTGCGCCGCTGGCTCGAGCAGCCGCACGTCGCCCGGTGGTGGAACCACGAGACCACGCCGGAGGCCCTCGACCGCGACTTCGGTGGGACCGCCGACGGCACGTCGCCGGGCGAGGACCTGCTGGCCCTGCTCGACGGCGTCCCCGTCGGCCTGGTGCAGCGGTCCCGGCTGGCCGACTTCGCCGAGTACCGCGACGAGTTCGCCGCGCTCACCGACGTGCCGGACGGCGCCGTCACCATCGACTACCTGGTCGGCGACCCCGGCCGCGTCGGCCGCGGCCTGGGCACGGCGATGATCGGCGCCGTCGTCGCCGACACCTGGCGGGCGCATCCGGACGCGCCCGCGATCGTCGTCGCCGTGGTCGCCGCGAACACCGCGTCGTGGCGGGCGCTGGAGAAGGCCGGCTTCCGCCGCGTCGCCGAGGGGGCCATGGAGCCGGACAACCCGGTCGACGACCCGCTCCACTACGTCTACCGGCGGGACCGGCCCGTCACGGGCAACGAATGACCAGTCCTGCGTAGGACAGCCCGCCGCCGAACCCGAACAGCAGCACCGGCGCACCGGCCGCGATCTCGCGCCGCTCGACCAGCTTGGACAGCGCGATCGGGATGCTCGCCGCCGACGTGTTCCCGGACTCGACGACGTCGCGGGCGACGACGGCGTTCACCGCGCCCAGACGCGCGGCCAGCGGCTCGATGATCCGCAGGTTGGCCTGGTGCAGGACGACGCCGCCCAGGTCCTCGGGCGCGACGCCGCTGCGCTCGCAGACCTGCCGCGCGATCCGCGGCAGCTCGGTGGTGGCCCAGCGGAACACCGCCTGGCCCTCCTGCCCGAACGTGCCGGGACGGCCCTCGATGCGCACGGCGTTCGACATCTCCGGCACCGAACCCCACGTGACCGGGCCGACCTCGGGCTCGTCGGCGGCCACCAGCACGACCGCGCCGGCGCCGTCGCCGACCAGCACGCAGGTCGAGCGGTCGGTCCAGTCCGTGAAGTCGGTCAGCTTCTCCGCGCCGATCACCAGGGCCCGGGTGGCGGCGCCGGCCCGGATGGCGTGGTCGGCCGTCGCCAGTCCGTGGGTGAACCCGGAGCAGGCGGTGTTGACGTCGATGGCGGCCGGCGTCGTCATGCCCAGCCGCGCCGCGACCCGGGCGGCCATGTTCGGCGACCGGTCGATCGCGGTGCAGGTGGCGACGACCAGGTAGTCGATGTCCGTCGGTGCGAGGCCGGCGTTGGCCAGGGCCTTCGCCGCGGCCTGCGCGGCCATGGCGTCGACGGTCTCGTCCTCGGCGGCGATGCGGCGGGTCTCGATGCCCACCCGGGAGCGGATCCACTCGTCGCTGGTGTCGACCATGGTGGCCAGCTCGGCGTTGGTGAGGACGCGCTCGGGCTGGTAGTGGCCGACGGCGACCACGCGGGAGCCTGTCATGCTCGCAGCGTAACCGCGACCCTGGGAGAGGCGATGACCAGTCACCAGTACACGACCACCGTCCGCTGGACCGGGAACCAGGGCACCGGCACCGCGTCGTACCGCGGCTACTCCCGCGCGCACGCGATCGAGGCCGACGGCCGGCCGGTGCTGGCGGCGAGCTCGGACCCGGCGTTCCGCGGCGAGGCCGGCCGCTGGAACCCCGAGCTGCTGTTCGTCGCCGCGCTCTCGGAGTGCCACATGCTGCAGTACCTGCACCTGTGCGCGGTCGCCGGCGTGGTCGTCACCGGTTACGAGGACACCGCCGGCGGGACCATGGAGATGACGCCCGACGGGGGCGGCGCGTTCACCGAGGTCGTGCTGCGCCCGGTCGTCACCGTCGCCGACGCGGGGATGGTCGAGCAGGCGACCGCGCTGCACGAGCGCGCCCACGAGCTGTGCTTCCTGGCGTCGTCGGTGCGGATGCCGGTACGGCACGAGCCCACGGTGACCGCCGGGTGAGGATCGACGAGCTGCGCGACTGGATCGGCGCCGACTTCGGCATCGAATTCAGCGAGGTGACGCCGATCGGCCATGGCGCCGACGCGGCGGCCTCGGTCTGGATGGTGCGGGCGGGCAGCGAGTTCTACGCGGTGAAGTGGACCGGCGGCGGGTCGGCGGCCGGGCTGCTGCTGCCGGCGCGGCTGGCCGAGCTGGGCGTCGGCGGTGTCCCCGCGCCGGTCCGGACGCTGGACGGCGCGCTGTGGTCCGAGCGCGGCGGGCGGCGCCTGTCGTTGCAGCCGTGGGTGGGCGACGCCCGAGCGGTCGACGTCGGCCTGACGCCCGAGCAGTGGACGGCGTACGGCGCGCTGCTCGCGCGGGTGCACGCGGTGCCGACGGACGACGCCGTCGTGAGGCGGTTGCCGGTCGAGGAGCACCGGCCCGACACCGTGCTCACGGCGACGGCGGACGTGACCGCGCGGCTGGCCGGCGGGGACGGCGGGCCACGCGACGACCTGACCGACGGGCTGGCCGCGGCCTGGCGCGACGGCGCCGAGCTGCTCGGCGCGCTGACCGCGCGGGCCG